>JALSJH010000095.1 GCA_026989455.1 Chromatiales bacterium | reverse complement strand
CTTGTATTGAGCTAATAAATCGCTATCATCTGATACAACGCGAACAACAGGCGTTATAAAGTTGATATTGCAGGAGAAAAATATGTACAGCTACCGCATTACGCTTTTGGCACTCACCATGGCCCTCCTCTTGGGTGGCTGCTCCACCAAGGAGCTAAAGGAGGCGAATGAAGCACTTAAGCTGGAGCTACAGCAAGAGGAGGCTTATCAGCAGCAGCTACGCAAAGATTATGACGAGCAGTTGGAGAGTCAGCAGCGGCTCTCTGATCGAGAGCAAAAGAGAGCTCGCTCCGAAATTGAAGCCTTGCGTCTTGACCTGGACGAAGCGCTTCGCAAAAACAACATCAAGGTTCAACAAATTGAGAACCTTACGGTTATCGAGTTAGGCCAAACCGCCCTCTTCCCTTCGGCTCAGGTGGACCTCACCACAGAGGGTAAAGCGGTTGTGGAGGAGATTGCGGCGGCGTTAAACCGCTACCCTGACTACTCTATCCGCATCGAGGGACACAGCGACAGCCTCCCACTCAACCAGGAGCTCAAATATCGTTATACCTCCAACTGGGAGTTATCGGCTATTCGTGCGGCGACGGTAGCTAAGTATATGATCTACGCACTGGAGGTTCCGAGAGAGAGGGTTTCGATTGCAGGTTATAGCGACACTCGCCCCATTGCAGACAACCAAACTCCGGAGGGGCGAGCAGAGAACCGCCGTATTCGCGCCGTCATCTTCAAGCCCCGCCCGTAGGGCTAATACGCACCCCATAAAAAAGCCGCTACCGCACCTGCCAGTAGCGGCTTTCTGTTATGGATAGAGCCCGTGCCTATTTAATATCAGAGAGCAACTTGGGGTTGGTTACCAACTTGCGAACGCCCTGGGCATACCCTTCATCAAATACATTATCTTTACACCACTCACCAACACTGTTGATATCGACTTTGGCACACAGTGGGCGAACACTCCAGGTGACCTGTGCCGGAGAGCACTTCTCGCCACTGTAGCTGGGGCCTGTGGTTGAGCCGAGGAATTCAATCGGCTGACCGGTATTGGTTGGCAACCCTTTTGGCTGATGATAGTCATTAATGTTATTGCCATCGTAATCCATATCATTGAAATTCATCGCGCTAGGGTCGTTGACCAAGGTAAATACCTGAGTCTCCACTCGCAGTGATGGGTTCAAGCAATCATCACCTGAGAGACAGGAACCCAGTGTCGCACCCGGCTCGACATCGCAAGAGGAGTGTACCCAGTGAACCTCGATGGTGTCACCGGGCTTCAAGCCGCCACCCTTACCTTCACAGATAGCGTTTTTAGTTGGCTTCAGCTCTGCTGAACTCAAGGTTTTGCTGATGCCACACTGGTAACCACTGTTATATCCCTTACCATCGCCATCACCCGCATAGATGCTAAATGCGCTTGCTTTATGTTCGGCGTTTTTGTGGAAGTGGATATTGCACAAATTCATCTCACTTGAGTCAGGTGCGGTACCAAAAATACGCTTATTTTCACCTGCCTGACTATCTATATTTCGTGGTGTTTGCGGGCCGAAATCTTCACAAGCCTCACCCGACTTATCACCGTGGTCGTCTGCAATAATGGTTGCCGAGAACAGCCCTAGAGCCAGTGCTAAACCCAGCTGTTTTATGCCTTCATTCATTATGACTATCCTTCTTCATTTGTTTTTTATCTACTGGTAGAGACGCTCACTCAACTCACACCACCCATGCACTACTTCGGCAACACTCCAGCCATAAATACCTCCTGTTTTTTAACGTTATCGCTCAAGCTTTGGTAATTACCCGCCGAAAAGTAATGATATAAGCTTTCACTGGTAATGGACATCACCATGAAAAAAACAGTTTTTGGCCTTTTATTAATACTCTTACTGCTCCCCCTGCAACTCGCTGCTGATGAGATAGCCGGTTGGGATGCCTATTTAAACGGGGACTATCAATCAGCCCACGATCAATGGCTGCCCGTTGCAGAGCAGGGCAATGCTGAAGTTCAGCATATGCTGGGTTTTATGTATCTGGAGGGGCAGGGAGTTAAGCGTAATGCGGTAGAGGCTAAAAGCTGGTTTGAGAAGGCCGCTGCCAATCACTACACCGCAGCCACCTTTGCGATTGGCACACTGTACGAAAATGGTGAAGGGGTTGCTGTCGATAAGGAGATGGCTCTAAAGCTCTATATAGAATCAGCGCAGGCTGGCTTTATTCATGGGCAGCTCTATCTTGGACTGCAATATATCAATGGTGGCCTGACAGCCGCAGATCATGAGAGAGCATTCTACTGGTTCCAACTTGCCGCCGAAACGGGTGACCCCGCAGCACAAAACTACCTTGCGATCTTTTATTGGGAAGGGATCGGCGTTGCGCAAAATATTGGGCAGGCACTACAGTGGTACCAACAAGCTGCCGATCAGGGCTTTGCTGCGGCACAAATCGCCTTAGGAGAGATTCACCTTGAGGGCAACCGAGTTCCTCAAGATACTTTTATTGCCATGGAGTGGTTTTTTAAAGCTGCCGCCACTGGCGAGAGCGAGGCGCAATACACCCTGGGGCGCATCTATCTGGATGGGTTAGAGACCGGTGATGTACTGCGCAATCTGCACCATGCCCACAAGTGGCTTCGCCTAGCCGCAAATCAGGGCCATGAGCTTGCCCGAGGTGAGCTGGAAAAACTCAAACGAGCCCAGGCAGATAACCGCAGAAAATACCCACCGCTACTGCGAGACAGCGTCTATAACCGCTATGGCTAGGAGACTGTCCGAGAAGCATTTTCAACTATAAAAACTTCGCCAACAAGCCATACTCAAACGCCGCTTTATCCAGAGGAATCATCACTTCATGGCCGCCACCGGCGGCTTGTGTTACCGGCTGACCTTTTAGATTTTCCATCTTCTCCAGCTTGAAGCGACGATTACCGGCAGGGAGTATTAGCTCCAACTCATCCCCCACCACTATCTTGTTTTTGGCCAAAATACGCGCCATGCCACGCTCATCATCATAGCCTTTGATCTCACCCACAAACAGTTGTGTATTGGCCTTTGAGTTGCCATCAATATAGTTTTGATGCTCTGCGGTGTGGTGCCGCTGGTAGAAACCGTCGGTATAGCCCCGACTGGCCAACCCTTCCAGCTTGCCAAACAGTTCCGGATTGAATGGCCGCCCCGCCGCCGCATCATCAATCGCCTGGCGATAGATCTGTGTGGTGCGTGCCACGTAGTAGTGGGACTTGGTACGCCCCTCTATCTTGAGTGAGTCGATACCCATCTCGGCGAGACGCTGCACATGCTCCACCGCTCGCAGATCTTTGGAGTTCATGATGTAGGTGCCGTGGTCATCTTCAAAAATCGGCATACTCTCACCCGTCCGCCCTTTCTCTTCAATAAGATAGGGGCGATTTGCCAGCGGATGTCTCTTCATGCCACCTAGATCAGTGATGCCGGTTTGATTCATCGCCGCAAAAGGGTCGAAATCGAGCTTTTGTATATCGCCACTTATATTATCCTCTGCATTTTCCATCTTATACTCCCAGCGACAGGAGTTGGTGCAGGTGCCTTGGTTGGGATCACGGTGGTTGAAGTAACCCGACAACAGGCAGCGACCAGAGTAGGCGATGCAGAGTGCGCCATGAACAAACACCTCCAGCTCCATATCAGGACAGCGCTGGCGAATCTCTTCAATCTCATCCAGTGACAGCTCCCGGGAGAGAATCACCCGCGAGAGGCCGATCTTCTCCCAAAACTGCACATCCGCGTAGTTCACCGCATTCGCCTGCACCGAGAGGTGAATCACCTGATCGGGAAACGCTTCGCGCACCATCATAATCAGCCCCGGATCAGACATAATTAGCGCATCTGGCTGCATGGCGATCACCGGCTCAATATCACGCAGGTAGGTTTTTACCTTTGAATTATGAGGCATGACGTTGGAAGCCACAAAAAACTGCTTCCCCTGTGCGTGCGCCTCATCAATCCCTATTTGCAGGTTTTCCAGCTGAAAATCGTTATTACGCACCCGCAAACTGTAGCGCGGCTGACCGGCATAGACCGCATCCGCACCATAGGCAAAGGCATAACGCATATTATGCAGGGTACCTGCGGGAGCAAGCAGTTCAGGTTTCTTCATAGGAATCATTTCTTGGCGCTGGAAAAAGAGCCACTGATTATAACCAAGCTAAGAGGTTGGTGATAGCGGTTACCCTGAAAAGGGCTGGAAAAACCCTCACCCACGCATCCAGCCATGAAAACGCGCCGCCCATTTCAGCAATCGTTGCGGTGCGTGAGCGCGCTTCCATTCACCTGCCGCATATTTATTGGCCTCTGCCATGGTGGGGTAGATATGAATTGTAGCGAGGATTTTATTCAGCCCTAGGCCGTGCTTCATGGCCAGCACATATTCGGCAATTAGATCACCCGCATGTGCTCCAACAATAGTGACACCCAAAATTTTATCTTTGCCCAGCACCGTCAACACTTTTACAAAACCATGGGCCTCGCCATCAATAATTGCCCGATCCAGCTCTTCAAGATCGAAACGGGTCACCTCATAAGCCACTCCTTGCGCTTTCGCCTCCCGTTCATTTAACCCCACCCGCGCCACCTCTGGTTCAGTGAAGGTCGCCCATGGGATGACTGAATAATCCACCTTGAACTTTTTAAAGCGACCAAACAGCGCGTTTACCGTGGCATACCACGCTTGGTGGGCGGCGGTGTGGGTAAACTGAAACGGCCCGGTGACATCGCCCACTGCATAAATGTTAGGATACTGGGTTTGTAAGTACTCATTTACTTCAATAGTGCCATTCTCCCGGGTTTCAATACCCAACGCCTGCAAGCCAAAGCCTTCGGTATTTGCCTCGCGCCCCACAGCCAGTAACAGCTGATCAAACGCGATCTCCACCGCTGCGCCCTGATGCTCACAGAGCAGTGCTTTTTGCTCACCTTGTACCTTAAACTCCTTGGCGAAATGGGCCGTTTTCAATACCACCCCCTCCTGAGCAAAACGCGCCGCAACCTGCGCAGAGACATCCTCATCTTCTCGGGGCAGCAGGCGGGTATCACGCTGCACAAGGGTCACCTGACTGCCAAGGCGTGCAAAACATTGCGCCAGTTCACAACCAATTGGCCCACCACCCATAATCAGCAGTCGATCCGGGCGCTCACGCAAACTCCAGATAGTCTCGGAGGTGAGGTAGTTGATCTGTTCAATTCCCGGCAAGTCAGGCGTGCGCGGCCGCGCCCCGGTTGCGATTACGATATTACGGGTGGTGAGCACCTTGCCATTCACCTCTACCGTCCAAGGTGAGGTGATTTTAGCTTCACCCTGAATAACATCCACTCCCAAGTCACGATAACGCGCTACCGAATCGTGCGGTTCAATCTGCTTGATCACCTTTTGCACCCGCGCCATCACCTGTGCAAACTCAAACTCCACCGTGGCTGAATCAACACCAAACGCCTTGCAGCGTGACACTTGGCTCACATATCGGGCCGAACCCAGCAGCGCCTTTGAAGGGACACAGCCGCTATTCAGGCAATCGCCGCCCATTTTATGCTTCTCGATCAAAGATGATTTTGCTTGGGTCGCTGCTGCAATGTAGGTGCTTACCAACCCACCTGCCCCGGCACCAATGGCAATTAGATTTCGGTCAAATTTTTTCGGTCGACAATAGCCGCTGTAGAGCCGCTTGGTTTTAATTAGCTTGATCAGGCTTTTGGCTACCCAGGGGAAAATGCCCAGCAAAACAAATGAAGCGAGCAGTGCCGGGGATAAAATAGAGCCGACAGAGTCCAGCTGCGCCAGCTGGGTGCCGGCATTAACATACACCACCGTGCCCGCCAGCATACCTAGCTGGCTAACCCAGTAAAAATCGCGGGTTTTCAGTGGAGTCAGACCCATCAGCAGATTAATCAAAAAGAAGGGAAACAGCGGCACCAGACGCAGGGTAAATAGATAGAACACCCCATCCCTCTCCACCCCTTGGTTGATCGCTTTTAGTTTACCTGCAAAACGTGTTTGTACCACATCACGCAACAGAAAACGGGAGACTAGGAATGCCAAGGTAGCACCGATACTGGAGGCGAAAGAGACAATCACCACCCCCCATAACAGGCCAAATAGGGCACCCGCCACCAGCGTCATGATCACCGCACCTGGCAGCGACAATGCGGCCATCACCACATAGATCACAAAAAAGATAACCACCATTTGCCAAGGGTTGGCCGCTTGAAACGCTAAAATTGCATCTTGCTGGGCTTTGAAATACGCCAGATTAAAAAACGCCCCCAGATCAAAAACAAAAAACAGTGTAATCAACAGTGCAACCATGACCAGCAGCAACAGCTTATTAAAATTCATCTATTGAGCGACCTTGTGTTGGAGCCTCTAATTACAAATCTGGCTAAAATTCCCATACAGAAAAAAAGTTATCCACAGTAGTTGACAGATGACAAGCCTGCATGGAAAATCACTCTAACTTAATATGAGCAAGCTTGCCTCACAACCCCATGAACCGCCGCCACACCCACAAGCACTTTAAACCATTCTGGATGGTCTACATCACCATTCTGGCGCTTCTGTTCGTGCAAAACTTGCCGCTTCACAGCCACATCACTCACAGCCAGCCTCACAACTCATCTACCCTCGCGGAACCCGCAGAGGGCGGTGCTTCCATACACATCATGCCTTCTGACAGCAATGATCTGCTCTATGGCCCTGATAGCGAATTTGAGCTCTCATCCGATGGTGTGGTCAAGAATCTTAAACTGAATGATAGCCTGTTTGTCACGCTACTTCTAAGCATGGTTATTTTCGCCACGCTACTCAACCGGGGCCAATACTTCTCCCGCTGCTTTACAACGCCCTTCACCTCCCGAAGAGCCTGCTTTACCCCTCCCCCCCGCGCACCACCCTGTTAATCCTTGTTGATTAAAGTCGTGTCACTGCATTTTAAGCCATAGCGCTTAAACCTGATTGCACTACTATTTCACTCTCAATGTTTTTATTACCCCGCAGATAGTCATTCGTGATGCTCTGCGCGGAGTATTGCTAGCGATCACCCAGAGTCCAGGAGATAACCCGTGTTAAAAGGTATCCTAAAGTACACCACTATACTGCTTTTCAGCAGTAACCTTGCCGCCCAGACGACCCCATGGGACTTAACCTCAACAGTGCAACGAGTGTTGCAGGAGGCTCCCGAACGGCAAGCCGCTGAAGCCGAAGTACTGAGCCGTCAGGGGGCGGAAAAACAGGCTGATGTCTGGCCCAACCCTACCATTGAGCTGGGTTTCAGCAATTCGCTGGGCAAAGAAGATGGCGCGGGTGGCCATGATTTTGACCAATTCACCATCAGCCAGCCTCTCCCTTTTTTAACGGGCCGCCTAGAGGGACAACGCAAACAGGCACAGGCCAACCTTCAACAGGCACAAGCTCAACTTGCTGAACAGGGGCTGTTGCTGGAGTATCAAGCCTCGCGGGTTTTCCACAATCTACAACTACACTTGGCACTCTATCAACTGGCACAACAGCAGCTAGAAGCCGCCAATGAATTTCAGCGCATTGGCCAGCGTCGCGAACAGGCGGGTGATCTCTCTCGTTTGGCGCGTCTACGCCTTGATATGGTGCGGGAAGCCGCCAAGCAGTCGATCACCTCTGCTGAAGGTAAAGTGAGCGAATCACTCGCTGATTTTCAGACATTGGTGAATATGCGTCACCATAACCCACAGCTGATCGCACTTGACCAGCCGCCTGCCCTACCCAATCTGGCAGCGCTGGAGGCTCAGCTTGAAAACCACTCATCCCTCAGAGCCGCCCGCCAAGCCGTAGAGGCCGCTCGCTACGGAGTGACCATCGCCCGCGCCAATCGCTTTTCTGACCCTGAAGTTTGGTTGAGTAGCGAGCGCAGCTTTGTCGGAGACCGCCGACAAAATGTCACCGCACTGGGTGTATCAGTAACGGTACCGCTGTGGGATCGCGGCTCAGGTAATATTGATTCAGCACAGGCAACTCGGCAGAAGGCGCAATTTGAGGTGAACGCCCTGCAACGCAACTTGGGTAATCGCCTGCGCCTCAACCACCTGCACTTATCCCACCTGATTGAGCAGGTGAACGACTATCGCCACCATGTACTGGAGCCGGCCAATGAGATATTCCAGCTGACCCGCAAGGGCTTCTCATCGGGTCAGGTTGAAATCCTTAACCTGGTGGATGCCGTTGATACCTATTTTAATGCCCGCGGCCGCTATCTTGAGCTACTACAAGAGGCCTGGCTAGAGTCCGCCGAGCTGCGCCGCAGCGCAGGCGTTTCGTTATTCAGCACACAACCGTCTACTAATGAAGGAGCCGCACAATGAAGCGCTTATTCGTAAACCCCCTTTTACTCACACTGGTTACACTGCCTGCACTGCTTCTTCCCATGGCAGCAGCAGCACTGCAGCTAACCCCACAACAGATCAGCACTGCCAACCTAACCACCACTTTGGTGACAGAGCAACAAGCCTCTGCAACACTGCGGGTAAATGGCACCCTGCGAGCAGACCAGCAACGGCTATTCCGTGTCTCTCCGGTGGTCGATGGCCTGGTCACTGAGCTTAACGTAGTCGAGCAGACCCAAGTTCATAAAGGCCAAGTATTAGCCCGCCTCTACAGCAACACATTAGGCCAAGCGCAAGCCGATTATCTGGCCGCACTCGCTCACTACGATGTGGCGGAGGCGGATTACCAGCGTATCAAGAGTCTACGTGAGGATGGTGTGGTCTCTGAAAGCCGCCTGATCGCTGCTGATAGCCAATATAAAACCGCACACGCCATACTGGACCAGCACCAGCGGGCACTCACGCTCGCAGGTATGACCCCGTCACAGATTGAAAAGATTGCCCAACACCCCGACAACATTGCTGAATATCCACTCATCAGCCCCGCTGACGGTGTTTTACTCACGGTAAGCGCAGAAAACGGACAGATGTTGGCGGCAGGCGAGAGCGCGTTTCGTATCGCCGACCTCAGCGTGATATGGGCTAATGTTCGCATACCGGTTGCCCGTATTAGCGATGTTCAGATCGGTGCCAAAGCGACACTCAAAGTAGTCGCTTTTCCTCAACTGAGCTTCAGCGGCCAGCTCGAAACACTGAGCGGTGAAGTCGATGAGAGCAGCCAGACCCTTGCCGGACGTGTGGTCGTTGACAACAAACAGGGGCTGCTACGCCCCGGCATGTATGTTCAAGCCCAACTTGAGGGTGCTCGCTATTCCGGTTTAATGGTGCCAGAGAGCGCCCTCTTCCGCCGCGGCAATGACAACTACCTCTTTGTTGTCACAGGACCAGGCCAGTATCAGCCAACCAAAGTCACCGCCATGCCCCCACAAGGCGGCTGGGTAAAGATCGAATCGGGCATTAGCGCTGGCGCTGAAGTAGTCAGCGGCGGTGTCGCCGAGCTTAAATCACACTGGCAATACCAAGGGGGCGAGTAGACCATGATTAACTCATTAATTCGTTTCGCCTTGGTGCAACGGCTGATGCTGTTACTGCTTGCCCTAGGCCTAATAGCGGCCGGAATGTGGGCCTTTAAAACCTTGCCGATTGATGCCTTCCCCGAGATCTCCTCACCTCAGGTGCAGGTCATCGTCAAGGCTCCCGGACTCTCACCCTCTGAGGTGGAAAATCGCATCACCTACCCTATTGAGCTAGAGATGCAAGGGTTGGCACGTCAAACCATACTGCGCTCAACCACCAAATATGCCCTCAGCATCATCGTGATCGATTTTGAAGATGGCACCGACATCTACTGGGCTCGCCAGCAGGTCACCGAGCGCCTCAATCAAGTCTGGGGATCACTTCCCAGTGGTATTGAAGGCGGGCTAGGGCCAATCACCACGCCGCTTGGCGAGGGGTATATGTATCGCATAAATGGCGATGATTACAGCAATCAGGAGCTACGCCGCATTCAAGACCGGATCATCCGTCCACGCCTACGCAGCGTTGATGGGGTTGCTGAAGTCAACTCACTGGGTGGCGAAGTCAAGGTCTATGAAGTGGTTGCCAACCCTGTGGCACTCGCCTCTTATGGGCTTGAGATCAACGACCTAGAGCGCGCACTGCAAGCCAATAACCGCAACGCCGGTGGCGACCGGATCAACCGCAACAACGAAGTGCTGTTAGTCCGCACCATCGGCCAACTGCGCACCATGGAAGATATCGGTAGCATTACGGTAGCCAGCGACAACGGCATTCCGATCCATATCCGCGATGTTGCCGAGGTACGCATCAACTCCCTAACGCGCTACGGTGCGGTGACTGCCGATGGCGAGGGTGAAGTGGTTACCGGCTTGGTGCTACTGCGCCGAGGAGCCAACAGCCGCTCCACAATTGAGGCGGCTAAACAGGCTCTCGAAGAGCTAAAACCCGCACTCCCTGACGGGGTGACCATCAGCTCTTTTTATGATCGAACTGAGCTGGTCAATGATGCCATCTGGACCGTAGAAAAAGCACTCGGTGAGGCGGTTATTCTGGTATTAATCGTCTTATTAGTCATGTTGGGCAACCTGCGAAGCGCACTGACCGTGGCACTGATTCTACCCCTCTCGGTCATGTTTAC
Organism: Chromatiales bacterium; assembly: GCA_026989455.1. GTDB lineage: Bacteria > Pseudomonadota > Gammaproteobacteria > RBG-16-57-12 > RBG-16-57-12 > JAFLJP01. The sequence continues at coordinate 2,272 of JALSJH010000095.1, read as the reverse complement.
CTTCATTATGATGCGGCTGTTCGATGTGAGCGCCAATCTCATGTCGCTGGGTGGTTTGGCGATCGCCATCGGCATTTTGGTTGATGCTGCGGTGGTGGTGGTGGAGAACATCCACACCCGGCTTAGCAAAGCCCCGCCCGGTGTCAGCCGTCTACACCTGGTCTATCGTGCTGTGGTTGAGGTGGCCACCCCGGTTATCTCGGGTATTTTGATTATCATCGTCGTCTTTCTACCCCTGTTCAGCCTCTCCGGGCTAGAGGGTAAAATGTTCACCCCACTGGCGGTGACTATCAGCTTCGCGCTGATCGGCTCACTGATTCTTTCACTCACCGTTATCCCGGTGATCGCCAGCTTTTTGATGCGTGGTGGAAGTGAAGAGGATGGCCGTCTCCTCAGCGCACTCAAAAGCATCTACCTACCGGTAATGCGCTGGGCACTGCGCCAACGGGCAATTGCCATTAGTGGTGCGCTGGTTGGACTGGCGATTTCCGCCGTGCTGTTTACCATGATCGGCCGAGAGTTTATGCCGGTGATGGATGAGGGCACCACCGTGGTGATCATTGAAAAGCTCCCCAGCATCTCCCTAGAGCGCTCGTTAGAGCTGGATGCACCGTACCAAAAGGCAATTATGGAGCTTCCAGAAGTGACCGGCATCGTCTCACGTACCGGTGCCGATGAGTTGCGTATGGACCCCATGGATCTTAATCAAACAGATAACTTCCTAATCACCAAACCAAGAAGTGAATGGACCATTACCCTAGAGGAGTTTCAGGCCAATCTGCGTGAAAAGCTGGATACTTTTATCGGCATCGACTACGCCTTCACTCAGCCCATCGACATGCGTGTCTCGGAGATGCTTACCGGGGTGCGCGCCGCCATGGCGATCAAACTCTATGGTGATGACCTAAGCCTGCTTGAAGAGAAGTCCAAGCAGATTGAAGAGCTGGTCAGCACCATACCCGGCGCGATTGATGTGTTCCGCAACCAGCTCTCCGGGCAGGTCTACTTACAGATTGAGATTCGTCCTGAGTCGATTGCCCGCTTTGGTATCAACATTGAAGATATCAACCGCCTTATCGAAGTCGCGGTGGGTGGTCAGGTGGTGACCGAAGTGATCGAAGGGAGCCAGAGAATTGGCGTGTTACTGCGCTATCCTGAGCAGGTACGCACCTCACCCCAAGCCATTAGCGCCCTTCTGGTGACGGCACCCAATGGCCACCGAATCCCCCTCAGCAGCCTCGCTGATATTAGCGAAGTGGATGGCCCGGTGGTGATATCGAGGGAGTCTGCCAAACGACTGGTGGTGATTCAATCCAATGTTGAAGGCCGCGACGTGGTCAGCTTTGTAGAAGAGGTACGCCATGCAATAGAGCAGCAAGTGCAACTACCACAGGGCTACTACGTCACCTTTGGTGGACAGTTTGAAAATCAGCAACGGGCCGCACAGCGCCTCGCACTGGTGGTCCCGCTGGCGATTGTGTTGATCTTCTTAATGCTCTTCAGCACCTTCCGCTCACTGGGACAAGCGGGCTTGATTATCCTCAACATTCCATTTGCCATGATCGGCGGCGTGGTCACCCTCTACTTCTCTGGGCTCTACCTGTCAGTACCCGCATCGGTAGGCTTCATCACCCTGTTCGGGGTCGCCGTGTTGAACGGTGTGGTGATGGTGAGTTACTTCAACCAGCTGCGTGAAGCGGGTCGTACCGTACTGGAAGCAGTGCAAGAGGGTGCAGAACGACGACTGCGGCCCGTACTCATGACCGCACTCATCGCCAGCCTAGGGCTGGTGCCACTGCTCACCGCCACCGGGCCTGGCTCTGAACTGCAACGACCACTGGCGGTAGTTGTTATCGGTGGCCTGTTCACCTCAACACTGCTCACCCTGATTCTACTGCCCACCCTCTACGCCTGGCTTGAAGGGCGCAAAGAGCAGCAAAAAGGAGCACCGCTATGAAGAACCTCAGCATCGTAATCCACGCCGGCGCTCAGCAGACACTGGCCGATAGCCTGCGGGCACTCAAACAGGTCAGTGGCTTCACCTTCAACCCGGTGGAGGGGCACTCCGAATTCAGCGAGGATGACCCCTTCCTCTCAGCACAAGACAGAGTGGTGGGTTATATACCGCGAGTTCGGGTGGATATTTTGCTAAAAGATGAAGATCTTGATCACGTCATCGCCACAATCATCGGCCAAAAAAGCCTGAAAGGGCAAGGTATCTACTGGGTGAGCCCGGTTGAGCAGCAGGGGCGGTTGTAAAGTGAACGCTTTG
>JALSJH010000094.1 GCA_026989455.1 Chromatiales bacterium | reverse complement strand
AAGGATGAGCTTTGCACCAGGGAGGTGCTGCGGACAGGACGTCCGGTTTGGAGTAGTAGTGGTACTAAAGGCGGCCGAAAGGTTGCCTTTTTTTATGCCCGATTGATAATCTTACGAGGGTATTAAACAGAGATAAGTTGAAGCCTATACTGGAAACGTGAATGTGTCGCTACCTCGTGACCAATTTTCTGGCATCTCTGCCAAAAATTGACTCGCCTACGCGACAACTGATTCCTTTTGCCCCGAATGTCCTGCGTCCATTACGGCTCCGCACAACATCGTTCCTCGTTGTGCTACGCCATAATCCCCTCAATGACTCTACGGCCACTAAAGCCACTGCTGCATCTTCTTCGCCGCTCGTCCCTCGCACTACGAATATGCAGACGGCGTGGCCTATCGGCGGCTAATCGCCCCCGCTTCGCTCTCCATAGCGATCAGCGCTGGAAACGAGGGTTTAAAGCTTCTTTCGGACGAATTAAATATACATATTGGTTGTGTTGTTTTACGGTGAGGCAATTCTTCAGAAAATAGATAGAAGGTACTTTATGCTCGTTCATGATTTTTTGGTTCAGTCTGTGGCCAGTTTCCCTGAAAAAGAGGCAGTAATCGAAACCGATCGACGGGTAACATATGCTGAGATTTTGAGGGATGCCTCAATTGTTGCTAGCTGGCTGCATCGCCAAGGTGTGGTTTTGGGTGATAGGGTTATTATCCTCGAAGATAAGCCTGTTAATTATATTACTTACTATTTTGGTGTGTTGATGGCCGGCGGTGTTGTTGTGGCGATGAATAGCCAAACTTCTGCTGACTCTGTCGCCTATCAAGTAAAAAATTGCGGGGCATCTTGTGTCTTATCTGACATACCCTTTATTAAGTATTTTAAGCCACTGTTAAAGGGTGCCACTACCTTGAAAGGGGTACTGGTAAGTCGTAACGATGAAGAGGTATTGGCTGAGCTGGCGATTCAGTGCGATAGCTTTGAGGTGTTGTCAGAGAATAATGAAAATCCTACCGTATTAGATGTATTGATCCAATCATCTGATTTAGCACAAATTATCTATACCTCTGGTACGACTGGTGATCCTAACGGAGTCATGTTGAGTCACGCGAATCTAGTGGAAAATACCCGCTCGATTGTTGAGTACCTGCAACTGACAGAGCGTGATAAGGCGATGGCGGTGCTGCCGTTTTTTTACTCCTATGGTAACTCTCTACTGCTGACTCATTTTTGCGTGGGCGGCTCCTTGGTGGTTAATCAAAGCTTTATCTATCCAAATGTGATTTTGAAAATGATGAAAGAGGAGCAAGTAACTGGCTTCTCTGGTGTGCCATCAACCTTTGCTATTTTCATGAACCGTTCTGCAATAAGGCAGTATCAATTCCCGTCCCTTCGTTATGTCTGTCAAGCGGGTGGTGCTATGGCGCCCGCTCTGGCCAAAGAAGTTAAAGGTATTTTACCTAATACAGATGTCTATATTATGTATGGGCAGACAGAAGCATCTGCGCGCCTCTCTTATCTAGAGCCAGCAGACTTCTTTCGTAAGGCGGGCTCGATTGGTAAGGCAATTCCAGGTGTTGACCTGAAGGTGCTCAAGGATGATGGAAGCCCAGTGGCCGTCGATGAGGTGGGTGAGATTGTAGCGGCGGGCAAAAATATTATGAGAGGATATTGGAATAATCCTGAAAAAACATCTGCTGTACTGCGTGATGGTCTCCTATGGACCGGGGATTTGGCGAAAATAGATGAAGAGGGGTTTCTTTATATCGTCAGCCGCAAAAGCGACATGATTAAAAGTGGTGCTCATCGTATTGGCCCCAAGGAGATTGAAGAGGTTATTCATGAACTGCCCGGTGTGCATGAGGTTGCGGTTATTGGAATGCCAGATGTTATTTTGGGGGAGAGTATACTCGCGTGTATTGTGTTGGCGGATCAGGGTGCGTGCTCTGATCGAGAGGTTAAGCGCTACTGTCGTGAAAAGTTGCCACCCTACAAGTTGCCTAAAGAGGTTATTTTTGTAGACGAACTGCCCAAAACGGCGAGTGGTAAAATACGTAAAAAGGTTTTGAAGGAGCAGCTGATTGCGGCGTCTCAGGAGGGCGGTTAATTACTCCACAGTGTGTGGTTCGACTAAATAGCGCTGGCTGCGCATTTCACGTAGTCGGCTAATGGTGCGCTGAAAAGGGAAAGCGAGCCGTTCACCCAGATAGAGGCTCTCGGGTTCTTGGTCAGCACTGACTACCAGCTTGACGCGATGATCATACAGCGCATCGATAAGATCAATAAAGCGCTTAGCAACGCCATCATTTTCTACGTGAATGCGCGGAATATCACTGATAACCACCGTATGAAAACAGCGTGCAATCTCCAGGTAATCGCTAGCAGATCGAGGTGTTTGGCAGATCTGTGGGAAGCGAAACCACACGACATCACCCGCTATTTTATGAGTGATGATTTCTCGGCCATTAACCGCTAGTGGTCGCTGCTCGGCTGTTCCGTTAACCAGGGTATTGAACTGTTGCTCCAATAATACTTCGGTGCTCTCTTCTATTGGGCAGTGATAGGTTCCATCTTTCTCTAGAAGATTAAGGCGGTAGTCAGATGTGCCGTTCATCTCAATAGACTCGGTGTGTTGTTGCAATAGGGTGATGGCAGGTAGAAAACGCTCCCGTTGCAGACCATTTTGATAGAGCTTTGAAAGGGGGATGTTAGAGTTGGTTACCAGCGTCACACCATTTTCGAACAGTGCGCGTAGCAGGCCGGCCAGTAGCATGGCATCGGCAATATCTGAAACATGAAACTCATCCAGCACCAGCAGGCGAAACTGCTTGGCTAGGTTTTTGGCAACAATTTTTAGGGGGTCAGGGGTTTTGGGCAACCCCTGTAGCTCGGCATGTACCTGCTGCATAAAACGGTGAAAATGGACGCGCCGTTTTTCATCGAATGGAAGACAATCATAAAAAAGGTCGGTAATAAATGTTTTACCACGACCCACCCCACCCCACAGATAAAGCCCAGTGATGGGTTCCATTGGCCGACCCAATAAACGCTGTAGTAAAGATGGCTTATGGGGTGTCAGCAGGCGTTGGTAAAGGTCATCCAGACGCACAACCGCTTGTTGCTGAACTGCATCGGTATGCAGCCCTTTTTTTTGGCATGTTTGCAGGTAACGCTGTAGTGGCGACACAAATAAACCCATTGTTGAGTAAAGTGGCTATGAGGGGAAGAATAATGAATCAAACCCCTTATTGTGGTAATCATAACAACATCCATCGAAATAACATTCAACTGCAATTTTAAAAAGCAGTCACTACATTGTGAAACTCATGTCATTCAACCGAGTTGTAGCGTGGCAGCTTGGCGTTAAAGGCAGTAGAATGGCGGGAAGTTATCATTAACATAGGCTCTATCATGCAAGATTATCAGCGGGAATTTCTTGATTTCGCAATTGCTATCGATGTTTTACGTTTTGGCGAATTCACTCTTAAATCAGGGCGCGTCAGTCCCTACTTTTTTAACAGTGGCTTATTCAATAGTGGTGCTAGTTTAGCTCGCTTGGGGCAGTACTATGCTGAATCCATTGAAGCCTCAGGTGTTGAATATGACATGCTGTTTGGGCCAGCCTACAAGGGTATTCCATTGGTCGCGGCGATGAGTATTGCGCTGGCTGAGAAGCATGGAAAAGATATTCCTTATGCCTTTAACCGTAAAGAGGCTAAAGATCACGGGGAAGGCGGTAGCATCGTGGGTGCGCCTTTGGCAGGTAGGGTATTGGTGGTCGATGATGTGATTTCAGCCGGCACGTCGGTGCGTGAGTCGGTAAAGATTATCGAGGATGCCAACGCCACGTTGGCCGGGGTGGCGATTGCTATGGATCGACAAGAGCGTGGTACGGGTTCTACTTCGGCGATTCAAGAGGTTGAGACTCAATATCATATTAAAGTTGTGAACATTGCCAGCATGGCAGATATTATCGAGTATCTAGCTGAAAAGCCGGGTATGGAGCGTCAACTTGAAGCGATTAGTGCTTATCGTGAAAAATATGGAGCTTAATGTGGAACAAAATGAACAGCGGGTAAAGATTGATTATTACAGTGATGTACTCTGTGTTTGGGCTTATGTCGCACAAATTCGCCTAGATGAGCTGAGGCACCATTTTGGTGATGTGATTGATATTAATTATTACTTCATGCCCGTGTTCGGCACCACTCAGCAGCGGATTGCAGAGGGAATGAAAGATAAGGGTGGTTTTGAGTTTATGAATAAACACACTCTGGATGTCTGTGCGGATTTTCTTCATGTGGATATTGATCCAGCGGTATGGCTAAAGGTGCGGCCAGTTAGCTCCGTGCAGACACACTTATTCATTAAAGCATTGCAACGCTTGGTTAAGCAGGGTGTGGTGAGTGCGAGCTGTTGTAGTGACTATTTCGGGCGCAATGCGGTAGAGGAGTTTATCTGGCGTACCCGTACTGCTTTTTTCCGTGATGGAGAGAATATTGCGGATTGGCAGCTGTTATACCGCTTGGCCGAGCCGTTGGGCTTTGAGCGTGAGCAGATAGCGGCGCTATTGAATAATGGTGAGGCGATGGCTGATCTCTGTCACGACAAGGAGCTGTGTGAACAGAACAAGGTTGAGGGGAGTCCCACTTTCATCCTCAATGAAGGTCGCCAAAAGTTGTATGGAAATATTGGCTATAAGATATTAGAGAGCAATGTACATGAGGTGATACACCGCCCTTACAATCAAGCAAGCTGGTGTTGATAGCAACGCCGGCATAGCCAGGCGCTCATTAGTGTGGTTTTTTGTCGCTCAGCATGGCATCAACCCGTGCCTCGGCAAAAAACCAGTCCTCTTCAGGGTTCGCTTGAGCAAAGCCACGGCTCAGTGCCTGGAAATAGGCGGCCTCCTCGATCATATGATGGCGCTGTTTTGTCGTAATTTCGACGGCTGATTGTTGTGGGGTGCGTGCTGCGCTCTTGGTGCGGCGGTTTCGTTTGCTGGCCATTGTTCTGCTCCCTTTTGAGTCAATAAGTGTTTCACAAGATGTAACTACTCAGCGTATTCATCTTTTGCTTCAACTCTTCGTTATTTTCGTACTCAATCGGTCACATATTCCCTATATGCTCCCTCTCTCCGTGCAAAAATGCCTCGATTTGAAGCAAAACCTAAACACGCTGAATAGTTAGCGCAAGATTTATATTTTCCGCGACAGCTGCTTTGTCTCGCGAGAATGAAAGCTGTTTTTCGTGAAAAACGCTCTCGATATTTGCTGCGTTGCATGGAAGTATGGACGCTGGTCTCTTATAATCAAGGCAGATTTATTTGCAACTACTCAGCGCATTCATCTTTTACCCCAACGCTTGGTTATTTTGGTACTCAATCGGTCACCTATTTCCACTATGCTCCCTCATTGTGTGTGAAAATCCCTCGATTCTAGGCAAAATCTAAACACGCTGAATGGTTATATTTATCCCACCAACAATTTAATGCCAATCAGAATGGTGACCAGTTCAAACACCCGTTTGATCAGTTTATTGCCCTTGATGATCGCCAAGTGCGCGCCAATGTACCCTCCCAAAAAAGAGCCGATTAATAGTGCGGGCAGCCAGTCCCAGGCAATTTCACCCAAGATCCCTAGCGCGATGGCACCACTGCCATTCCAGAATAGTCCCACTAGGATTAGCGTGTAAGCAATGGCACGGCGGTAATCAAGTCCATACCAGCGTATCAGCCACAGGGTGACAAAAAGCCCGGTTCCTGAGGTGAGTGAACCATTTAAAATACCAATAAAAAAGAGTACGCCGCCACCAGTCAGGTAGCCCATTGCGTCTCGATGTCGGGGCTGATTCTGTTGCCCTAGCTCAGCTTTGAGTAGTGAATAGACCCCAAGGCCGATGGTGAGCAAACCGAGCGCAACTTCAGCGTGGCGGCTAGGTACATTAAGAATGATATTGGCACCCAGCACCACGCCGGGCAGGCCACTGGCCAGTATGCAGAGGGCTAGTTTACGCTCTAGTGGCTCTTCCCGCAGGTTGCGGATGGTGGCCCCTAGTCCGAGGGCGACACTGGCAACTTTATGGGTGGCGAGGGCAACTCCGAAGGGGAGGCCAAGAAAGATCAGTGCGGGAAATTGTAGTAGTCCCGCGCCGCCACCGGCAAAGGCCGAAAAGATGTTGGCAAGAAGTGAGATGATAAAGAGGATTAATTGATCCAGATAATCCATGTGGTGATCACTTCTGCATGGGTTTTAGGGGTTGAGCAGGTAGGGTAGGCTAATTACTCAAACAGTCCCTTGGCCAGCATCGGCCACTGATTGTTCCACTGCTCAGTGGGTAGGCGCTGAAAGCGTGAGCGGACAAATTGGTGCATGCGCCCTTCGGCAAGGGACACTAATAGGTTTGCGGTGGAGGGGAGGCCTCGGCCTCCGGCTAGCTCGCCGCTGAGTTCGCCTTCACGTAATATCTGCTTTAACTGGGTTTCCAGGCGCTCAAAGAACTGGTGAGTGCGTTTGTGGAGTCGCTCATTCTCACCAATAATGGCATCACCAATTAAGATGCGGGTAATTCCAGGGTTGCGTGCCGAGAACGCCAATAACACGGTGATTATTTTTTCACAGCGTAGAACCGGGTTCTGAACCTCTTCGAGAATGCGGGTGAGCCGTGAAAAGATCGCCTCTTCAGCAAAGTCGATTAATCCTTCAAAAATTTTAGCCTTGCTGGGAAAGTGGCGATAGAGCGCAGCCTCCGAAACCCCCACCTCTTTTGCCAGTGCGGCAGTGGTGATGCGTACACCTAAATTACTTTCCAGTTGCTGCGCGAGGGCTTCGAGAATCTGTTGTTTACGTGTGCCATTACTCATTTTTTTTCCAGTTGTCGTTCTATCAACGGTTTTTAATCAAGGTGCCGACACCTTCATCGGTAAAGACTTCGAGCAGTACCGCATGCTGCACCCGGCCATCAATAATATGAGCTGTGTTGACACCATTTTTAACCGCATCCAGCGCGCAGGCGATTTTGGGTAACATGCCGCCATATATGGTGCCATCTTTTATCAGCTCGTCAACTCGCTCTGAGGTGAGGCCAGTGAGCAGCTTCTCCTCTTTATCAAGCAGGCCAGCAATGTTGGTGAGAAGGATTAGCTTTTCTGCCTGTAGCGTCTCTGCCAGTTTACCAGCAACCAAGTCAGCGTTGATGTTATATGATTGACCATCGCTGCCAACCCCAATGGGAGCCACTACAGGGATAAAATCACCATGGGCCAGCATATCCAGCACCTCGGTATTGATTCCATCTACTTCACCCACATGGCCAATGTCGATAATCTCCGGCACATCCATTTCCGGTGCATCTTTAGTGAAGGTGAGTTTTTTGGCGTGGATCATGTTGCCATCTTTTCCGGTTAAACCCACCGCTTTACCGCCGTGTTGATTGATCAGGCTGACAATCTCTTTATTGACCAAGCCACCCAGCACCATCTCGACCACATCCATGGTCTCTTTATCTGTTACCCGCATACCCTGTACAAACTCACTCTCTTTGCCGATGCGTGTCAGTAGGTCGCCAATTTGTGGCCCACCGCCATGCACCACAATGGGATTCATGCCAACGGTTTTCATCAGTACGATGTCACGGGCAAAGCTCGCTTTTAGGTGCTCTTCAGTCATGGCGTTGCCGCCATATTTTATAACGATGGTTTTATCCGTAAAGCGCTGGATATAGGGGAGCGCTTCGGTGAGAACCTTGGCGGTATTCATGGCAGATAGGGGTGTTAGCGACATTAATCAATCCATTTTTAAAAGTTAAAACGGTAAGACGAGGCTGGGATCTTGAGACAATATTAAATCATGAAACTGTAGCTTAATCCGCTTTAAAGCGGATTCATTATCGCCCTCAAAGCGAAAGATCAGGCTGGGGGTGGTATTTGAGGCGCGAACCAACCCCCAGCCATCAAAAAACTCAACCCGTAAACCATCAATGGTAATTTGCGCGGCACCCTTAAAGTCGCTCGCCTTTATAAGGCGCTTAATAAAGATCGCAGCATCGCCTTCGGGCATGCCGAGTGAGAGTTCTGGGGTGATGCAGAGCTTTGGTAAACTATCAAATAACGCTTGTGAGCCGGTCGGGTGGTTGGCAATGATGGAGAGTAGTCGTGCGGCGCTATAGCAGCCGTCATCTATACCATACCAGTTGTCATTAAAAAAAATGTGCCCACTCATCTCCCCCGCCAGAACCGCGTGGCTTGCTTTCATCTTGGCTTTTATCAGGGTGTAACCTGAAGGCCAGAGTATCGGGTGTCCACCTGCGCTATCGATACGTTGCGCGAGATGGCGGGTTGATTTGACATCAAATACAACGGTTGCGTTGGGCTGGTGCGCGAGGATCTCCTCCGCGTAGAGGATCATCTGAAGATCCGCCCAGATAATACGCCCATCTGGCGCGATAACCCCGAGGCGGTCACCATCGCCATCAAATGCGAAACCCACATCGGCTTCATTATCGATGACAGCAGCTATTAAACTGGTGAGGTTTTTAGGGTCGCTAGGATTGGGGTGGTGGTGTGGAAAGCGACCATCAATACTGCAAAAAAGCTCAATCACTTGGCAGCCGAGCTGTTTCAACAGCTTGGGAGCGGTTTTTGCGGCAACACCGTTGCCACAATCTACCACCACACGCAGTGGTCGGCTGAGCTGGATGCGCTGGGTAATGGCAGATAAATAGTCGGGTAGTACATCTTGTGGCCGGCACTGCCCGCTGCCGGTAAAAAAATCCTGCCGTAAAATACGTTGGTAGAGCCCTTGAATCTCTTCCGGTGTGAGAGACTCGGCGTTCAACATCATTTTCACACCGTTATAGTTAGGTGGGTTATGGCTTGCAGTCACCATCGCCATATTGCCCTCACCCAAAGCGACTGCTGCAAATCCAGCAACTGGCGTAGGCACGCACCCTATATCGGTGACATTACATCCACTGGAGAGCAGGCCATCGATTAAAGCGAGGTGGAATTTATAACTGGAGAGGCGGCCATCACGGCCACAGAAAAGGTGTGACTCACCGCGTGCGCGCGCCTCACTGCCCAAGGCGCAGCCAATTAAGCGGATGTTATCCGTGGTTAGCTGCTGGCCGACAATGCCACGAATATCATAGGTCTTGAAAATTGAGGCGGGTGGAGCAGTGGTGAGGTTTTCTTGGCTCATTAATGACCAGGAGTTTTTGTTGTTATTCGTCCATTGTACAACCCTAATCCGCAGATAGAAACAGACAGGCGTAAACACGCTGAATAGTTGCGATTATTTTTGCCTTGCCGGAACGAAAATGATCTCCCGTGAAAAGCACCCACTTCTATCTCTTCTCCCACTGATTTTTATTTTTGCTGGTTTAGTGGGTGCCCCTTAATGTTTTACTTTAAGTTGCGCGGTTATCAGGCTGATTTTTAGCTGTAATTATCTGCGCAACTCCCTTCTAAAAACAACCTCTATGTTATTGTCTTATAAGAAAAACCCCCGGACTTTACCTTGACTTGGACTCCTTATGGGTTCTATAGTGTCAGGAAGTGGGTAAATGTGGTGTAAAGTGGTTTTTTGGGGGTGTTTTGTTACGAGGCGTTAACACAATTAATCTGGATGCTAAGGGGCGTATGGCGATGCCCTCCCGTTATCGGGAGCAGCTCCAGGAGTCTTGTGAGAGGCAGTTGGTGGTCACAGTGGATCGTGAGCGCCACCTGTTGTTGTATCCGCTGCCCGAGTGGGAGCGTGTTGAGCGCAAGCTGCTTGATCTGCCAACTTTCGATCCTAAAGCGCGTCGTTTACAGCGTTTAATTATGGGGCATGCAACGGATTGTGAGATGGATGGCAGTGGTCGTATTTTACTGCCATCCGTGTTACGGGAGTTTGCGGCAATTGAGAAGAAAATCGTGATGATCGGCCAGGGCAATAAGTTTGAAATTTGGGATGAGGGGCGCTGGAACGCACTCTGTGCATCCTATTTGGAAGAGGATGATGAAGAGAATATTAACTTGGCGAGTTGGGGTGGTCTATCACTCTAATGGCTGAGCATGTGCACTATCCAGTTTTGCTCCACGAGGCAGTTGAATCACTCAATATTCAGCCTGATGGAATCTATATCGATGGTACTTTTGGTCGAGGCGGACACTCGGCTGAAATTCTGAAGGCGCTGGGGAGTGAGGGGCGTTTGATTGGCTTCGATAAGGATGACCAGGCGGTTGCAGCGGCTGAGGCACGTTTTGGCGGTGACCCGCGCTTTACCATGGTGAAGGGGAGCTTTGCCTCTATGGGTGAATGGGCTGCTGAGAGGGGAGTGGCGGGTCGAGTGAATGGAATTTTTCTCGATTTAGGGGTTTCATCACCACAAATTGATGATGCCGGGCGTGGTTTTAGTTTTCGCATGGATGGTCCTCTAGATATGCGTATGGCCTCGACCGGTATGAGTGCAGCCGAGTGGATTGCTGATGTGGAGCGCCAGCCACTGGCGGATGTTATTCGCGAGTATGGCGAGGAGCGCTTTGCTTGGAAAATTGCCGGTGCGATTGTGGCCGCGCGAGATGAGGCACCGATTGAGACTACAGAGCAGCTGGCGAATATTATTCGCACGGCTAGCCCGACCCGTGAACATCGAATTGATGCAGCCACACGGAGTTTTCAAGGAATTCGCATTCACATTAACCGTGAGTTGGATGATCTGAAGGATTGTCTGGAAGATATATTTGAAGTGTTGGCGGTGGGTGGTCGTTTGAGTGTGATCAGCTTTCACTCTCTGGAGGATCGCATCGTCAAGCAGTTTATTCGAACCCATTCGACGGCTGATGTTTACCCGCGTGGTCTGCCGGTGCGGGAGGATCAGATGCGTAAACCACCACTACGAGCGATTGGTAAGGCGGTGCGGGCAAGTAAACAAGAGATTGCGGAAAATGTACGCTCGCGTAGTGCCATTATGCGGTGTGCTGAGAAACAGTAATGGTGATTCGTATCGTGGTTTTTTTACTGCTAATAGCGGTGTTGTCGAGCGCAATAGGTGTGGTCTATACCCAGCACCAGAGTCGCAAGCTGTTTGTAGCGCTGGAGCAGCAGCGTAAAGATCAGGATAAATTGGATATTGAGTGGGGGCGGTTGCAGCTTGAGCAGGGCACACTGGCCACACCTTGGCGTATTGAGAATACAGCGGCTAAGCGCCTAAATATGGCGCTTCCCGATGACAACGAGGTTGTAATAGTAAGGCCGTGACAGACCAGGCGCATCAAAATAGCTATCCCCTTAGGCAAGGATTTGCCCTGTTATTGCTTGGTTCTGTGATGGTCTTACTGCTTATTCGCGGGGCTTACCTGCATGTGGTTGAGGGTGACTTTCTGCAGGGTGAGGGTGATGCCCGATACCTGCGAAATATCGAGATTGGCGCGACACGCGGGATGATTGTTGATCGCAATGGCGAGCCACTGGCCATCAGTACACCTGTCGATTCGGTATGGATTAACCCTAAAAAACTGAGCCGGAGCGGTGCTGAATGGCAGGCGCTGGGGCAGCTGTTGCAGGTTGATGTGGAGAAGGCCCTAAAGGGGCGTATGGGGCGTGGTTTTGTATATCTTCGCCGTCAGATTGATCCTGACCTTGGTAGGCGTGTTATGGCATTGAATATCACAGGTGTGCATCTTCAGCGCGAATATAAGCGCTACTACCCAACGGGTGAGGTCTCGGCACATCTGGTCGGTTTTACCAATGTCGATGACCAGGGGCAAGAGGGAATGGAGCTGGTCTACGATGAGTGGCTGCGTGGAGAGCACGGCGAAAAACAGATTATTCGTGATCTGCATGGGCGGATTGTTGAGGATGTGAAAAGTATTCGCCAGCCGCTACCGGGTGAAAACTTGACCTTGACCATTGATAAACGTTTGCAGTATCTCGCCTATCGTGAGTTGAAGGCGGCTATCCAGCACCATGATGCCTTGGCGGGCTCCGCGGTGCTAATGGATGCCAAAACAGGTGAGGTGTTGGCGCTGGTGAATCAGCCGGCATTTAATCCAAATAACCGCGCTGAATTACGGGGCAACCTCTATCGCAATCGGGCAGTGACTGATCTGCTAGAGCCTGGGTCAATACTCAAACCCTTCACCGTGGCCGCCGCCCTTGAGTCGGGCGCAGTGAACAAAGATATCATGATTGATACCCGGCCTGGTTATCTGCGGGTGGGGACACACACGGTGAAGGATTTTCGTAACTATGGCGTGGTCGACCTGACTAAACTGATTCAGAAATCCAGCAACGTGGGTGCCGCAAAGCTGGCGCAGGCGACCGAACCAGAGGCACTGTGGCAGGTGCTATCAGATGTGGGTTTTGGTGAACTGCCCGGCACGGGTTTTCCGGGTGAGCGTGCGGGTCAGTTGCCTCACTATACTGACTGGAATGAAGCGCGACGGGTGACGCTCTCATATGGTTATGGCCTCTCCGCATCACCGTTGCAAATTGCACAGTCTTACACCGCATTAGCCAATAATGGCGTGTTGGTGCCTGCTCGTTTTGTGCACCAAGAGAGCCTTCCTGGCCGGGCGCATCAAGCTGCTTTCTCTGCGGATGTAGCACATCAAGTTCGAACCATGATGGAGCGCGTGGTAGAGGTGGGCGGTACCGGCCAAAAAGGGGCGGTTGCTGGTTATCGGGTTGCCGCTAAAACGGGCACCGTTAGAAAGGTGGGCGCAGCGGGTTACATGGAAGATCGCTATGTAGCGCTCTACGCTGGTTTGGCCCCTGCAAGTGACCCACGGTTAGTGATGGTGGTCGTGGTTGATGAGCCACAGGGTGATGAGTATTACGGCGGCGCGGTGGCAGCACCGGTTTTTAGTGCCGTGATGGCAGGTGCACTGCGTTTGCTGAACATAGCGCCTGATAATATATCGGTTGAGAGTCTTCATCAGGCAGCACAGGGGGTGCACTGATTCTATGAAGTCAAAAACGCAAAAAAGGCCTCGATTGAGTCTCATTCTGAATGGCATTGTGAACCTGCCTCAACAGCAGGATTGCGAAGTCTCCGGGATCACCTCAAACAGTAAAGAGGTATCCGAAGGTGTGATTTTTGTGGCGTTGTCAGGCATTCGTCACCACGGAGCCGAGTTTATTCCCGAGGCGATTGCCGCCGGTGCGGTGGCGGTGCTGTGTGAGCAATCGGATGCGCTGAGTGAGCTGTCGAGTTATGCGGTGCCGGTCATTGTTATTGACGATTTGAGCCACCAGCTGGGGTGGATTGCCTCCAGCTTTTACGACCATCCATCACGCGCCATGACCCTCGTCGGCGTGACCGGCACCAATGGTAAGACCACCTGTACCCAGTTGTTGGCTCAGGTGTTGAGCAATAAACACCCTTGCGGGGTGATAGGCACGCTTGGCTATGGCTTATATGGACAGCTGGCTCAGGGTGGGTACACCACCCCCAATGCCATTGAAATACATAGAATATTAGCTGATCTGCGTGATGCGGGTGCAACACATGTGGTGATGGAGGTCTCATCCCATGGCCTAGATCAGGGGCGGGTTGAGGGTGTTGTTTTTGATATTGCACTCTTTACTAATTTGAGTCGTGATCATCTCGACTATCATGGTGATATGCAGCGTTATGGCAGAGCAAAGCAGCGGCTGTTTGTAATGCCTGGGCTGAAATACGCGGTCATCAATACCGATGATGCCTTCGGGCGTGCGCTACTGCGTGATTTGACAGGGTACATTGGCCTAAGTGCCTACAGCCTAGAGTTAACCAGTGGGCTGCCTGAAAATCCACTAATTTCAGGCAGTGAACTAAAGCTAACGCGAAATGGATTGCAGATGTCGGTACGTGATCCGGGCGGCAGTGTCACGATTAAATCGGCACTGCTGGGGCGTTTTAATGCGGCTAATCTGTTGGCAATTTATGGGGTTTTGCTGTGGCTTGGGCTGCCGCGTAACCTAATTGCTGCGCGTATAGGAAAGTGTGTTGCGGTACCCGGTCGGATGGAGTGTTTTACCCACCCCGGTTTGCCGCTGGTGGTGGTGGATTATGCCCACACGCCAGATGCTTTGGAGCAGGCATTGGAAGCGCTTCGCGAACACTGTGATGGAAAGTTGTGGTGTCTGTTTGGTTGTGGTGGTGATCGGGATAGCGGTAAGCGACCGCTGATGGGAGCCATTGCAGAGTGCCACGCCGACCAAGTTATTCTCACAAATGATAATCCGCGTGATGAAGATGCGGCGCGGATTATTGTCGATATTCTGGGCGGCATTCAACAGAAAGAGCGGATTAAGGTGGTTGCCGACCGAGCAGAGGCGATTAGCTATGCCATCGACAGCGTTTCAGCAGACGATGTGATTTTGATTGCGGGAAAAGGGCATGAAGACTACCAGATTGTAGCGGGTGAAACAGTGGCGTTTAGTGATGGCCAGCAGGTGATAGAGCAGTTGGCAGCACGGCAGGGGCAGGCGTGATGATGACACTCCAGCAAGCGGCAATATTCACCAAAGGCGAGTGCCGTGGTGAAGGTGTCGCTTTTGATGCGGTCAGCATTGATACCCGCACCTTAGCTGAGGGTTCGTTATATGTGGCGATCCGTGGTGAGCAGTTTGATGGCCACCATTTTATAGCACAGGCCGAGCAACAGGGTGCCTGCTGTGTGATGGTGGAGTCTGTGCAAACAACAGATCTGCCACAACTGGTGGTGAGTGATTGTCGCCTAGCACTGGGTGAGTTAGCCCGTCAATGGCGCGCCGAGCTGGCTCTGACCGTGGTTGGTATTACTGGTAGCAATGGCAAGACCACCGTGAAAGAGATACTCGCCTCGATTCTTACTCAAGCGGGGCCGGTATTCGCAACTAAGGGTAATTTGAATAATGATTATGGTGTGCCACTGACGCTGCTTAGCCTACAGCGAACGCATCAATTCGCAGTGGTTGAAATGGGTGCGAATCATGGGGGTGAAATCGCCTATTTGACGCAACTGACTAGGCCTGATGTGGCGGTGGTTAACAATGCCGGTCGTGCCCACCTTGAAGGCTTTGGTAGTGAGCAGGGGGTGGCGACTGCAAAGGGCGAAATATATAGCGGCCTTGCCGATGATGGTGTGGCCATTATAAATCGTGATGATCAATATGCAGAGTACTGGGCTGGCCTCTGCGAGGGTAGAAAAAAAGTAAGCTTTGCACTCGATAACCGTGCAGATATTCAAGCAACTTGGTGTGCAAATGCCCAGGGTAGCCAGCTGGTGATTAAGACTCCAAACGGGCACTTTGATTGCCATTTGGCACTGCGGGGTGAGCATAATGTTCGTAATGCACTGGCCGCTACTGCGGCTGCATTTGCGCTGGGCATTGATGCCGAAAAGATCAAGCTGGGCATTGAAGCGGTGAGCCCCGTTAAAGGGCGGCTAAAACACTACAATACGGCAAGTGGTGCTGCAGTGATTGATGACAGCTACAACGCTAATCTTAACTCATACAGTGCCGCGATTGAGGTTCTTAAGGGGTGCTCAGGAAAACGTATATTAGTGATGGCGGATATGGCCGAACTGGGTGAGTCGGCTGAAAAAGATCACCGCAAGGTTGGCGAGCTGGCTGCCAGTGCAGGGATTGAAGTGCTCTACGCGCTGGGTGAGCAGTCACAGCGTGCAGCTGAGGCTTTCGGTGGTGAGGCGTATCATTTCCTTGATCAACATGAGTTGATTGCCGCACTGAAAAAAGAGCAAGCAGTGGGAAATACATTATTGGTTAAAGGATCCCGTTCAATGGCGATGGAGCGCGTTGTTGAGGCCCTGCTGGGCGAAGGGGAAGTCTGATGCTGCTCTGGCTAGCCGAATATCTGACTCAGTTTCATAGCGGTTTTAATCTTTTTCAATACTTGACGCTGCGTATCATTTTGGGGGTGCTTACTGCGTTGGTGATCAGCCTCGTGGTTGGCCCAACAATGATTCGTAAGTTGAATGAGTACCAGATGGGGCAGCCGATTCGTGATGATGGTCCCGAAACGCACCTAGTGAAAGAGGGAACGCCCACCATGGGCGGCGCGTTGATTCTGGTATCGATCGCCATCAGCACACTGCTGTGGGCCGACTTGAGTAATCGCTACGTTTGGGTGGTCTTGCTGACCACCCTGGCGTTTGGAGCCATTGGCTGGGTGGATGACTGGAAAAAGCTGGTTAAGAAAGATCCACGAGGCCTGAGCGGACGCTACAAATATTTTTGGCAATCTGTTGCTGCTTTGGTGAGTGCCTCAGCGCTCTATTTTACGGCGGTGATTCCTGCGGAGACGGCATTTTATATGCCGTTTTTCAAAGATGTGGTGATCAACCTGGGCGCGATGTTTATTGTGCTGAGCTATTTCGTGATCGTCGGCTCGAGTAATGCCGTCAACTTGACGGATGGGCTGGATGGATTGGCGATTCTGCCTACCGTGATGGTGGCCGGTGCGCTGGCACTGTTTGCTTATGTGACTGGCCATGTAGGGTTTGCCAATTATCTCTCCATTGCCCATCTGCCGGGTGCGGGTGAAGTGGCTATTTTCTGTGCCGCCATCGTCGGGGCCGGGTTGGGTTTTTTGTGGTTCAACACCTACCCGGCGATGGTCTTTATGGGCGATGTAGGCGCGCTGGCACTGGGCGCTGCGCTGGGTGTGGTGGCGGTGGTGTTACGACAAGAGGTGGTGCTCTTCATCATGGGCGGGGTGTTTGTTATCGAGACACTCTCGGTGATTATTCAGGTGGTCAGTTATAAGACCACCGGGCGGCGGGTGTTTCGTATGGCCCCCCTACACCACCACTTTGAATTGAAAGGGTGGCCCGAACCAAGGGTCATTGTGCGTTTTTGGATTATAACCATCATTCTTGTTTTGATCGGTTTAGCTTCATTGAAGATTCGTTAACGGAGCATGCGTGTGGAATCAACAGTAGAGAGAGAGCAACCGTCGTTACCCACCTTGATTGTTGGGTTAGGTAAGAGCGGTCTCTCCTGCGCGCAGTTTTTAGCTCAACAAGGTGAGTCGGTGGCGGTGACCGATAGCCGGATTTCGCCACCCGGCTTGGCGGTTCTACACGATACATTGCCCGATGTGCCGGTGTTTGTGGGTGGCTTTGATGCGGCGGCTTTTGATGCGGCGCAGCGTCTGATTGTCAGTCCGGGGGTCTCACTGCAAGAGCCTTTAATCCAGAAGGCGCTGGCTCGAGGGGTTGAGGTAATCGGCGATATTGCGCTGTTTGCCTCCTCTGCTCAGGCACCGATCGCGGCGATTACCGGTTCAAATGGCAAAAGTACTGTGACCATGCTGCTGACAGAGATGGCCGCTGCTAGCGGAAAGCGGGTTTTGGTCGGTGGCAATATCGGCATACCCGCCTTAGCGCTATTGGCGCAGCCGGTGCCTGATCTTTATGTACTGGAGCTCTCTAGTTTCCAGCTTGAAACGGCCACGGAAGTTAATGCGGCGGTGGCAACAGTATTGAATATTTCTGAAGATCATATGGATCGCTATGATGATCTGGTCAGTTACAGCAGAGCCAAACAGGCGATCTTCAACGGCGCAAAAAATCAGGTGCTTAATCGTGATGACCCGCGAGTGGTCGCAATGGCCACTGGGTGTGAAAAGGTGCGTTGGTTTACTTTGAACAGCCCCAGTGAGGGTGAGTATGGACTGTGTGAATGGGCGGGTGAGCAGTGGCTGTGCTGTGGCCAACAACGGCTAATGCCTGCGGCGGATGTTCGCATGGTGGGGCGGGCAAACCTGGCGAATGCATTGGCGGCGCTGGCCATGGGTGATGCGCTGGGCTTGGAGCGCAGTGCAATGATGGGTGCACTGCGTGAATTCACCGGGTTGCCACATCGTTGCCAGTTTATTGCAAACCGCAAGGGTGTGGATTGGTATAACGACTCCAAGGCAACCAATGTAGGAGCCACACTTGCGGCGATCAACGGTTTTGATGGCAAACTGGTTCTGATTGCCGGTGGGCAGGGGAAGGGTGCTGATTTTACACCGCTGAAAACGGTAAGCGACAAGTTAAAAGCGATGGTCGTCATGGGTGAAGATGGGGGCAAGATTGCCTCACTGTTACAGGGGAGTGTGCCGTGCCAACACGCCGCAACCATGCGCGAGGCGGTGGAGATGGCATCGATACTGGTGGAGCCGGGTGAGCAGGTGTTGCTCTCACCCGCCTGTGCCAGCTTCGATATGTTTGAAGGCTTTGAAGCGCGTGGCGAGCAGTTTGCTGATGCGGTGAGGAGGCTTTCGAATGGCTAGCCTGACGATGAGTGCTCAAGCGCAAGAGAGCACCCTCAACATTGATAATATATTGCTACTAACGGTGTTGACGCTACTCTCTATCGGCTTGGTGATGATGACATCCGCATCAATCAGCATTGCAGACGAAGGCATGAACTCCCCTTTTCACTACCTGCAAAAACAGTCGCTATTTATTGTTGTCGGATTGGTGTGTGGGGCGCTGATGTTTGCAGTGTCACTGGAGCACTGGGAGCGCTTTAGCCCACTACTACTGCTGATGGGCTTTATTTTGTTGATTTTGGTGCTGATTCCAGGTGTTGGAATTGAGATAAACGGTAGTCGACGCTGGTTGCCACTGGGTGTTGCGAATTTTCAGGCATCTGAGCTGCTCAAGCTATTGGTGATTATTTTTATGGCAGGCTATCTGGTACGGCGGCTTGATGAGGTGCGCACCCGCATTGCGGGTTTTGCAAAGCCTTTTCTCATTCTTGCGCTGCTGAGTGCGCTGCTGATTGCAGAGCCTGACTTTGGAGCAACCGTGGTGATCATGGCGACGGCCATGGGCATGCTTTTTCTGGCCGGTGTCCCGTTAAGTCGCTTTATGGCGCTGTTGGTAGCTGTTGCCGGGCTGCTGGCAATTTTAGTGGTGGTAGAGCCTTATCGCATGGCACGGGTTGTCTCATTTATGGATCCTTGGGCAGACCCCTTTGGTAAAGGCTTTCAGTTAACACAAGCGCTGATCGCATTTGGCCGAGGTGAGTGGTTTGGTGTCGGTTTGGGTGAGAGTGTGCAGAAGCTCTTTTACCTGCCCGAAGCGCACACCGACTTTGTCTTTTCGGTCTTGTCAGAGGAGCTTGGTTTTGTGGGCGGTGCCTTTGTCATATTTCTGTTCGGTTTGCTGGTGTGGCGAGCGTTTCGCATTGGCAATCTGGCGCTACTGAATGGCCAGCTGTTTGGTGGCTATCTTGCCTTTGGAATTGGTCTTTGGCTAGGCATGCAGGCCTTTATCAACATCGGCGTGAATATGGGCGTGTTGCCAACCAAGGGTTTGACGCTGCCACTGATGAGCTATGGAGGATCGAGCATCGTGGTGACTTGTGTTGCGATAGCACTGCTGTTGCGTGTCTATCATGAAGCGAAGCTTGCCGAGTTTGCTGACTATGACCAGGCGGTGAGCCGATGAAGTCGATGGCACCCATCCTGATTATGGCCGGTGGTACCGGTGGGCACATCTATCCCGCGTTGGCGGTGGCTGAGCAGCTGCGCGAACAGGGGGTTGAGGTGCGTTGGTTAGGCACCCGCAGCGGCCTTGAGGCCGAGGTGGTGCCTAAGGCGAATATTGCGATTGACTATATTCGTATCAGTGGCGTAAGGGGCAAGGGTTTAATGCGTAAATTAATGATGCCCTTTACGCTGCTCAGTGCCATGTGGCAGGCGTGGAAAATATTACGCCAACTTAACCCCTCTGCGGTGTTGGGGATGGGTGGTTTTGTTACCGGGCCAGCGGGTTTGGTTGCCGCAATCACCGGCAGAAAATTGTTGGTGCATGAGCAAAATGCAGTGGCGGGGATGACCAACCGCTGGTTGGCGCGTTGGGCCGACAAGGTGATGGCGGCCTTCCCCAGTGTACTGCCTAAATCAGAGTTGACGGGTAACCCGATTCGAGGGGCGATTCTAAATCTTGCGCCACCTGCTGAGCGGTTTCAGGCGCGCCAGGGTCAGCCTCTGCACCTGCTGGTGTTGGGTGGCAGCTTGGGGGCAAAAGCGTTGAATGATGTATTGCCAGAAGCGTTGGCGCTGTTAAGTGATGAAGATGAATATGAGGTGTGGCACCAAGCGGGAAAACGCAATATTTTTGATGCCAAACACGGCTATCAGCAGGCGGGCGTTAACGGGCGTATCGATGCCTATATTGATGATATGGCAGTGGCTTATGGCTGGGCCGATCTGGTGATCTGTCGGGCAGGTGCACTGACCATTTCTGAGCTGGCGTGTGCCGGAGTAGGCTCGATTTTAGTGCCCTATCCGCACGCGGTGGATGACCACCAAACTAAAAATGCCGCGTACTTGGTGGAGAATGCGGCGGCAACCGTGGTATCACAAAATGAGCTTAATGCGGAGCAGTTGGCAGAGATGATTAAGCGATACCTATCACCCGATAGCGGGCGTGCCGAACTTCTTAAAATGGCAGAAGCGGCACGCGCTCTAGGTAAGCCGGGTGCAACGGTCACGGTGGCGAACCGCTGTTTGGAGGTTGCAAATCATGGCGCATAACCAGGGTATGGGGCGAGTACAGCGTATTCATTTTGTGGGCATCGGTGGTGTCGGCATGGGCGGTATTGCGGAAGTATTGAAAAACCTGGGCTATAAAGTCTCAGGTTCGGATCTGCTGCAAGGACAGATGACCCAGCGTTTGAGCGAGCTTGGCGCGCAGGTCGTCATTGGCCATGATGCCGGTTTGGTCGATGACGCGGATGTGGTGGTGGTCTCCAGTGCGATTGATGAAACAAATGTCGAAGTGGCTCGAGCGCGAGAGCTGAGAGTGCCGGTTATTCCCCGTGCTGAGATGTTGGCGGAACTGATGCGCTTTCGGCATGGCATTGCGGTGGCTGGAACACACGGCAAGACCACGACCACCAGTTTTGTAGCCAGTCTTTTGGCCGAGGGCGGGCTTGACCCGACCTTTGTGATTGGTGGTCGTTTGAACAGTGCCGGTACTAATGCTCGCCTAGGGCGCAGCCACTATCTGGTGGCAGAGGCGGATGAGAGCGATGCCTCTTTTTTGCACCTGCAACCGATGACGGCCATTGTCACCAATATTGAAGCCGACCACATGGCCACCTATGGCGGTGATTTTGAGAAGTTGCGCCAGACATTTTTGGAGTTTCTACACCATCTGCCATTTTACGGTCTAGCGGTTCTCTGTGTGGATGATCCGGTGATCAGTGCCATGTTGCAGGAGGTGAGCCGTCCAGTGGTGACGTATGGCTTTAGTGAGCATGCAGACTACCAGGCCAGCGACGTGAAGTGCCAGCAAGGGCGCTCGCACTTTAGTGTCTCGCGGCCTGATAAGAGTCAGCTGCTGAAAATCGAATTGAACTTACCGGGGCGACACAATATTCAGAACGCCTTGGCGGCGATTGCCGTTGCGGATCAACTGGGGGTCGATGACGATGCCATTAAACAGGCATTGATCGACTTCGAGGGAATTGCGCGGCGCTTTCAAATATATGGAGAGCTGAAAACCCCGGTGGGCGAGGTGTTGTTGATTGATGATTATGGCCATCACCCCACAGAGATCGAAGCCACGGTGAATGCGATACGTGAGAGCTGGCCAGAGCGGCGTTTAGTGGTTGCTTTTCAACCGCATCGATATAGCCGCACTGAAGAGCTGTTTGAAGATTTTGTACTGCAATTGAGTGAGCCAGATCTTCTGTTGTTGCTGGAGGTGTTTGGTGCGGGTGAAGAGCCGATTGCGGGTGCGGATAGTCGCTCGCTGTGTAAAGCGATTCGTGCCCGAGGTCAGGTGACCCCTGTTTTTGTTGAGCAACGAGAAGCGTTGGTTGAGCTGTTACCCGCACTGCTGCAAGCAGACGATATTCTATTGATTCTCGGTGCGGGCAATGTTGGCCGCAGTGCGCAGGCGCTGGCCGAGCAGTGGGGAGGTCAGTAGTGGTAGCGTTGGGTAAACACTACTTTACCGGCTTGCAAGGTGAGTTGAGATTTAACGAGCCGATGTCAGCGCACACCACCTGGCGAGTAGGCGGCCCGGCTGACTGTTATTACAAACCGGTGGGAATTGATGATTTGGCTGTTTTTCTGAGTCAACTACCCGCCGATGAACCACTGTTTTGGCTCGGCCTAGGCAGCAATGTGTTGGTACGCGATGGCGGCCTTCGCGGCACCGTGATTGCCTATTTTGGCGGGCTGAATGAGATTGCTCAGTTGGCTGATGGGAGCGTAAAGGTCGAGGCGGGTGTCGCCTGTGCAAAGGTTGCTCGTTTCTGTGCCAAACAGGGATTAGTGGGCGCTGAGTTCCTGAGTGGAATTCCGGGTGCAGTGGGCGGGGCGCTGGCGATGAATGCCGGTGCTTTTGGCGGAGAAACCTGGCGCTTGGTTGAGCGAGTAGAGGTGATGCAGCGAGATGGCAAACGCCTAATCCGTGATGCCGCTGAGTATGAAGTGGGTTATCGCACAGTGGTTGCGCCTGAAGATAATGAGTGGTTTGTTGCCGCCTGGTTGTCGCTGCGCGAGGGAGATAGCAGCGAAACAATGAATAATATTCGCCAGCTGCTGGCACGTCGCAGCGCGATGCAGCCCACCCAGTTGGCAAATGCGGGTTCGGTATTTCGTAACCCACCAGCGGATTACGCTGCTCGATTGATTGAGGCTTGCGGTTTAAAAGGGCGCTCAATAGGCGGTGCGGTTGTATCGGAGAAACACGCCAACTTTATTGTCAATAGTGGCGAGGCAAGCGCAACTGATATTGAGCAACTTATTAATGAAGTGATGCAAACAGTAAAGCAGAAACAAGGTGTTGAGTTGAAAAAAGAGGTGCACCTGATTGGAGTTGAACAGTGAGCAACAGCCGATCAAATCAGGCATTTGGCAAGGTAGCGGTTCTGTTGGGCGGGCTGTCGGCGGAGCGTGAAATATCGCTTAAAAGCGGTGCGGCAGTCTTAGCCTCGCTACAGCGTTTGGGTATCGATGCTCACGGCGTTGATGTGGCTGGCGATATTCTCGAAGTACTGGCTAAGGGGCAATTTGATCGTGCCTTCAACCTGCTGCACGGTCGTGGTGGCGAAGATGGCGTTATTCAGGGTGCATTGCAGCTACTGGATATCCCCTATACAGGCAGCGGGGTGCTCTCATCGGCACTTAGCATGGACAAGATGCGCTGCAAGCAGTTGTGGCATGCGCTTGAGTTACCCACACCGGCCATGGTCGAGTTGCGGGAAGAGAGTGATCTATCAGTGGCGATTGAGCGGTTGGGGCTGCCGTTGGTGGTTAAGCCAAACCATGAGGGATCAAGTGTCGGTATGAGCAAGGTGGTGGCGGCGGAGCAGCTGCTACCCGCCTGGCAACTGGCCAAGCAGTATGACGACTGCATCATTGCCGAACCGTGGATTAGCGGGGGAGAGTTTACCATTGCCATTTTGGAAGGCGAGGCACTCCCCCCCATCAAGGTGGAGACTCCCCGTGAGTTTTATGACTTTGAGGCGAAGTACCAAGAAGAGTCGACCCGTTATCTTTGTCCCTGTGGCTTGAGTGATGAGCGAGTGGCGGCACTGAAAGCACTGGCTCTGCGTGCATTTGAAGCACTGAATGCCAAAGGATGGGGGCGGGTTGACGTGCTCACTGATGAAAAAGGTAATTTTTGGCTGTTGGAGTTTAACAGTGTGCCGGGGATGACGGATCACAGTCTGGTGCCCATGGCGGCAAAGGCGGCGGGTATTGAATTTGATGAGTTGGTGCAGCGTATTTTAGCGCAGACTCTTGAAGGTGTGAAAAATGACGGCTAAGGCGGCTCAAGCTGAGGCACTGTCATGGAGAGAGCGGGTCTTTCCCAAGTTGGCTTGGGCAAGCGTAAAAGGCACGTTGCTGCTGGGTTTGTTCGCCGGCATATATTGGCTCTGGTTACAGAGCACAGTGTGGCTGCCGGTGAAGCAAATTTTGGTAGCAGGCGCGTTGCAAGAGGTGAGCAGTGCTGAGCTGCGCGATGTGGTCAAGCCACTGCTTCAGGATGGGTTCATTCGCATGGATGTGCGGCAAGTACGGGATGCTGTAGAGGCGATGCCCTGGGTCAGTCGCGTTACGGTTCGTCGCCAATGGCCTGATACGTTGGCTCTGGAGGTAGAAGAGCAGCGGCTATTGGCTCGTTGGCATGATGATGGATTGGTCAATCTAGGTGGCGAACTGTTTTATCCCGCGAAAATTGAAGTGGATGCGAGCGTGCCACGGTTTGAAGGGATCGATGGGTTGAGTCATGAAATGGCAAAGCACTATCAGCGCTACCAGCAGATATTAAGCGAGGTGGGCCTGTCGATTGTTGCCATCCGGGTGAGCGAACGACACGCTTGGGTTGTTGAGCTGGATAATGAAATTGAACTGGTTCTGGGGCGCGAGCCACAAGACCAACGGATACAACGCTTTATTAATGTTTACCGCACTGATTTGGCTGAAAAAACGAAACAAATTAGTCGGGTAGATTTACGCTACAGCAACGGGTTTTCCATTCGCTGGAAAGAAAACAAGGTTGGGTAAGAGGCTTATTTGATGGCAAAGCAGGGAGAAAAAAACTTAATTGTCGGGCTGGATATTGGCACCTCGAAAGTGGTGGCTGTGGTGTGTGAAATTACACCGGAAAATGAGATTGAAATTATCGGCTTAGGTTCTCATCCATCCCGGGGGCTTAAGAAAGGGGTGGTGGTTAATATCGAATCCACCGTGCACTCTATCCAGCGCGCGGTCGAGGAGGCAGAGCTGATGGCCGGGTGTCATATTCACTCGGTGTATGCGGGGATTGCCGGGAGCCATATTCGTAGCCTTAACTCCCATGGCATTGTGGCTATCTGTGATGGTGAGGTGACCAACTTTGATGTCGACCGCGTGATGGATGCGGCCCGTGCCGTGGCGATTCCGGCGGATCAAAAAATTCTACATGTGCTTCCTCAGGAGTTCATCATCGACAACCAAGAGGGGATTCGTGAGCCGGTGGGCATGTCGGGCGTGCGCTTGGAGGCGAAGGTGCATGTGGTGACAGGAGCCGTCAGTGCAGCACAAAATATTATCAAGTGTGTACGTCGATGTGGACTGGAGGTTAATGATGTCATCCTTGAGCAGTTTGCATCCAGCTATGCGGTATTGAGTGAAGATGAGAAAGAGCTGGGAGTCTGTTTGGTGGATATTGGTGGCGGCACCGCAGATATAGCCATCTTTACTGAGGGTGCGATTAGGCATACCGCAGTGATCCCCATTGCTGGTGATCAGGTGACCAATGATATTGCAGTGGCACTGCGTACCCCGACACACCACG
The DNA here is from genome assembly GCA_026989455.1 of Chromatiales bacterium. Taxonomy (GTDB): domain Bacteria; phylum Pseudomonadota; class Gammaproteobacteria; order RBG-16-57-12; family RBG-16-57-12; genus JAFLJP01. The sequence goes on along the minus strand of JALSJH010000094.1, from coordinate 28,950 downwards.
CAGAAGAGATAAAGATCAAATATGGCTGCTCATTGACGCAACTCGCCAGTGCGGATGAGACAATTGAGGTGCCGAGTATTGGTGATCGCCCACCGCGCCGCCTCTCCCGACACACCTTGGCCGAGGTGATTGAACCTCGCTATGAAGAGCTATTGAGTCTTATTCATGCGGAGCTACAGCGCAGTGGTTATGAAGAGCTGGTGGCGGGTGGCGTGGTTTTGACCGGTGGCAGTTCAAAGGTTGAAGGTTTGATTGAGCTGGCAGAAGAGGTTTTTCACATGCCGGTACGGATCGGTGTTCCTAAAAATGTAAGTGGTTTGGTTGATGTGGTACGCAACCCGATTCACGCAACGGGCGTTGGCTTATTGCAGTATGGCTTTCATCACTGCTACTTGGGGGTAGGCGGTGAGCGCAAGTTGAGTAGTGATTCGGGAACGAAAGGGTTGTGGGACAAAATGAAAAGTTGGTTTCAGGGGAATTTGTAGTTTTTCTGAGTGTAAGGAAAATTAGGAGGTATAGAAATGTTTGAATTATTGGATACAGTAGAATCAGATGCCGTGATCAAGGTTATTGGTGTTGGTGGTGGCGGCGGCAACGCCGTGGAGCACATGGTGGTGCAGACCCTCGATGGGGTGGACTTTATCTGTGCAAATACCGATGCGCAAGCGTTGCGGAACTCATCTGCAAAGACGGTTTTGCAACTGGGTGGCGATACCACTAAAGGGTTGGGTGCCGGTGCAAACCCCGATATAGGTCGACAGGCCGCGCTGGATGATCGCGAGCGGATTGCCGATGCTATTAGTGATGCCGACATGATATTCATCACCGCAGGAATGGGTGGCGGTACTGGCACAGGAGCCGCCCCAGTGGTTGCCCAAATTGCCAAAGAGCTGAATATTTTGACCGTCGCGGTGGTCACTAAGCCGTTTCCATTTGAAGGCAAAAAGCGCATGGCAGTGGCCGATCTTGGCATTAAAGAGCTGAGTGAAAATGTTGACTCGCTGATCACAATTCCCAATGAAAAGTTGCTTTCAGTGCTGGGTAAAACCACCACCCTGCTTGATGCCTTTAAAGCGGCGAATGATGTGCTTTACGGTGCAGTGCAGGGAATCTCGGAGCTGATCACCCGCCAAGGCTTGATCAATGTGGATTTTGCAGATGTGCGCACAGTGATGTCTGAAATGGGCATGGCGGTGATGGGTACCGGCAGTGCCAGTGGTGAAGATCGGGCGCAAGTGGCGGCTGAAAAAGCGATCTCCAGTCCATTGCTGGAAGATGTAGACCTTTCAGGTGCGCGGGGGATTTTGGTGAATATTACCGCCGGCTTTGATATGTCGATTGGTGAGTTTGAAGAGGTGGGTAATACCGTCAAACAGTTCGCCTCAGATTGTGCCACGGTGGTGGTGGGAACAGTAATCGATCCTGAGCTGAGCAACGAGATGCGGGTGACCGTGGTGGCCACTGGCCTCGGGCGTGGTGAAGAGAAGGCCGCTGATGTTCGCATTGTTGCTGCGGTTCCGGTGGCTGAGCCGGTTGCTGAGCGTAAGGCCGATGTAGAGATCAACTACAGCGATCTGGATCGTCCGGCGGTTAATCGGAAAAATCAGATCGCCTCAGAGCGTTATGAGCTGCGCAATAAGGCGGTGGGTGACGATATGGACTACCTTGACATTCCTGCTTTTCTGCGTCGTCAGGCGGATTAATTAAGGGGGGTGCTAGCGATGTCCTGTTACACCGAACGTCCCGTTCCGGCACCGTATGTGCCGGAGACGGGTGATGGCGTAATAGCTCACAGAAGCAGCAAAAAAAACGGGATCTATCGGCTGGGGGAATAGGCAAGAATGATAAAATTGTGGTATGGTTCGCAGTTCGATAAAGATAACTTCCATACACTGCGCGAATAATGATTAGACAACGAACACTTAAAAATACCATCCGAGCAACGGGTGTCGGGCTGCACACAGGAAAGAAGGTCTACCTGACCCTCAAGCCTGCCCCTGTAGACTGCGGCATTGTTTTTCGTCGTGTAGACTTAGACGAGCCAGTTGAAATAGAGGCACGCGCCGATAATGTGGGTGATACCCGCTTATCATCAACCCTGGTCAAGGGTGATGTGCGTGTTTCGACGGTAGAGCACCTGCTGTCAGCCTTAGCCGGGCTTGGCATCGATAACATCTATATCGAGTTGAGCGCCTCAGAGGTGCCGATTATGGATGGCAGTGCTGGGCCGTTCGTATTTCTATTGCAATCTGCGGGTATAGCAGAGCAGGATGCGGCCAAGAAATTTATTCGGATCACACAGCCTGTTCAAGTTGAAGAGGGTGATAAGTGGGCACGTTTTGAGCCTTACAACGGCTTTAAAATAAACTTCGAAATTGACTTTAAACACCCCGCCTTTCAAGCATGCCAAGAGGCCTCCATCGACTTTTCCACTACCTCATTTGTGAAAGAGGTGAGTCGAGCGCGCACCTTCGGCTTTATGCGCGAGATTGAACTGCTGCGTCAAAACCAGCTAGCACTCGGTGGAAGCATGGATAATGCGATTGTTGTGGATGATTATCGAGTATTAAATGAAGATGGCCTGCGCTACGAAGATGAGTTTGTAAAACATAAAATGCTCGATGCGATTGGTGATCTCTACCTGCTTGGCCACAGCTTGATCGGCGCATTCTCTGGCTACAAATCAGGCCACGCACTGAACAATAAACTACTGCTGACACTACTAGAAAATGAATCCTGCTGGGAAACCGTCACCTTTGATGATAAAAAAGACTCCCCCATCGCCTTCTCAGAACCCAGCCTAGCCTTCCAGCAATAGCCTTCCCTTATAACCAAGCTATCGATCATAGCTTGGTATCGCCCCCATTGAAAAACAGCCTGCGACAAATTGTCGCATTGCCACCTTGCGGCTGAGTCTTTAAGATAAATGCTAAATTAGCATTTACTAATATTTGCAATATAGATTGCAGAGAGGAGACCACAAATGAAAAAGAAGATCCTTTTTTTACTGCTCATGGCTACGCCGATGCTGGTGAGTGCGGCGGGTGACCCACTAGTAAAAGAGAGTCGCGAAGCGATTAAGGCCTTCGTCGGGGAGCTTAAAGGTAACCTACAGGCAGCGATGAAAAGTGGTGGGCCACTCAAGGCCGTTGAGGTGTGTAAACAAGTATCTCCGGTCATTACCGCAGAGCAGTCCAATGCTCGCGGAGTTGAAATACGCCGTACCAGCCTAAAGCTGCGTAACCCAAATAATGCTCCAGATGCTTGGGAGCGTAAAATATTGGAAAGCTTTGAGGCAAGAAAAGCGGCCGGTGAAGATGTACGAAAAATTGATCACCATGAGCGGGTGGTCATAGAGGGAAAGCCCGTGTTCCGCTACATGAAGGCGATTCCAACAGCCGAAAAACCGTGCACTATCTGTCACGGCAAGAGCATAAGTCCCGAGCTGAAAGCCGCGCTGGATAAAGCCTACCCCAATGATCAGGCACGAGGCTTTGCAGCGGGAGATATTCGCGGTGCTTTTAGTGTTATTAAGCCGTTGTAGTCCGACAGGCTCCTAGCTGTGCCACTCCCGCACTATCACCACCAGCAAGCCTATACTTGCCCAGATGATCAAAGATAATGCGGTAGTAGGCACCATCCTTCTCGTGCCCCCAAAAGTTTCAAACGAAAACGTAGGAGCAGGCTTTAGCTTGCGATAAACCCGGGTGTCGCACTTGCTCCGTGAATTTATCTGTAAAGCCGACACGCTTCCGGTGACCTTCGCGCAACTTCATGAAATATTTGGTTAGCATCTTGAGTACGAAAATAACGAAGAGTTGAGGAAAAAGGTGAATACGCTGAATAGTCACAGCAAATCAGTGTAGACTTTCCCTGTTAGGTGATCTTTATCGCGGGATGGAGAAGCCAGCCCTATAACTCCACTGGTTGTACTAAAAAAGGCGACAACAATGAAAAAATCTAGCGTACTCTTGGTATCCGCATTACTTTTTACTCCCTTATCTCAGGCATCTGACACACCTTTATCACCCTCACCAGAGGGCGCTTCCGTCTATATTATTTCACCCTCTAACGGAGAAAGTGTCAGTACAACATTTACTGTTAAATTTGGTTTGCAAGGGATGGGTGTGGCTCCTGCTGGGGTGGTGAAGCCTAAAACAGGTCATCATCATTTAATAATAAACGGCGAGACATTGCCCTCAATGACAACCCCGTTAGGCGGGAGTGTTATGCACTTTGGTGGTGGACAAACCGAAAAGACCCTCACCCTAAGCCCAGGGCAACACACACTTCAGCTAATATTAGGAGATCACCTCCACATGCCACATAACCCGCCCGTTATCTCTGAAAAAATAACGATAACAGTCAAGTGATGGCCTAAACCCTAATCCCCGAATAGAAACACGTATGCTGCACAAGCTCTTGATTCCACAGCAAAACAAAAAATAGCACCGAACCAATGGGTGCGACTCGTGTTTTTTATTTCACTGTGAAATCAATGTGCTACACATCGCCTTGTATTTCTATCCGGGGATTAGGGCTAAGCGGGATAAGGTTAGATCGTGTGAACATGTGCGGGGTCTTGCAATCACGCAGTAGAGAGTCAAGCGGTTAAATGGGTTTTTCTACAGCCTCGTTATGTTCAAAATAGCCCTTGATATTCCGTACGCTTAGTCGTACGCTTAGTCAAGGAGGTACTTATAATGACTATTTTGAATGCTACAGAAGCTCGTTCTAGGCTATACACCCTAATTGATGAGACCACTGAAACTCATCAACCCATTGTAATTACAGGTAAAAGGGGTAATGCAGTCCTCGTTTCAGAAGATGATTGGAACTCTATTGCTGAAACTCTCCACTTGCTCTCTGTTCCTGGAATGAGGGAGTCAATAAAAGAGGGAATGAAGGAAGACCTATCGGAATCTTCTAAGGATCTTGATTGGTGAGTTGGGAATTACTGTACACCAAACAAGCACAAAAAGACGCTAAAAAACTATCCGCGTCTGGGCTAAAGAAAAAGGCTCAGGTACTTCTAGAGGTGATAAAAGAAGATCCATGCCAAATCCCACCGCCATATGAAAAGCTAGTGGGTAATTTATCAGGTGCGTATTCACGAAGAATCAACATTCAACATAGGCTTGTTTATCAAATTTATGAGGAAGAGCATGCCATAAAAATTATTCGGTTGTGGACGCACTACGAGTGAAAGTTGAGGCAAAAGATGAGTACGCTGAGTAGATAATTGGACTCCCTCACTCCTAACGTTCGGGGTAATATTAATGTTCCGACACAAAAATATTAGGAGAGACCAGATGACGAAAAATAACATCAGAGGGCTTTCACCTTATTAGTTCACGCCCATGCTGGACGTACACAAAAAATCCAGCTGACAGTTTAAAATGTCATGGTTTTTGTTATTCGCAAAAAACTGCGCCACTTTAAACTACCGCTGATTTTGTCGTTCAATTTATTAGAGGTCATAGGTGTGAGTGAAGAAATAATTTGGCAGCATGCAGCAGGTGATAAGAATCGCAACTATGCAGATATTTGTCTCAAATGGGGCGTAATCCTGAGCGGCCCTGGGTACGCTGGGCGGTTACCTGATTGCAAAGATCTGCTATTAAAAGATGGGTGGACAAGTAAGAAAGTTACAGATCTTCTAAGGTTCTCAGAGGAAATGAAAAAAGGTGATTTGGTCGTTCTTCGCCTTGGCACAACTGATATTCTTGGAGTTGGGGTTATTGTTGGGGAGTACCAATGGCTTGAGGAGTTTTCAGATATTGATGGATGGGATCTTCATCATGTTCGTCGAGTGCGGTGGTTTTGGACAGGCTTGGAGTCGCCAAAAGTTTTTGATACATATACATTGAAGTTTGGTGATACTACACAACGTTTAGACTCTCTAGAAGTAAAAAAATGGATTGAATCTCTCTCTAAAGATAAAGCTGATGGCGCATTGGCTGTATTGCCAAAATCAGATAAACAAAATGTAGAGTTTGAAGAAATATCTGAGTATCTATTCGACCAAGGAGTATCAAGTAATTCTATTGAGATGCTCATAAGGGAAATAGGTGAGTTAATTCGTATAGCTAAATGGTATTCAAAATATGAGAGTCCATCAGAATTTGAAACGGTTGCATATTTGGTAGTTCCGCTTCTCAGGGCATTGGGCTGGACACCACAGAAAATGGCCGTTGAGTGGTGTAATGTAGATGTTGCGTTATTCAGTCAATTACCAAGAACTGATAACAATCTTAGTATTGTTGTGGAAGCTAAGAAGAAGGGTGGTTCATGTTTAACTGCAAAGTCACAAGCAGAGTCATACGCAAAAGGTAAAGTGAATTGTGAGCGCTTAATAGTGAGCGACGGATTGAGGTATGGAGTGTACCTGAAGGAAGACGAAGAGTTTACACTTTACGCATATTTTAATTTAACCGCACTGAAAAATGATTACCCAGTTTATGACTGCCATGGTGTAAAACAAGCGCTTCAAGCAATGACTCCAGAGTGGAGCCATGAAAAATATAACCGGGTAGCCAAGGGTCTCTAACCCTCGGCCCCCACTCTGCTGAATGCTGAGGTTTTTTGAGCTATGCCATGGGTCTTTTCTGGTGATGCTACGGGCAATCACTGATCTAAAGTGTGCTCTGAGCCTCGTCATGCCTCTCACTTTGGTGCGTAGACTGCGGCATTGTCGCCAGTAGGCCATGCGAGCTTTGCGCCTGATCCAGATCAACGCAGCGTTGATAGCCACTGGCGATACTAAAGTAGTTAATCGCGCTGCTGCATCCCTGCAATCATGGTATTCGTACTTCCCTATACATCAGCCAATAGAGCCGATAGCGGCGCACTTCGCTTCGATCATTATCGGCTAATAAAATAACGATGGACTCCTTGTAGGTACTCATGCCGACAAAAAGTATATTGGGTTGTGTTATGTTGATCTCCAATCCTGTTAATGGATAGCTAACCCTTCAGTTATGGCGCTGGCTGTATTGTCGCTAACCCAACTAGGACGGAGGTCGGCACCTTTGCAGGGAAGGGGGAATTATTATGTCTAGGCTTCGTAGAAACAAAGAATAAATCACATAAATGATCAATCGAAAGCACATTCACACACACATCGCACTAATAGGCATACTTTTGCTTATCGGTCAGTTTGGTGTGCTTGTTCACTCTGCGGAGCATCCGTTTCATGCTCAAGAGCAATCATGTCAACTGTTTTTACAGTGTGAGAAGTCAGGAAATGGGCTGGTTTTTCATGCCCTACCACTCTCGGTTATTGCTGGTCATAGTCTACCCTCCACCCAGATAGTCACTCTCTGCTTATCCGCACCGAAAACGGCTTGTCATATACGCGCGCCACCCTCTTTCTCGTAAGAAAATAAATACTTTTTTAATCGCCACAAGCCTTTTTCTTGTGGCTAATATTTTCGTTTACGAGAGAGATACTCATGCATAAAACATTACTTATGGCTGCCATAACAGCCACACTATTTAATTCAAATATGGTCTTTGCCGAGAGTGAAACCGACTCCATAAAACAACAATTAGATGCACTAAAAAAAGATTATGAGCAACGCATTCAGGCATTAGAAGCCAGACAGCTCAAGAGAGACAGCAATCTAAAAAAAGTTAAGGTTAAATCGGCGCTGACCAACACCTCGCGGCCTGTGTCTACGGGCAGCAATACATTTAACCCGGCCATCAGTTTGATTTTGGATGGTCGTTATGCCCGTTTTGATAACGGTCCAGAAAACTATGAATTACCAGGTTTTGCCCTCGCTGGTGAAGCAGGCTTAGGTGAAAAAGGGTTATCTATTGGTCATAGCGAGCTGATTATAAGTGCCAACATTGATGATAAATTTTACGGCAAAATGACACTCGCCCTTGCTGAACATGAGGGGGCAACAGAAGTTGAGCTGGAAGAGGCCTTTATACAGGCGCTAGGGCTAGGCAATGGCATGACGGTAAAAGCAGGTCGCTTTTTTTCAGCAATAGGTTATCTCAATAAGCAACATGCGCACTATTGGGATTTTGCCGATGCGCCGTTGATTTACCGTGGTCTGTTTGGTAATCAACTGATTGATGATGGCCTGCAATTTACTTATATCGCCCCCACCGATACCTTTTTACAATTGGGCGCAGAAGCCCTTAGTGGCAGTCGCCACCCCGCATCAGGCAGGACAAATGGCATAGGCGCATGGACTGCCTTTGCGGATATAGGAGGTGATATTGGCATTGAACACAGTTGGCAGTTGGGTTTGAGCCATTGGCAGGCAAATGAGATAGAGGGTCGAGAAAGTGGTGGTCATGCGGCTCATGGCGGTGCGGCAGAGACCCCCTCATTTACCGGTGATAGCAAAATAAACGCACTGGATCTGGTCTATAAATGGGCACCTAATGGCAATCCAAAGAACCAGAGTCTCAAATTACAGTTTGAATATTTTGACCGCAAGGAAAACGGAACAGTGTCCATGCTTAATAGCGGGCCTCCTGTAGAGACAACAAGCTATGACGGTCATCAAAAGGGCTGGTATGCACAAGCAATTTACCAGTTTAAACCGCAATGGAGAGCGGGATTGCGTTATGACCAGCTAGACAGTAATAGCACAGGTTCAGACGTTGCTGTATTAGGCGAAGCAGGGCTGGATAATGAAGGCCATACACCCAAACGAACCAGTGCCATGCTGGAGTGGTTGCCCAGTGAGTTTAGTCGGGTGCGTCTGCAATACAATCGGGATGATAGTTATGAAAAAACCGATAATCAGCTTTTGTTGCAATACACCATGAGTCTTGGCAGTCACGGCGCACACCAGTTTTAGGGGGAAACAGCATGTTCTATCAAGGTGAAAAAAGTGTTTGGCTCGGTGTTTTGCTATTGTCGCTGTGTTCCAATGCAGCTTATGCCCAAATCAATGTATTCGCTTGTGAGCCTGAATGGGCCGCACTCACTCAGGAGTTGGGTGGCAGTGCGGTCAAAGTTTACAGTGCCACCACCGCCCAGCAAGACCCGCATCATATACAGGCACGCCCCAGTCTGATTGCCAAGGTACGCCGTGCCGATCTGCTGGTGTGTACGGGAGCGGAGTTGGAGGTTGGTTGGTTGCCCTTGTTATTGCGTAGATCCGGCAATGGCAATATTCAGCCCAATCGCCCAGGCCACTTCATGGCGGCTGATCATATAACCCTGCTTGAAAAACCAGCCGTGCTGGATCGCAGTCTTGGCGATATTCACGCAGCGGGCAATCCGCACTTTCATTTTGACCCCTACCGCATCTTGCAAATTGCTAAGGCACTCACGACTAGGATGGCAAAAATTGATCCTGCCAACAACGACCTTTACCAGAAAAACGGGCTAGATTTTTCCCGCAAGTGGAGTCAGGCGATTACACAATGGGAGCAGCAATTTCGAGCATTGCGAGGCAGGCGTATTGTCGTCAGCCATAATAGCTGGGTCTATCTGGAGCAGTGGCTGGGCTTGAAAAAAGTGGCAACACTGGAACCCAAACCGGGTATTCCGCCAAGTAGTACCCATTTGAGCAAAGTGCTTGCCGAGCTAAAGCAAAACCCAGCCGAGATGATTTTGGTTGCGGACTATCAGAGTGATAAATCCGCCCGTTGGTTGGCGCAAAAAACAGCACTTCCTGTCGTTGGTTTGCCCTTTAGTGTTGCCGAAAAAGAGAGTTTAATGCAGTGGTTTGACCGCTTCTTGAATCAGTTGTTGGAGGCTGTACCGTGAGCTTTGAAGGTTTGGAGCTTTCCATCCTTGGGCCGGCATTTATTATCGGCCTGCTGATACTGGCGACCCATGTGCCGCTAGGGCAAGAAGTGCTTAAACGCGGCATTATTTTCATTGATCTGGCGATTGCTCAAATTGCAGGGCTTGGAGTGATTGTAGCCTACCGCTTCGGCTGGGAAGCACACGGCTGGGAAGTGCAACTGGTCGCGCTAAGTAGCGCCCTGATTGCAGCACTAGCATTAGGCTGGCTGGAGAAGCACTACCAGCAATTTCAGGAAGCCCTGATCGGTGTCACTTTTATATTGGCAGCAACGGCCAGTATTTTACTGCTGGCAAATAATCCGCACGGTGGCGAATCACTCAAAGATTTATTGGTGGGGCAAATTCTCTGGGTCACCTGGGATCAACTCCTGCCAACAGCTTTGGTGACCGGTTTTGTTTTATTGATTTGGTTTGGTTTTCGACAGCGGTTGAACCATATAGGATTCTACTTGCTGTTTGCATTAGCTGTTACCAGCTCCGTACAGTTAATTGGGGTTTATCTGGTGTTTGCCAGCCTGATTATCCCTGCTCTGGGAAGTGTCGGACACAAAAAAGCATTATTGACCGGGTATGTTATTGGCGGATCGGGTTATGGCCTTGGCCTGATTTTATCTTCGTTACTGGATTTACCCAGTGGAGCCGTTATCGTGTGGAGCCTTGCTTGCATTGCACTTTCATTCAAACTTATCATTATGAAAAATTGGAAGATTGCAGAGTGATACAAAAAGCCTAATCTCGATGGGGTCTAGTCGAAGGGGCCAGATCTTGTAATCATACATTTTACTACTTCACAGTTTATCTCCCACGCTCCAGCGGAAATGCAGATATTGCAGGAGCAACCTATCGGCCCTTCAGACAAGCCCTCGCGGAATTGCCCTTGCCATTCACTAGTCGTTATCATCTACTAATTCAACGGTGTTCGACGGTGATTTCCCTACAGAGGAGTTTCACCTCATGAGTTCACGCCCATGCGGGTCGTACACAAATAGCTCCAGCGGATAATTCAAAGTGACACTCTGACTCTTTTGAGAGCTGCGCGGGAGTGGTAGACTGTCGCCATTCATTTTTACTGGATGGTGGGTAGAATATGGCAGGTCATAGTAAATGGGCGAATATTCGCCACCGCAAGGGCGCTCAAGATGCCAAGCGCGGTAAAATCTTTACCAAACTTATTCGTGAAATCACGGTTGCGGCTAAGGCCGGTGGTGGTGACCCGGCAACTAATCCCCGTTTGCGTACTGCGATTGATAAAGCGCTGGGCCAAAACATGACCCGTGACACGATTGATCGCGCCACAAAACGCGGCAGTGGTGATGTGGATGGTGAAGATTTCGAAGAGATTCTCTATGAAGGATACGGTATCTCCGGTGTGGCGGTGATGGTGGAGTGCTTGAGCGATAATCGTAACCGAACGGTTGCTGAGGTGCGCCACGCCTTTACCAAGCGTGGTGGCAATTTGGGTACTGATGGTTCTGTTGCCTACCTGTTTACTAAGCAAGGTATTTTGAGTTACGCCGCGGGGAGTGATGAAGATAAAATCATGGAGGTTGCGTTGGAGTCGGGTGCCGAGGATGTGCTCAGTCACGACGATGGCTCAATCGATGTAGTGACCACGCCGGAGGATTTTGTTGATGTGAAAGAGGCGATGCGCGCTGCAAATCTGATCGATGATAATTCAGGGATCACCATGACACCCAGCACGACGGTGGTGCTTGAGCTGGCGGAGGCGGAAAAAATTATGGGGCTGATCGATATGCTCGAAGAGCTTGATGATGTGCAAAATGTCTACACTAATGCTGATTTTTCGCAAGAGGTGCTGGCTCAGCTGGAAAGTTGAGTCGGTTGAGGAGTTTATGACCGTTTTACACCGCGTGAGGCCACACTTGTCTGCCCCGATAATCAAACACTATTCGGCACCACGCTAGTATGCGTATTCTTGGGATAGATCCGGGTTCGCGTATTACCGGCTTTGGGGTGATTGAGGTAAAGCAGGGGCGTATTCAGTATGTGACCAGCGGTTGCGTCAGAGTCTCCGGTAGTGATTTTCCTCTGCGCCTTAAAGAGGTTTTTGATGGGGTGCGGCAGATTAGCCAACACTATCAACCCGACTGCATGGCGATTGAAAAGGTGTTTGTACATAAAAATGTCGATAGTGCCCTGAAGCTAGGGCAGGCGCGGGGTGCGGCGATCTGCGCGGTACTTGAGCAGGCGTTGCATGTTTATGAATATGCACCCACTGAGATCAAAAAGTCAGTTGTAGGCAAAGGACGTGCAGCAAAAAATCAGGTACAACACATGGTGACGGTGTTGCTTAACTTACCCGGTGTGCCCCAAGAGGATGCCGCAGATGCACTGGCGGTGGCGCTCTGCCATGCGCATACACACAGCGCGCTGCAACGATTAGGAAAAAACAGATAATGATAGGTCGATTACAGGGTACTTTAATCGCAAAACAACCCCCCGAGTTGTTGCTGGATGTGCAGGGTGTGGGTTATGAAGTCAACGTGCCAATGAGTACGGTTTATCAGCTTCCGGCTCTGGATCAAGCGGTTGTTCTGCATACTCATATGGTGGTTCGTGAGGATGCCCAATTGCTCTATGGTTTTGCCTCACTTGAGGAGCGCGCACTGTTTCGTGCGTTGATCAAGGTGAACGGTGTCGGTGCTAAATTGGCGTTGACTATTCTTTCGGGCATTGCGGCTGATGATTTTGTGTGTTGTGTGCGTGATGAAGATGCCGCCACGCTGGTGCGCTTGCCGGGCATCGGCAAAAAAACCGCCGAGCGGCTGATTATTGAAATGCGAGACCGTTTTAAGGATTGGCATGGCGGTGACCTCGAGTCGGCAGGCGACGGTGCTCATTCAGCCACACTTGCCCCCTCTGTAGAAGACCCGGCTAAAGAGGCGCTCTCGGCGTTGATTGCGCTAGGTTACAAGCCTCAGGAGGCGAGTCGCCTTATCCGATCACTTGATACCGATGGCAAGTCCAGTGAGGATATTATTCGAGCATCGCTGCAATCGTCGGTGAAGAAGTGATCCATCATGATTGAGACCGATCGCCTGATTAGCGCGGCTCCAAAAGTCAATGAAGAGGAGCGGGTGGATCGCGCTATTCGCCCGGTAAAGCTGGCCGATTATGTGGGACAGCCTGTGGTGTGTGAGCAGATGGAGATTTTCATCTCCGCAGCCAAGGGGCGCGCAGAGTCCCTCGATCATGTTTTGATTTTTGGCCCACCCGGGCTGGGAAAAACCACCCTCTCCAATATTATTGCCAGTGAGATGGGGGTGCATATTCGTCAAACATCGGGGCCGGTGCTGGAGCGCCCTGGTGATCTGGCGGCGATGCTGACAAACCTTGAACCCCATGATGTGCTCTTTATTGATGAGATTCATCGCCTTTCGCCCATTGTGGAGGAGATTCTCTACCCCGCTATGGAGGATTTTCAGCTCGATATTATGATCGGCGAAGGGCCAGCAGCGCGCTCAATTAAGCTGGATCTGCCGCCCTTTACGCTGGTGGGGGCAACGACCCGCGCAGGACTGCTCACTTCACCACTGCGGGATCGTTTTGGAATTGTGCAGCGCTTAGAGTTCTATTCGGTTAAGGATCTCTCGCACATTGTGGGTCGCTCGGCGGCTATTCTGGGCATTGAGATGGCCCCGGAAGGCGCGGCTGAAATTGCCAGACGCTCCCGGGGAACCCCTCGAATCGCCAATCGGCTACTGCGCCGGGTACGTGATTATGCTCAGGTGAAGGGTGATGGGACCATCGATAAATCAGTGGCGCAGCTGGCCTTGGGTATGCTGGATGTGGATGATGAGGGCTTTGATATGATGGATCGAAAGCTGATGCTGGCGATTATCGAAAAGTTTGAAGGCGGCCCGGTGGGGCTGGACAACCTAGCGGCGGCCATTGGCGAAGAGCGCGGTACGATTGAGGATGTTTTGGAACCCTATCTAATACAGCAGGGTTTTATTATGCGCACACCCCGTGGGCGTATTGTTAGCCGTGCGGCCTATCTCCATTTTGGCCTGTTGCCGAACCGAGAGTTTGCGGTGGATGGGCGTGATGGTAGCAACTAAAAAGAGAGCACTATATGATAAGGGTTAATTTACTCTTCGAGATGAGTTTGGAGATTTTTAATGGCAACTGATATGTCATTTGTTCACCTGATTACCCAGGCCAGTGTGGTGGTGCAGCTGGTTATGTTGCTACTGCTGCTGGCATCGGTGATGTCATGGTTTATTATTTTTCGCAAGGGGCAGTCGATTCGGAATGCACAGCGAGAAGCTAAGCGTTTTGAAGATCAATTCTGGTCGGGTAGTGACATTACCCAGCTCTACAAAGAGCTCTGTAAAAATGATAAAAACAGCGGCATGGCGGCCATTTTTGAAGTGGGTTACCGTGAGTTTATGCGCCAAAAAAGCCAATCAGGGAGTAATCCCGAAGCAGAGCTTGAAGCGTGCCAACGCCGTATGCGAGTGGTGCTCTCGCGTGAGCTGGATGAGCTGGAGTCGCAGTTACCCTTTCTAGCTACGGTCGCCTCAACCAGCCCCTATGTTGGCCTGTTTGGTACCGTCTGGGGGATAATGAACTCCTTTCGGGCGCTGGGTTCTGCCAATAATGCCACGCTGGCGATGGTTGCGCCGGGTATCGCTGAGGCGTTGATTGCCACCGCACTGGGGCTGTTCGCTGCCATTCCGGCAGTTATTGCATACAACCGTTATGTTAATCAGGTTGATCGTGTCAATAACCAGTATGAAAACTTCCTTGAGGAGTTCTACTCGCTGTTGCATCGACAGGCGTATAACTCATGAATGCAGGCCCTTCTCGCAAACCGATAAAACGTCGGGCGATGGCCGAAATTAATATCGTCCCCTACATCGATGTGATGTTGGTGTTGCTGGTCATTTTTATGATTACCGCACCCTTGCTTGCACAGGGAGTGAAGGTTGAGCTTCCCCAGGCGAGTGCGGAGTCGTTGCCGCCGGATGAGAGTGTGCCGCTGGTTTTAACCATTGATCATCAGGGGTTGTACTACCTGAGTGTGGGCGACGAAGAGGAGGCGGTGGATGCCGATGTGATGATGGCTCGCGTTGCCGCCGTGTTGCGTCGCAATCCGCAAACGCCGGTTATGGTACGGGGTGATCGTGATGCCAGCTATGGTGATGTGGTGCGAGCCATGACACGCCTGCAAGCGGCGGGCGCACCGAGCGTTGGCCTTGTAACCGAGTCAGATAATTAACCATGTGGAGTGAAATTAAAAAACATCCGCTGCTTTTTATTGGCTCTCTGTTGATGCATTTTGTTCTTGCCGGGCTACTACTTTACGGTGTCGAGATTGAAAGCCCAATGCCCAAGCCTGAGGCCGTCACGGTGGTTCAGGCGATGGTGGTTGATGAGGAAAAAATCCAACAGGAGTTACGTAAGCTTGAGGCGTTTGATAAGGATAAACAGCAGCAGGCGCAAGCGGCAGAGCAGCGGCTGGCAGAGCAGAAGCGCTTGGCAGATGAGGCAGAGCGGAAACGAAAAGTGGAAGAGCATCGCCTGAAAGAGGCTGAGGCCAAGCGCAAACAAGAGCAGCAAGCGGCTCGCAAGGCAGAACAGAGCCGCAAAGAGGCAGAGAAGAAGCGCCAGGCCGAGGAGTCTGCTCGAAAAGCAGCCGAACAGCAGCGCCATACTGAGGCGTTACGCGCTAAAGAGGCGGCGCTGGAGCAGCAGCGAGTCAAAGAAGCGCAGCGTATTGAAGATGAAAAGAGGCGAGCAGCCGAACAGCGCCGCCTCGCCGAGGAGGCCGAGCGCCAGGCCGAACTAGCGGCGCAGCAAAAAGAGCAACAACGTCGTGAGGCAGAAGAGCAGGCGCGCCGCGCGGCTGAGGCGCAGCGCATGCGCCAACAGTTGGAAGCAGAGCAGCAGGTTCTGGCTGCTGAGCGGAGTAAAAAAGTACAAAATGAAGTGGATCGTTATAAACTGCTGATTGCTCAAAAAGTTGA
Source organism: Chromatiales bacterium (assembly GCA_026989455.1). GTDB lineage: Bacteria > Pseudomonadota > Gammaproteobacteria > RBG-16-57-12 > RBG-16-57-12 > JAFLJP01. Next base: position 13,173 of record JALSJH010000094.1, on the reverse strand, counting down.
GAGTAAATGGCGAAAACCGGCCAGTATTGCAGATAATCTGGCTTGTGAAGTGTTGGTTAAGCTGATACCGGGCGGTGGTGTGGCGATGGTGCAGATTGTAAAAAGCAGTGGTAATCTGGTGTTTGACCGCTCCGTTGAGGTGGCGGTGCGAAGTGCCGAGCCGCTGCCGTTACCCGCTGATGCCACCATGTTTGAACATTTTCGTGAAATTCGTTTTCTATTTGACCCACAAGAGTAACCAAATTTACCGTGATGAATAGTCTGACAAAAGTATTTTCCTATCTGGCGTTGATGTCGTTCCTGCTCGTAGCCACCTCGCAGGCTCGTGCGGCCATGACCATTGAAATTACCCAGGGAGTGAGTGGCGCACTGCCCATTGCCGTGGTTCCCTTCGGTCTGGCACCCAATGTGGTTCTCTCCCAGGATGTCTCTGCTATTGTGCAGGCCGACCTGATTCGCAGTGGCCGCTTTAAATCGGTGAGTGAGAAGGACTTTATCACCCGCCCCCACGAGGGGCATGAGGTGAACTTTGGTGACTGGCGGCTGTTAGATGTCCCCTATCTGCTTATCGGCAAGGTGAGTAGCCGCGAGGCAGGTTACTTTGATATTCAGTTTCAGCTATTTGATGTCTTCAAATCTGAGCAGATGGAGGGGGTTATTCTGCGTAATGTGACCGAGGATCGCTTGCGCGGTGCCGCCCACCAGATCAGCGATTTGGTTTATGAGGTGTTGACCGGTGAAAAAGGGGCCTTTAGTACCCGTATTATGTATGTGGTTGCAGAGCCTAAGCCGGGTAATCGCAGTTTATACTCATTGCAGGTTTCAGATATTGATGGCTACGACCCACAAAAAATATTGACCTCCAGTGAACCGATCATGTCACCCTCATGGGCACCCAACGGTGAGTGGGTCGCTTATGTCTCGTATGAGAGCAATGGAAGTTCGGCCATTTTTGTTCAGGAGGTGGCCACCGGCCAGCGGCGCATGGTTAGCAACCAGCAGGGGATTAACGGTGCCCCCGCGTGGTCCCCCGATGGCAAACAGTTGGCATTGACCCTTTCCAAGGGGACGAACCCCGATATTTACATCTTGGACTTGGCATCGAACAAATTACAACGTATAACAAAGAACTATGCGATTGATACGGAGCCGAGTTGGGCACCGGATGGGGAAAGTATCGTCTTTACATCGGATCGCGGGGGGAATCCACATATTTATCAATATCACCTCTCCGATAAAACCATCAAGCGCGTGACGTTCGAAGGGCGCTATAATGCGCGTGCCTCATTTTCGCCAGATGGTAAGTTGTTAACCTTTATTCACCGGCCTAATAAAAAATTTAATGTGGCGGTGATGGAGATGGCAACCGGAGCAGTACAGATTTTAAGTGATGGGCGATTGGATGAATCTCCCAGCTTTTCTCCGAATGGAAGCATGATTATCTATGCAACAGAAGATCGCTATAGTGGTGTGTTGGCAGCGGTTTCAGTTGATGGAAGTGTAAAACAGCGTTTGGCAATGCAGGAGGGTGATATTCGTGAGCCTGCATGGGCACCCTTTAATAATTAATTAGAAAGCTTGAGGAGAATATGATGAAGCGTGTGTTGTTGGGGTTGTTGTTAGTTGGGTCTGGTGGATTGGTGGGTTGTAGCTCGACGGGTGATACCTCGGACGAGGCAGTAAATCCAGATTTGATCGTGATGGAAGAGGAGAAGCCAGAGGTTGTGGACGATGCATCCACATCGGCAGCGAGCCGTGCAAATAGTGCAGATAGCGAAAAACTGAATGCTCAAAAGGCGGTTGCCACCTATACGGGTCATCCGCTTGATAACCCTGCTAGCCCGTTGGTCCGTAAAGTGGTCTATTTTGATTTTGATCAAAGTGCCATCAACGACGAGGATAAAGTGACCTTGAATGCCCATGCAGACTACCTGATCGCTAACCCTGCCGCCCATGTTCGCCTAGAAGGGCACGCTGATGAGCGCGGCACTCGTGAATACAATGTGGCATTGGGCGAGCGCCGTGCTGGTGCGGTGAAACGCTACCTGACCCTTAAGGGTGTTGCGGCTTCCCAGCTTAATATGATCAGCTATGGTGAAGAGCGACCTGCTAAAAGAGGGCATGACGAAGGCTCTTGGGCGCTTAACCGCCGTGTTGAACTTGTCTATACCAAGCGTTAATTGAGGTTGCGGGTGGATCTATTTAAACGTCGATTGCGAACAGGAAGCGCTTTACTTGCTGTGGTTTTTTCGGGCGCTCTGTTTGCAGATGTGCCAGTGGTTGATCTAACCGCTAAGCCACAGCAACAAGCGGCTGTCTACGTTGCAAAGCCGCTGAGTATGGAGCAGCGACTAAGCCTGCTTGAGCGCAAGCTGGATAATGATGCGTTGATTGATCTTTACCAGCGGCTAGATGCCTTGCAGCTCGAGGTGCAACAACTTCGTGGTGAGCAGGAGCAGCAACAGCACGGTATTGAGGGTATTAAACAGCGCCAGCGGAGCCTCTATATCGACCTTGATCAGCGTATTAGTAACCTGCAAAAAAGTCTCAAACAGTTGTCTTTGCCAGCAGCAGCTGTGGGTGATGCCACGGCGGTAGTGCTGCCTGTAGATGCGTCGGATGTGTCGGCTGATCCTGTTACTGAACAGGATGCGGTGTCGGGCAACACGCTCTCTGTGGAGGCGGGGGTGGGTGTGATTGCACCTCTGCCAGTGCCGGTAAATGGTGTAGAGGTTGTCGATGAAGGGGGCGCTGTGGTGGATTCAACAGCCACTAAGCCACCGGAGCCGATCAACCCACTGCAAGAGCAGTCTGACTATCAGAAGGCACTCGACTTGCTGATGGCGGGCAATTATGAGCAGGCGATCAGTGCATTCTCCTCATTTTTGCAGCGTTATCCCAAGGGCGAGTACCAGATGAATGCTCAATATTGGCTGGGTGAGGCCTACTATGTAAGCCGCCTTTTTGATCAGGCGATTGAGTCATTTTCTCAGGTGATTGCAGACAGCTCTGCCCGCAAACGTCCTGACGCAATGCTCAAGAGTGGTTACAGTTTATATGAGCAAAAACGCTGGAGTGAGTGTCGCGAGATACTGCAACAGTTGGTTGATGAGTACCCACAAAGCAGCGCCGCAGGCTTGGCTGAGCAGCGCTTGCAGATGTTGCGTGCGGCTAATTTGTAAAAGCTAACTTACACCCCTCTTCTGGGGTGTCTTTCCATCGTATTGAGTGATTGTGTATGAGTTCTCTTCGCATCAGTGAAATTTTTGTTTCACTACAGGGTGAATCCCGCAGTATCGGTTTTCCAACGGTTTTTATTCGCCTAACCGGTTGCCCACTTCGTTGCCACTACTGTGATACACCATATGCTTTTCAGGGTGGTGAGCAGATAACGCTGGGTGAGATTGTCGAGCGGGTAGCGGCATCTCATGTTCATCACGTCTGTGTGACTGGCGGCGAGCCGTTGGCACAAAAAGGGGTTCTGGCACTGTTAGGCCTGTTGTGTGACAAGGGCTATGAGGTCTCTCTTGAGACCAGCGGTGCTATTGATGTGAGTGATGTTGATCGTCGTGTGATCAAGGTGATGGACCTTAAAACACCCGCCTCCGGTGAGATGGAGAAAAACCTTTATGAAAACATCTCCTTTCTGACTCCCCAAGACCAAGTTAAGTTTGTTATCTGTAACCGTGAGGATTACCAGTGGGCAAAGGAGATTGTGCTACATCATGACCTTCCTGCTTGTTGTGAAATACTTTTTTCCCCCAGCTTTTCCCAGCAACCGCCTGCTGAGTTAGCGCAATGGATTATTGATGACCACCTTCCGGTTCGCTTTCAAATGCAGCTGCACAAAATTCTCTGGGGGGAGGCTGAGGGGCGATGAGTAAAAAAGCGGTCATATTGCTTTCTGGAGGGCTGGATTCAGCCACTGTTTTGGCTATCGCACAGGATCAGGGTTATGAGTGCTATGCGCTGAGCTTTCGCTATGGGCAGCGTCATGAGAGCGAGCTAGTGGCAGCAGCCGGTATTGCCAAACAACAAGGTGTTGTCCAACACCTTATTATTCCTCTCGATTTTGCCGGTATTGGTGGTTCAGCGCTGACTGATCATACGATTGAGGTGCCTCTCTCTTCGTCAGAAGGTATTCCCGTTACCTATGTTCCCGCACGCAACACCATCTTTCTCTCTTACGCCCTAGGGTGGGCCGAGGTGCTTGAGGCTGATGATATCTTTATCGGTGTGAATGCGGTGGATTATTCGGGATATCCCGATTGTCGGCCTGAGTTTATGGCGGCATTTTCAGCGATGGCAAACCTCGCGACGAAAAGAGCGATAGAGGGCGACCCTATAACGCTTCACACACCTCTGCTTGAGTTGAGTAAAGGCGATATTATTCGTAAAGGGGTGGCGCTAGGTGTTGATTATGGGGTGACGGTTTCATGTTACCAGGCGGATGAGGGTGGGGATGCTTGTGGTGTCTGTGACTCATGTCGTCTGCGAAAACAGGGTTTTTTCGATGCGGGTGTCAGTGATCCGACGCGTTATAAAGAGTTATAGATCAACTTTCTCGTCCAGCGAGCAGATGTCGCGTACCGTAACACTGGTGAGCATCTCGTCGAAGGCGGCACGGATCGGCTTGAAGTGTTGGTGCAGGGGGCAGGGTTGGTCATCATTGCATTGCCCAAGGCCATAGACACACTCTTTTGATTCGGCCGCAGTGGGTCCCTCGACCACTTCCAGCGCCTCACTGATAGGGCGTGTCATCGCCTCGGCTCGAATGGTAAATCCACCGCCCCAGCCTTTGCGCGATTCGACAAACCCGTGTTTGGCGAGGTTATTAAGGATTTTGCCCAGGTAGTTGGCGGGAATGTCGGTTGCGGTGGCAATATCTTGACCCGAAATCCACTCGCCTTGGTTTCTTACCAGGTGACCGAGAATCTGTAGGGCGTGCTTTCCAGTGCGGCTTATCATCTTAGGCTATTAACTCATGGGATTATGGATTAAGAGTCTACCACTCTCTAATTGTGTTTACCAATAGCTTGGTGCGCATGTTTTACACGAGTGCGCACCCTGCCTGAGAGTGGGTTTAGCGGTTATCCAGTACTGGAGCGAGAAACCGCCCGGTATGGGAGTGCGTTTGTGCCGCTACCTGTTCTGGTGTGCCGGCAGCAATGATGGTTCCGCCCTTATCTCCCCCTTCTGGCCCGAGGTCGATCACCCAGTCTGCTGTTTTGATCACATCGAGGTTGTGCTCGATAACGACGATGGTGTTGCCGTGCTCTTTGAGTCGTACCAATACCTTGAGTAGTTGGGCGATGTCATGAAAGTGCAGCCCTGTGGTGGGTTCATCCAAAATATAAATTGTTTTGCCGGTATCTCGTTTAGATAGCTCACGTGAAAGCTTAACCCGCTGCGCTTCACCTCCTGAGAGGGTGGTGGCGCTCTGCCCCAGTCGAATGTAGCTTAGCCCCACATCCATCAAGGTTTGCAGTTTTCGTGCAACGGAAGGGATGGCATCAAAAAATTCACGGGCATCCTCAACGGTCATTTCGAGGATCTGGTTGATGTTTTTCCCTTTATAGGTGATATCTAATGTTTCGCGGTTATAACGCTTCCCTTTGCAGGCATCGCAAGGGACGTAGATATCGGGCAGGAAGTGCATCTCCACCTTGATCATGCCATCCCCCTGGCACGCCTCACAGCGCCCCCCTTTAACGTTAAAGCTGAAGCGTCCCGGCGTATAGCCTCGGGCGCGTGACTCCTGAGTGCCTGCCAGCAGTTCGCGAATAGGTGTGAAGAGTCCTGTATAGGTGGCCGGGTTGGAGCGAGGGGTGCGGCCAATGGGCGACTGGTCAATATCGACCACTTTGTCGAGATAATGCAGGCCTTCGATTGAGCTATATTTTGCCGCTGTCATTTCGGCACGGTTGAGGCTGTTAGCCAAGAGCGGATAGAGGGTGCGGTTAATCAGAGTCGATTTTCCTGAGCCGGAAACTCCAGTGATGGCGGTCATGATGCCCAGTGGAATCTCCAGGTCAACCGATTTAAGGTTGTGACTCTGGGCACCAAACAGTTGCAGGCAACGATCGGGGTCGAAAGGTTTGCGCTCTTCTGGAATCGCAATTTTCAATTTTCCGGAGAGATATTGGCCGGTGATGGAGTTGGGGTTATCCATCACCTCTTGTGGTGTGCCTTGGGCGATGATATTGCCGCCATGTACGCCGGCACCCGGTCCAATATCGAGTACGTGGTCTGCCAGCAGAACCGCCTCCTCATCATGCTCGACCACAATCACAGTATTACCTAGGTCACGCAGATAGGTGAGGGTGTTGAGCAGTCGCTCGTTATCCCGCTGGTGCAGGCCGATGGAGGGCTCATCCAATACATACATTACCCCTACCAGGCCCGCGCCGATTTGACTGGCTAGGCGAATCCGTTGCGCTTCGCCACCGGAGAGGGTATCGGCGCTGCGATCCAGCGAGAGATACTCTAGTCCAACATTAACCAGAAACTTAAGGCGCAGATTGATCTCATTGACGATTTTGTCGGCAATTTCACCTTTGCGCCCGGGGAGTGTCAGCTGCTCGAAGAAATCTTGCGCAGCCCCAATGGGCATTTCAGTCACTTCAGGGAGTGTGGAGCGGGCAATAAACACATTCCGCGAGGCCAGCGATAACCGGCTCCCCTTGCACGCAGGGCAGGAGTGGCTGTTAAGGAATTTGGAAAGCTCTTCGCGTACTACGTTGGAGTCGGTCTCTTTATAACGGCGCTCCATGTTGTTAATCACCCCTTCAAAAGGGTGCTCACGGATGGTTTTTTTGCCGCGCTCGCCCTGGAATTTGAAGCTGATAATTTCATCACTACTGCCGTATAAAACAATATTTTGTATCTTTTCGGGAAGCTCTTGAAAGGGAAGCTCAATATCAAAATCAAAGTGCTCGGCAAGGGAGGTCAGCATACTGAAGTAGTAGCCATTGCGGCGATCCCAGCCACGGACAGCACCCCCCGGCAGGGAGAGGGTGGGAGAGCTAACGACTTTGGCGGGATCAAAAAACTGCTTTACACCCAAGCCATCACAATCGGGGCAGGCACCCGCCGGGTTGTTGAAAGAGAACATGCGCGGTTCAAGCTCGGTGAGGCTAAAGCCACACTGCGGGCAGGCGAAGTTGGCAGAGAAGAGAATCTCCTCTTTATCCTCATCCATGTAAGCGATACGAGCCAGGCCATCGGCTAGATTCAGTGCGGTTTCGAACGATTCAGCCAGGCGCTGCTTAAGGCCATCACGCACTTTGAAGCGATCAACCACCACCTCAATGGTATGTTTTTTGTGCAGCTCAAGTGGTGGTACATCGTCGAGTTCAAGAATTTCGCCATTGATTCGGGCGCGAATAAAGCCGTTGGCACGCAGCTCGGCCAAGGTATTAAGGTGTTCGCCTTTTCTGGCTTTAACCACCGGCGCGAGCAGCATTAACTTAGCGCCCTCAGGTAGTGTAAGTGCTTGGTCAACCATCTGGCTGACGGTCTGTGCCTCCAGTACATTGCCGTGTGTCGGGCAGCGCGGTTCGCCAGCCCGTGCAAACAGCAGGCGTAGGTAGTCATAAATCTCGGTCACAGTGCCCACGGTTGAGCGCGGATTATGCGAGGTGGTTTTCTGCTCTATGGAGATCGCCGGTGAGAGACCTTCGATATGGTCCACATCGGGCTTCTCCATCATCGAGAGAAACTGGCGAGCATAACTTGAAAGTGACTCCACGTAGCGGCGCTGCCCCTCGGCGTAGATGGTGTCAAATGCCAGGGAAGATTTGCCGGAGCCTGATAACCCGGTAATTACAATCAGCTTGTTGCGGGGTAGTTCTAGGTCAATATTTTTCAAATTGTGAGTGCGCGCACCCTGAATCTTGATAATTTCCATCGGTTATTTTCGCAATGTCGGAGAACCTGCTACTATACGGCTTTTTTACGCCCTTGGGTAAATTCAGAGTTGGAATTTTTGTGAAAAAGCACGAACAAGAGATACAAATTGATGCCATGACCTCTCTCGAAAAGAGGGCGGTCTCCTCGTTGGCCAGTATTTACGCACTGCGTATGCTGGGTCTGTTTATGATTTTGCCGGTATTTGCGCTGTATGCAGAGCAACTTGAAGGCGTTACACCGTTTATGGTGGGGCTGGCGATCGGTATTTATGGTCTAACCCAGGCTATTTTGCAGATTCCCTTTGGTATGCTTTCAGACCGCTTCGGTCGCAAGCCGATGATCATTCTTGGTCTGGTGATTTTTGCGATAGGCAGTGTTATCGCGGCGATGTCAGATTCGATCTATGGCGTTATTCTAGGGCGAGCCATCCAGGGTGCAGGGGCGATTGCGGCGGTGATCATGGCGCTTACCTCAGATTTGACCCGCGAGGAGCACCGTCTGCGAGCCATGGCCGTTATCGGTATGAGTATCGGCATGTCATTTGCCTTCTCTTTGGTGCTTGGCCCAGTACTGAATCAATGGATTGGTGTTGATGGTATCTTCTGGTTAACTGGAGTGATGGCGATTCTGGCGATTGTGGTGCTATTGGCGATTGTGCCAACGCCCGCCAAGAGCCGCTTTCACCGCGATACCGAGCCGGTACCCGCGCTATTCAAGAGTGTACTGAAGGATAAGCAGCTGTTGCGTCTAGACTTCGGTATTTTGGTTCTGCACACCATGTTGACGGCTACGTTTGTGGTCACACCGTTGGCGCTACGAGATTTTGGTGGGTTGGAATCCACGGATCATTGGTATGTCTATTTCCCTGTGTTAGTGCTGGCGCTGGGTTTAATGGTGCCGTTTATCATCATCGCAGAGAAGAAGCGCAAGATGAAGCAGGTGTTCGTCGGCGCGGTGGCCGCGTTGGTGGTTGCCCAGTTGCTGCTGGTGTTTGCCCATCAAAGCCTCTATGGCATTGTCGCCGCGCTGCTGATCTTTTTTATCGCCTTTAATACTCTGGAGGCATCACTCCCTTCGCTGGTGGCTAAAACCGTTAAACCAGACCGAAAGGGAACGGCAATGGGGGTTTACTCCAGTTCGCAATTTTTTGGCGCTTTTATCGGTGGTGCGCTGGGCGGTTGGTTGCACGGTGCATTTGGTATGGAAGCGGTCTTTGCAATGTGTGCCACAATGGGCGTGTTGTGGCTGATTGCGGCCGCAACCATGCAGAACCCCAGCTATCTGAGTAGTTATATGGTGCGTGTCGGGGATGTGGATGAAGCCCGTGCCGCGCAATTAACCGAACAGATGGCCGCGATCAAAGGGGTTACCGAGATTAATATTCTCACGGAAACAGGTGTTGCCTACTTGAAGGTAGACCTGCATACTCTGGATCGTGAGGGGTTATTAAAATTTGCCGTAGACGATGGGTAAGCGAGGCATTATCATGGCAAATTATTCGGGCACTGGCCCTGTGAGTTATCCGGGCACTGGCCCTAATTGCAAAAATGGGGAGATAGCGTAATGGCAAGAGGTGTTAACAAGGTTATTTTGGTGGGTAACCTGGGAAAAGACCCCGAGGTACGTTATATGCCAAGTGGTGGTGCCGTTGCCAATGTGACCATCGCAACTTCCGAGAGCTGGAAGGATAAACAGACCGGTGAACAGCGAGAGCGCACCGAATGGCACAATGTGGTTTTTTATAACCGCCTGGCTGAAATTGCTGGTGAGTACCTAAGGAAAGGTTCGCAAGCCTATATTGAAGGGAGCCTGCGCACGCGCAAATGGCAGGATAAGAGCGGTCAGGATCGTTATAGCACAGAGATTATTGCCAGTGAGATGCAGATGCTAGGTAGTCGTGGTGGTGCGAGTGGTGGTTATGATAACCAGGCTCAGCAGCAAGGTGGTTACAATCAAGCTCCAGCACAACAAGCGCAAGGCGGCTACAATCAGGCCCCTGCTCAGTCGCAACCACAAACTCAAGCACCCGCACAACAGAGCGCTCCGCCGCAACAAGCACCTCAGCAGGGTGGCCAAGCTGCTCCACAGAAGAGTGGTAATGATTTCGGCAACTTTGATGACTTTGATGATGACATCCCCTTTTAAAAGAGTCTCTGATTAAGTCTGTTGAATCGTCTATTAAAGCCCCCTGCAAGCGAAGGCTTCCAGGGGGTTTTGTTATTTACATATGTATGCAGGAGTGGTTATGAGTGAGATCGGTGCGCGGCGAAAAGCTTCGCTGATATTTGCCTTAAAGGCGGGTGGAATTCCAGCTATTATTTTGATGCTGGTCACGGACTTCTTTTTTGCCCTAGCACCGATGGGTATGTGGATGTTTCTGATTTCGCTAACACTGCTAACGGTGTTGGGGATGGTGGCCGCTTTGCAGCCCAACGAGGTCGATATCAAAGATCGGGGGATCTGGTTTGCCCCTTTTGGTTATAGTTTGGCACTATTCTTTATGTTGTCGCTAGCTGGCTATATCGCCTCTGCAAGCGCAGAGGGGGGTATGGGCTACCTCTCAAATCTATCCCCAGCGATCGCTTCGATGCAGGCGAGTATCGGACTGGCACCTAGGAGCCTGCCCGGGAGTAGATAGCCTACTGCGGAAAAGCCACTTTGGCCCATTTTTACGCTCATTTTTGCTAAATATGAACAACTATTTGCCTCAAATGACGAAAAAATGGACTCAAAATGGCTTTCCCTCGCTACGACTTCTATTCTCGGACAAGCTCCTAGAAATTAATTTTTAACGCTTTTCAGTATGACAAACTTTTTGTTGGTACTGACTACTTTGCAGTTACCAAATAGCTTCTTGAGTCTTATGTGATAACCCAAGTGGCGGTTGCCAATAACCCACAGCTCGCCGCCACCCCTAAGCACCTCCAGTGACTGCCTAAACATCTGCCAGGCGATATGACCACTCACCGCGCTATTTTGATGGAACGGTGGATTATTAAGAATAATGTCACTGCTCGCTTTAGCCACCTTTGTCAGAGAGTCCATGACTTCGAACTGAGCCTTTCGTGCGGGGAAGGCGGCTTTAAAGTTCGCTTTGGCAGAGTTGACCGCCATATAGGACTCATCGACAAACAGCAGCTCCGCCTCGGGGTTGTATTGAGCTGCGACCAGACCCACCACGCCATTGCCACACCCCAGGTCAATCACCCTCTTCTGGCCAATATCTTTAGGTAGGTGGGCGAGGAAAAATCGACTGCCGATATCGAGGCTCGCCTGAGAAAAAACATTGGCATGGTTAATGATTGTGAAGTCGGTACCCTCAAGGGTGTAGTGTTTGGGGTAGGGGGTCTCTCCCGCTATGAGTGAGTGATCGGGCTGTGCAAAAACCAGTCGTGCCTTTTTTTGCGCCAGAGAGGTGTGGGTGGGGCCGATGATGCGCTCAAACAGCTTTAGCGTGGAGCGGTGTATCTGTTTGCACATGGCTGATGCGATGATCTGGCTCTTTTCATTGAGTAGAGGCCGCAAGCGGTAGAGCTGATCTTCCAGCATTGCGAGACTTTTGGGTATTTTTATAACGATCAAATCAAATGATTCTGTCGGCCAAGAGAGGCTATCGCAGAGGGTGATCGTGTCAGGGTCAATGCCATTTCCACGTAGATTGGCAAGCGTGCCTTGCTGGGATAGATAGGAGTCACTCAGCGTAGTGGGCTGGTACGCTGACAGTGCCACGGCCAGTGCGCCGAAGTGATCGTTGATCAGCAGCGTGCGTGGCTTCTCTTGGCTCAGCGGCTGCTCGGTAAGGGTATGCAACAGGTACTCATCGGCAGCATCCCAGGCGCGCAGCGGCTCTTGAGTTTGTTTCGGGAATCGGTTTAACAGGAACTGCCCCTGAGGTACCCTGAGCATTGCCATAATAAGGCCACTTTGGTTGTTGCCGAGGGGCTATTATACTCATCTCGCATCCCGGTAAGCGATTTTTTATGACAGGATTATCTATGAAAAGTAATGCCCCTCTCTCTGCATCGCAAGTCCATCTATTATCCCGCTCACTGGCAGATAACGAGTCGGAGCAGTGTTTATCTTATCCGGCGCTGTGTGGTTTTTTGTTTGCGATTGCGAGTGCCCCAGAGAGTATCGCGGAGTCAGAGTGGTTACCGCTGGTGTTTGAGGTTGATGGACATGAAGCCCCGAATAGAGAACAGTTTGAAATTGAGCTGATACGCCAGTTGCTGGCCTCTATCTCTCAACTGGTCGAGGATGGGCTGGTCGAAATTCCCGCCGAGTGTAGGCCGGTGGCAGCAACTATGGATAATTTTCAGCCGGATGCCGCCTTCTCTCAGTGGTGTGTTGGTTTTTTAGGTGCTCATGACTGGCTGGATGAGTTGTGGCTAGAGTACACGCCGGAAGCGATGCGGGATCAGCAAAACACTGCAGTATGGTTGTTGGGCTTTTTTGCCAGTGAGAGCCTAGCGAGAGCCGACTACTCTGAACTAAAAGATCAGAGCTACTGCTTTGAGGAGATGGCTGAACAGGTGTTGGCGTTACACTCGGAGGCGCTACAGCGATATGCTGGATTGGGTCGCTCAATCTTAGTGGCGCTGCAAGAGATAGCCGCGCAACCACCACAGCCAGATGAGGCTCCGCAGAAGATTGGACAAAATGAACTTTGTCCCTGTCATAGTGGACAAAAATTCAAGCGATGTTGTGGATGTTAAGGCGCTGTTACCCGTGGGCGTAAACCGTTTAATCGCTACTGATTAATCGTAGATGGAAGGGTTGATTTTTTGCCTGTGACTTTTCAAATCCAGATGAGAAATCTACCGTCCAGGCGCGGCTGTTAGCGTATTGAAACGGTGTTGAGCTCCAGTAATAGCCCCGTTGGGTATTGGGGAAGTAGTGGCTATCAATGGCGGCCTCGCCCTCGGCATGGTGGCTTTGTGCCAGTGATTTTAACTCGGTTTTCTTGGGTAAACGCCAGTTGCTTCGGCCACACAGCGCTATCTTGTTGAGGTATTGAATATATTGCTGGGTTGAACACGACTTTTGATTGCACCGCCCGCCATTGCCTTCAACTGTATGAGTGTGCTGTGTATGGCGCTGTTTGCCTGTGGTTTTCGCCTCCCATAGCGCATTTTGGGTATTATCTTTTACACAAAACCAGCGCTCGCTCTCGGCATTTATGACTTTGCCGCGCCGATCCGTTTTGTAGAATCTGCCTCGCTCAGTTGAGCTATAAAGTGATTTTTTCTGTACGCGACCCTG
>JALSJH010000093.1 GCA_026989455.1 Chromatiales bacterium | reverse complement strand
TGGCATCCGCCATAGGTATTGGTAGGAGCAAGCTTCAGCTTGCGATGGTTAGCTATTTCGCCATCTAAAGATGGCTCCTACAATATGCGGTATCCGCGACATGTATTGGTAGGAGCAAGCTTCAGCTTGCGATGGGTAGTTGTGTTACGCGCAGGCAAAAAAAAGCCTATAGATCACTCTATAGGCTTTTTTATGTTTGGCTCCCTGAGCTGGGCTCGAACCAGCGACAAACGGATTAACAGTCCGCTACTCTACCAACTGAGTTATCAGGGAATGGTAAAACTAAAAAACCCGGCATCACATCCGGGTGTTTGAATATGGCTCCCTGAGCTGGGCTCGAACCAGCGACAAACGGATTAACAGTCCGCTACTCTACCAACTGAGTTATCAGGGAATAATTATCTACTCGATAAGTTGTGCGTATAGTACAGAAACACCCCAAGTGGGTCAATACCAAAAATGATATTTATTTGATGCTCTTGTTTACACGCAAAGTGCTGATTTCATACGATTAATTGCCTTTTCAAGGTTCTCCATGCTGGTGGCAAAAGAGAGTCTCATATAGCCGGGGGATCCAAAGGCTGAGCCGGGTACCAGTGCGATACCTGCTTTGGTCAGTAAAAACTCGGCCAATTCAACATCATTGTTGATGCCACTCATCCGATCAATCACACCCTGCATACAAGGAAAAGAGTAAAACGCACCCTGTGAAGGGAGGCACTCAACGCCATCGATCTGGTTTAAGGCTGTCACAATGTAGTTATGGCGTGCTTTAAATGCAGTCAACATTACATCAATACACTCACTGCCGCCACTCAGTGCTGTGGTGGCGGCCACTTGCGAAATAGAAGTGGGGTTAGATGTGCTTTGTGACTGGATTTTTTTCATCGCCTTGATTAACGGCGCTGGCCCTGCGGCATAACCGATACGCCAGCCGGTCATGGAGTAGGCTTTAGAGACTCCGTTTAAGACCATCGTGCGCTCATACAGTGCCGGGCAAGCCATCAAGATATTACAGAAAGGCTGATCACCCAAGATGATGTGTTCATACATATCATCACTGGCAATGATGATCTTCGGGTATTTTTCGAGTACCGCAGCTAATGCGGTCAACTCGGCTTGGCTGTAACAGGCACCACTCGGGTTGGAGGGGCTGTTAATCACCACTAGGCGTGTTTTATCTGTAATGGCGGCCTCAAGCATTTCCGCCGTCATCTTGAACTGTTGATGCAGCGAGGTTTCAACAATAACCGGCGTGGCGTCGGCCAGCAGCACCATATCCGGGTATGAAACCCAGTAGGGGGCGGGGATGATCACCTCATCTCCCTCATCCAGCATCGCCTGGGCAAGGTTGAAAAAACTCTGCTTACCACCACAAGAGACTAGCACCTGATCTGCTTGATAGCTTAGCTGATTATCGCGTTGCAGTTTATCAATGATCGCCTGCTTGAGTTCTGCGGTGCCGTCAACTGCGGTATACTTGGTAAATCCACTGTTGATCGCTTCGATTGCCGCTTGTTTTATGTGCTCGGGCGTATCAAAATCGGGCTCGCCAGCACCCAGCCCGATAATATCTTTTCCAGCCGCTTTGAGCTCATTGGCCCGGGCAGTAACAAGGAGAGTGGGGGATGGTTTTACACGCTGGACGCGCTTTGAAAGATGTATGTTCAAGTGAAAGCCTTTTAGTCCACAAATCAAATACAGTAGTACTTAGGGTGGTAATATACTACTGTATTCATGCGAATTTCAGAATCATTTTATGAGCAAATCCTTCAAATTAAATTCAAAGTTTAAACCATCCGGAGACCAACCCTCCGCGATTACAACATTAGTCGAGGGGTTAAAAGCCGGTGAGGCTGGAATGACCCTGCTAGGGGTTACCGGCTCGGGTAAAACATTTACCATTGCCAACGTCATTGCAGAGCTGCAAAGACCCGCCCTGATCATGGCACCCAATAAGACACTGGCCGCCCAACTCTATGCTGAAATACGTGAGTTTTTCCCCGAAAATGCGGTTGAATATTTTGTCTCCTACTATGACTACTATCAACCCGAAGCCTATGTGCCAAGCACCGATACCTTCATTGAGAAAGATGCCTCAATTAACGAGCACATAGAGCAGATGCGTCTCTCAGCCACCAAGGCGATGCTTGAGCGCAAAGATACCATCATCGTCGCCACGGTTTCGGCCATTTATGGTTTGGGTGACCCTAACGCCTATTTGAAGATGATGTTGCACCTCTCGACAGGGGAGATCGTTGACCAACGTGCGGTACTGGCGCGCTTGGCAGAGCTGCAATATAGCCGCAATGATACGGATTTTCACCGCGGTGTTTTTCGGGTGCGGGGTGAAGTGATCGACATCTTCCCGGCAGATGAGGAGAAGCGGGCACTGAGAATTGAGCTGTTTGATGATGAAGTGGAGTCGCTGGCGTGGTTTGACCCGCTGACCGGCGAAGTGTTGCAGCGAGTACCTCGCGCTACGGTCTATCCCGGCACCCACTACGTGACACCCCGCCAAACAATTTTGGATGCCATCGACCCTATTAAAGCCGAGTTAAAAGAGCGCTTAGAACAGCTGCGTAGCCTTGATAAATTGGTGGAGGCGCAGCGTATTGAGCAGCGGGTTAATTACGATATTGAGATGATGCTGGAGCTGGGCTACTGCTCGGGCATCGAAAACTACTCGCGCTACCTCTCTGGCCGTACCCCCGGTGATGCACCGCCAACACTGTTTGACTATCTCCCCGACGATGCGCTGCTGGTTATCGACGAGAGTCACGTCACCGTGCCGCAAATTGGCGGCATGTACAAAGGGGATCGAGCCAGAAAAGTGAACCTGGTCGAGTATGGTTTTCGGCTCCCCTCAGCGCTGGATAATCGACCCATGAAGTTTGAGGAGTTTGAACAGCGCTCGCCACAAACCATCTATGTCTCGGCAACCCCGGCTGACTATGAGATGGAACACTCCGGTGAAGTGGCCGAGCAGGTGGTACGCCCCACCGGATTGGTTGATCCACAAATCGAAATACGCCCGGTGGCCACCCAAGTGGATGACCTGCTGTCGGAAGCCAACAAACGTATTGCGCTTGGCGAAAGGGTGCTGGTCACCACACTGACCAAACGAATGGCCGAAGATTTGAGTGATTACCTGAATGAGCATGGAATTAAAGTGCGCTATTTGCACTCGGATATCGACACCGTCGAGCGGGTCGAAATTCTACGGGATTTACGACTAGGGGTGTTTGACGTTCTGGTGGGCATTAACCTGCTGCGTGAGGGGTTAGATATCCCCGAAGTTTCACTGGTGGCGATTCTCGACGCAGACAAAGAGGGTTTTTTACGCTCCAAGCGCTCGCTGATTCAAACCATTGGTCGTGCTGCGCGTAACCTGAATGGCCGCGCTATTTTATATGCCGATAAAATAACCAAATCAATGCGTTTTGCGATGGATGAAACCGAGCGGCGCAGAGAGAAACAGATCGCGCACAACCAAGCCAACAACATTACACCGAAGGGCATTGAGAAAGCGATACTTGATGTTATGCAAGGCGGGCGACCGGGTGGCGTGACCAGCGCAAAAGAGTATGCACATGTGGCCGATGAGGCGGCGGTCTATGCGAAAATGAGCCCGAGCCAACTCGAAAAAGAGATCAAAAAAATGGAAGACACCATGTACCTTCATGCCCGCAACCTAGAGTTTGAGCAGGCCAGTGTGGTGCGAGACCAAATCCATCACCTTAAAGAGCGGGCACTTCTTTCTACCAGCTAGTGGAGTTGGGGGATCAGAGCTTGCACCTCGTCCCCACGCTCCCGCGTGGGGATGCATAATACCCGGTTAAAACAGTGCGTCCACTAACGCTTCTCCCAAGCTTTCTGATAGTTTTTCAATCGCACGAGAGTGGGCGAGTTTTGGATCTATCGAGGCACCTTTCACTCTTTTCTGTACGGCGTTAATGATCTTTCCGGCATCATCTTTTACCCAGATATTTCCTTCGGTGACCACAAAGTTCATATCACCGCGTTTGATGGTGTTGCTACTCACACCATAGACAATTTCAATATCATGCGCGCCTTCTTCTGATACGGTTAATCCTCTTTTAGTCAGCTGGGCAATTAGCCCGACTTGCAGTGCTCGCTCACTCTTTTTCTCTGCTCGCAGAGCGACTTTTATCTCGGAGGTTATTTTATAAACTTTTGCGATAAGTTGGCGTATCGGCTTGGTGAGCAGCGGCTCTCGCTCTGCACCCGATTGCAGTTGATTGAGGCGTGCTTGCAAGCCCGCCCGCTGGTCGGCGAGTACCAGTGCTGAGGTGGCGGTGCGTAGGCGAGTGAGGCCTCTTTTTTGGTTTTGCGAGAGTGTTTCATCGATCTCTTGTAGTTGCTGGTCGAGTGAGCGGATCTCTCCCTTCAATGACTGAATCTCTTCGTTGACATCAAATTTTACTAATACCGCAACCTGGCGATTTTTCTCATCACTATATGAGTCAACCTGTTCAACATTAGAGAGCTTGAATTCAGGTACTCGACTGGAGACTGTCTGGCGAAGCTGTTCGGTGAATTCGCTTTTATTATTGCGCGTAATTTCAGAAATCTCCTGCTCAACACTGCCTTGCATCTCAACTTCAATCTGTTTAATTAACTCAATTCGGGCGAAATCTTTTGCACGGCTTAGCGCCGCTGTTTCATTACCGCCAAATACCTCTGCCGAACCGACACCATAGATGAAGCCGCTTTTAATGGGTGTATTTAAAATCCAGTCGGGCTTGTCGTCGGAAAAATCGCTCCCTTTCTGTTTGGGTGCCGTTTGGCAACCTACCAATAGGGTTGTGATTAAAAGCACTAAAAGTGCCGAGTATGTTCTGTACATGCTTTCATCCTGTGTTGTTGTTATTTAGAGTCCGTTACATCTCTTGCGCACGAAAGCGCTCACTCTATGTTTTGCCCAGATTGAGTGGCTATTAACTGGCCTGTAGCAACCGGGGCTGCTGCAACTGCGCGGTTTTTGAGTACCATTAACTGCCCCTTTTTGATCTCAATTTCATATTCGGCGTGATGAAAAATGCCTCCACCCGCCCGAGGGGTCGTTATGGTTACCGTATGTTGTCCAGGCTCTACGGCAAAGCGCTGTATCATAATAGTGTGGGGCAGTGTCGACCAGCTTCGAGTATCCGCGCCCGATACCATGCCAAAACCAAGAATACAGAGCTTTTTGGCTATCTCGCTTTTAAATCCACCCCCCGCAGCTTTTGCCGTTTGAGTACAAAAAGCTACTTTTGTTAGCTCTCGTGCCAAGGCTGCGCGCAGACCACTTCCGGCACCGAGCAGTTGCTGTTGCAGTGCAATGGTGGCGATGGACTCGGCAGCAATCATGGTACCTTTTTTCTCGCCATCAAGGGTGACTTGGCTGCTATCAAAGTCAGTGGCGATGGAGCCTAAATAGGGAACCTGAACAATGGTTCCACCCCAATCTAGCCCAGATACCAAACCGCTCTCTTCCGCCACTGACCAGAGGGGGGCGATGGAGGTGCGCTTCTCCATCATGCCCTGGACCACACCATAAACACCGCGCTTTTTATAATTAGAGATGATGTCAACTATTCCACGGTCAGAGTACATCCCATTGAACCACATCAACTGCTCTTTAATATCAATAGGATCGACACTGTCTGAGGTTGAAATCAAGCCTGGAACCAAAACAGCCGGTGTAAGTATCAACTCTTTGGTCTGGGTGTCGAGCTGAAGGCGCAGCACCATCTCTTTAGGTTTGGGAGCAAAGCCGATGTGATTAATAACCACTAATTGAGCGCTGTCTCGGTCAAACTCATTTAGTCGCTGTTCCATCTCTTTTGAAAGCTTGCGCTTTGTCAGGTCGGCAACTTCATTTCTATATCCACCCGCTTTGCGCATGACGCGAACCACTTCAAACCATGCCATCTCGACAATGGCTTGCCCAAGGCCATACTGCTTGGCATACCCTTTTTCATACAGGTTTGCAGCGCCTTGATAAGCAATGCGGGCACTGTCCAATTCACCATTGGACTCATAGATAACCCCTTCCATGTAGCGTATATAGGCATCCTCACGGTATGCGAGTGCGTCTCGGTCAAGGGTTCTTCCGTATAAACCACGCAGCAGCAGTGTCATCTGTTTAAAAGTAGACTCCTTACCCTCTTTTGCCTCGTCATAGGTAGGCTCCTGATCTTGAATGCTATTGAGTAATCGGTCGATTTTGCGTGCTTCAATCCGCGCACCTTCCAGTGCATCCTCTCTGTCATTTCCTGTGTGGTTGTTAGCCAGAGCCAGGAAGTTCATCGCTTTATAGTAGTGGATATATGCCCGCTCAAAAAGTGCCCCACCATAGCTGAGGCTGGTAGGCCCTGCCATTATCGATTTCAGGTACTCACTGACTCTTTTTGTTTCTGCTTCGTCGGTTAACACCTCCGCTTCATTTAGCCTGTGAATGCTCTGTTGATGGTCTTTGCTCAAGTAGTCAACAAGTCCGCCCTCCATCAGCATAAGCGAGCGATTTTTTTTATCGTCATAGGCATCGGCAATGGTCTTTTGTGCGCCAGTATAGTTGTTTGCACGCAGCGCTTCGCTGAGCTGTGCGCTGGTATTGCGATCTTTTCCTGCTGGGTTAATCGCACAGCCTGAGGCTGCAATAGCCACCAGCAACAATCCGAGCACAACTTTTACGCTATGAAATCTAATCCTTATTAACATAATGCATACCCATAATTTTAAATGTCACTAATTGAGATAACTTTTGCGGCGCTACTCTTAAATTGGGGCATGATCATGCCAACATTGGCATTGATATAGGTCGGGTCGGCAATGAGATACTTTTTGTTCTCTTTTTTGACGCTGGCACCTGCAATATCGCGACTAAAATGCACTGCGGTGGCGACATGCCCCGGGAAGGTCACGGCAACCACCTCCAGGCCCAGTAGTGTTTTGACCAAATAGGCAAACAGTACCGAGCGGTCCTCACAGTCAGAGTAATCGTATAGAAACAGCTCTTCCGGAAAGAAGTATTTTTCCCGTCCAAACTGCTCATCGTCTGTCTTATAAGCGAATGCGGTCTGTACAAAGCGCAATAGGATATTCACCGCCTCTTGTTCGCTCTTTCCCTCCACCAGTTGGCCCAGTGGGAGCAGGAGTGACTGCTTGAGGCTATCGGAAATAGTGGCGTTGAAATAGACGCTAAGTTGCGTGGCCGGGTAATCTTTAAAATAACGGGCTGCATTTTTATCGTAGTTGATACTGAACTCATGCTGTTTGTTGGCATAATTGAATCTCAATACCTTCTCTGTTTTATCGACTTTCAGTGAAGGAGTATTGGATATATAGAGGTTCATTTTTCGTGTGGCATCGGGATAACTCCCTTCATATGAGAAAACAGAGCCCAGGTCTTGGCCTTTTTTACGGGTAATCACGTAGTAACGCACCTTGTCATAGGTGAAATAGGGCATGCCGAAGAGTTTTGTTTGTGATGGCAACATCAGGTGAATGCGGTTTTTTGTATAACCAATGCGGGCGGCATAACCGGATTTAACCAATAAAAACCAGCTAAAGAGGTGTGCTTCATTTGATTGCGGGCGGTAGAGGGTGTTGGCCAGCGCATTAATCAGCTGAACAGTTCCCCAATCATTAAATTCGATGGTTTTGCGATAAGCATTAATCTGCTCAATTAAAGGCGTGTAGGGTGATGAGCTGATTTGATCCCAAAAAAGCGCAATGCTCTTATTATCAATACTTCTGCCTAAAGAGATTTGGACTCTTTTTTCCAGATAAAGGGGGAGTGTGCTGCCTAAAAAATCGACATCAATCCGCTCACCCACCATGGTTTTTTCGGGGCTTGGAGGGGGCTGTTTTTTTATGGGTGGGTTAACAACCGGCGTTAACCGCTCTTTGACTGAAATAAGATTTTCAGGGGGTGTATTGGGCGTCGGTTTAGTGACCGCAGGTTCGGGTGCTGTAGGGAGTGTGACCGGCTTGGGCACTTCATCTCGCTTGGCACCATGATTAAGCTGAAAGGCTTTCCAATCCGCTTCTAAAAAAGAGGAGAACTCACGGTCGTGTTTCTCTTGATACGACGAAAAACCATCCGACTGCTGCTTCATCCACAGGTCGAACTCACTCTCTGCCGTTGCTTGAAAAGAGAGCATAAGAGCCGTGATCAGTCCGACTCTGTTTATCAGGGTTAACCCGCCTCCATCATGAATACCCATCTACGCTTCCTTGTTTTGTCATTTTTTAGAGCTTCCGCAGGGAAAATCGAGGTTTTAGATACACAAAAACCGCTACCAATAATTTCATCTATCAGTAGCGGTTTTTTATGAACACCTTCTCGAATACGGTATTAAAGATCCTGGTTAGCGATCTTCTCAAACTCAGCATCTAGCTCGTCATGAGCTTTACCCGCGAGAAACTTCTGCCACTGTGCCTTTTTGTTTTTGTAGCTTGTTTTTAGCGCCTCTGTCGCTTGTGCAGCCGCTTGATCCGGATCTAAACCCACCAAAACATAGAGTGCGCCTGTTTCAGGGTTGGCCCGTGTTTTGTAAACTTTTGAACCATATAAAGTGGCCGCAGTTACCTGTTTGCTCACATCAGAGCTCACCGTATCAACCGTCTCATCATCACCCACACCGGTCACTTCCGAGTAGTTTTTCACCAGCTGTTTTACATGAACTTTCATCTGTGCCGCTAACATGTTTCTGGCAGCCGCTGTCGCCTGAGTTTTTTGGAACTGAGCACCAGCATTTGTTTTTCGGAACATACCCACGGCACTGACTTCAATGCCTTCAACGGGTGCATCACAAATCCACGCAGGTGCCGCTACGGTAGGTGAGTCCGGGAATACGCAATCAGGCACATCCATAACAATCTTCTCTTGGCCGCTACAGCCGGCCAGCAAAACCACCAAAGCTAATCCTGCCATAGGTTTAATCGAAATTCTCATACTCCCTCCATGTCTATTTATTTTTATATAAAATAAGCGTTAAAAACTAATGATACCCTATATTAATCCGAACCACCAGTGCTTAGGGTGTTGTGGTTAGTGCCTTGATTATAAAGAATATATTTAAAACAAACCCCTTATAAAATGGAGTATTTTCGATGCCTTATGGCCAGCTTAAAATTCAACTCTTGAGCTAGAAACGCGAGCTGCTGTGTAGCAACAGTAGGCCGCTCGCCATAGATTGGTTATAATGCTGCGCTATGGCCAAGAAGAAACCCAAAACACCCAGTAACAACATCGCCTTTAACAAAAGAGCGCGCTTTGACTATCAAATCGATGAAAAATTTGAAGCGGGTATGGTACTGCAAGGGTGGGAAGTTAAAAGCCTGCGAGCCAGTAAATGTCAGATGGTAGACAGCTATGTTTTCATAAAAAATGGCGAAGCGTGGATATCAAACCTGCTGATTACCCCGCTCATCACCGCCTCAACCCATGTACAGGCAAACGCCACTAGGGTGCGTAAACTCCTGCTGCACCGCAGCCAAATAGATAAACTAATGGGTGCTGTTGACCGCAAAGGCTACACCATCGTGCCACTCTCCATGTACTGGTCACATGGCCGGGTAAAAATAGAGATTAGCCTCGCTAAAGGCAAAGGTGAGCACGACAAGCGCGCCACCGCAAAAGATCGGGATTGGAAACGGGATAAACAGCGCCTGATGAGAGGGCGTTAAGGTTACCGAAAAAATCAAGCTGACGGGAACTATTAACTAGAGTAGAATGTCTCACTTACACTTGGGGCTGTCCCGGCTTCGACGCGGATTGCAAAACCTGAGGGGCATGTCGAGGGGTAGACTACCTCGTAAATCTAATCTACAAACTTTATAGTTGCCAACGACGACAACTACGCACTAGCAGCTTAAACACCTGTTGTAGTGCCCTCGGCCTGTGTCTGTGCCTATGCACGCAGCAACCGGGGTCGACTCTCATAGGATCGCGACCGAGGCTCGTCTGGGGCTAAAGCGCTAAAAAGTACCAGAATCGTCATCGGTTTTCCCTGTCTGTTGGGTAGCTGCTGACTAAAACTAAAAATAGACTAAACATGTAGAACCGAAGGCGGAGGATTTGCGGACGCGGGTTCGACTCCCGCCAGCTCCACCAAAAACGGGTTTGATAAAAGCCTAAAACAACCCGATAGACCCATTATATTAATGGTCTATCGGGTTTTTTATTGCCTATCATCTCCTATGCCAGCGCGTTTACACCCCGAAACTTGGCCTTAATGCCGAAGCACTATTGGGTTGATGGTTATGAATCGTTAACGGTGACTTGGCCGTTCATTAGCATGGGTAGGAGCCAGTCTCTTAACTCTGTGAGTTTATTATTCTCCTTAGAGTTAATCAGTATCTTTTCAATAGCTTATTTCAAATAAATGGATGCCGCCTATGATGCGCCACAGATCAAGGATCATAGTAAAGGTTTAGGGCATGTTCCGATCATTGACACTAATCCTCGCAGTAAAGTAAAAAAAGCAGCGCTGGAAACAGAAGCAAAACGGCGCAAGAGAGTAAACTACGTGACCGCTGAAGATCAACGCTACAATGAGCGCAGCACAGTTGAGCGGGTCAATGGGCGAATCAAAGATGAATTCGGTGCGCGTAGGGTTCGAGTGCGGGGTCATGCCAAGGTGATGGCACATTTAATGTTTGGAATCGTTGCGCTCACGGTGGATCAATTAATGAAAGTGGTTGAATAAATTACGCGACCCATTTTATTAGTTCTAACAAAAAGCACATTGAAACAGTTGTGTTACGGCATTGTTTGCCTTCGATTTCTATTTTAATAGTGACGGGAGTGGAAATGGACCCACCTTAAGCAACATATGGCTAGTTCTGGATTTTTTACGCATTTTCAAGTGCCAAGAAAAACTTAGATTATTTGTTTCTGAGTGTTTTGCAAGAGGCTCTAAGGTCTGGATTTATACGCTTGATGCTTTGGTTGAAGATGTCGGTGAAAATATTGGTTGACTCATCCCGTGTGACTTTAGAGCCTTTTAGCGAGAGGTGCTCATAACCCAAACGCATTAAATGCAGGAGGGTGGGGATTTTTACCCGTGAATCTTCGTTGAACTTCATTCCTAAAGTAGCTCCCTAAGTGCCGCGCCTTTGTATGGCGGCAAGTCATCATAACTGTATTTTTGTAGAGGTGGGCGGAATATAGTGTTTTATCTATAGTGAAGGGGGTTAAGTGGATGTGGAGGGCGATGGGTGTGCGGGGGAGGCTTTTGGCGGGGACTTCAATGGGGCAGCGATACAGCCACAAAAAAAGCGGGCCATGTGAATGACCCGCTTTAAGCGCACTCCCCCTCACATATTAGAGTTGTGTGAGTATGGGCGGTAAAGGTGGTTATCCCTTTATTTTTCTTCTGTTTCTGACTAGCAGACCTGCAAAACCAGCGCCTAGGAGAAAAATCATGCCGGGCTCAGGTACTGAGTGGGTATTGGATGCATCGTAGTTTTGTGCGCCAGCATTCCAAGTGTAAAACAAGTTTTCACCATTGGGGTATATGCCGTTATCATCACCATCAGCGGCGGTGAAGTAGTTGTAATTAATGCCATCACCCCGAGAGACACCGATCACATCTTCATCATCATTGTCACCACTACCTAGGAGGCTCTGATAACCAAACTGTATTAGTCCCGTTTCATAAAGAATGACCTGAAAGGTGTTATTGAACTCTTCTTCATAGTCAATGACATCATCCCAAGTAACAACAAACCTACGATCTCCGAGCGTACCCAGAGTATTGTAGTAAATATCACCACCTTCATCCGGATCAAGATCCGCCCAGAACGGGGCGATAACCCGGCCATAATCATCTTCTATCTGATCACCAACTTCATAGTCATCATCATTATCATCAAACTGGAGAGCACCATTGGAGTTGACCCATACTGAACTGTACGTTGCACCGTAAAAGGTAAAATCAAAGCCGAGGTTGTACTGCTCCGTTTCATCATCTTCGTCGCTGAGATCACTCCAAGTGCCGTAATTTGATTCCCACTGAAGTGGTGCAGCAACAACCCCACCTGCGAAGCTAAGTGCCAGTAAGCTCGTTGCCAATATAGCTGAGTATTTCATGTGTCCATTTCTCCATATGTTTGAGGACGCTCCGATCAAGTTATGAATGTTTTATGCTGACTGAGATCACCCTAAATTTATCCCGAAAATCGCACCCATAGAGCGATGATTGCTGCGCATTTCGGAATAAATGAGAGCAATCCCCTCTCAGTCTAAATTCATCCAGACTTAATCAGAAACTTCCCTGAATAGCGTAAATTTAACAAACTAAATATAGTTATGCTGAGGTTGTAAGCAATATTCATGCCCAAGCTATAATGGCATGATTTTAAAGGATGTGTACGGCTTTTTGGGAGCGGCTATGGTCATGAGTGTAAAGGTTTCTGACAACGGTAGTCCGTAAGTTGGAGAGTTATTGATCAATGGACTACTGTGGAAGAACTTCGCATTTCCTTGCTTTGGTGTTGACAGCGTAGCCATACTTCACCTAAATTAGCCACCATTATGAAGAAAGTACTGATCTGTCTATTACTGTTGGCCAACCTTAGTTTAGGTTTGGCTTATGCTTGGGATGTCCATCCCGGGTCAGTGGTGGGTCACGATCTGCTCTCTGCCGATCTCTCCGCTTGTGAAAAGCATGACCATGCGGAGGGTGATCTGCATCATGATAATCACTGTGGTCATGGCAGTGCCCATTTGGTGGGTCTTGTTTTTACTCAAACCGCGCCTTTCTCTATGGTGAGCAATAGTGATTTTATTGTTTCCGCCCAGACTCCCCGCTCCCTCTATATAGCCCCACTTTTAAGACCCCCTATCGCCTAAATTTTTCGCTGTTTTGTTATGTATTGCCGCTGTGTAATGCGTAGTGATTTTTCTTTGTACGCGAAGGATTTAGTTTATGTTGTTTAAAAAATATTTATCGGCAGGCGTACTCGCTTGTCTGGTGTTACCCGTTTGGGCAGCACCTCCCCCCGAGTACCCGCAGAGACCTCTCTCGACCCTGACTATCAGTGCTGATACGGCACACTTTTCTGATCCATCACTCCAGGCTTTTATTCAGCAGGTGTGGCGGGATAGCCCAATAATGCTAGGGGCGCAAGCGGCGGTTGAGGCCGCTCGGGCGCGAGTGGCGGGGGCTGATCGCCCTCTCTATAACCCAAGCCTTGAGCTGGAAGCTGAGCGCACCGATGTGAATACCGCTTCAATCGGTTTTCGCCAGACGTTGGACTGGGGGGATAAGCGAGCGGCTCAAACGGGTATTGCGCTCTCTGCTGTTCGTTCCGCTGAGGCTGAACTGCGGGAGTATCGCCAGCAAGTGGCGGTGGAGGCGCTTGAGGCGTTGGCGCAATATTTCACAGCGCGTGAAATGCAGATGTTGGCGGTGCGCCGTAGTCAGCTGATGAAGGGGTTTGTTGATGCGGTGCAACAGCGTCAGGCGGCGGGTGATATGGGGGCGCTAGAGGGCACCTTGGCGCACGTTACTTACAGTGAAGCCTTGATGAAGCAGGCGGCGAGAGAGAGTGAGCTGGCTGAGGCTGAAGCGGCACTACAGGCGGTAAGCGGCTCGGGTCGTGTTGATTGGCCATCGTTACCGACTCGGTTGGCAGCGCCTCCGCAGCAGGTTGATCCGGCGCTGCTTCAGTCACTCCCCGCGCTCGTGGTGTTGCGTAGCCGGATGGAGGCTGCTAAGTCGCGCATTGGCTTGGCGGAGCGGCAAGGGCGGGCAGACCCCACCATTGGTGTTCGTGCGGGTCGAGAAGGTTCTGAGACTCTGTTGGGGCTGAGCCTAGAAATCCCGCTGTTTGTGCGTAACAACTTTAAGGCGGAAGTGCGTGCAGCTTCTTACGATGCAGTGGTCGAAGAGCTGGCTTATCGTGATGCTCATCGCCGCGCTAAAGCACGTCTGGCCGGTTCATTGGGGCGCTTTAAAAACACCAGCCGTGCGTGGCGTGCTTGGGTTGCCACTGGGCAGCAGGCGCACCGTGAACAGATGAGCTTGCTGGAGCAGCTATGGCAGGCCGAAGAGTTGACGGCCACTGACTACCTGATTCAAGCAAAGCAGAATATTAATACCCAGACAGCGGCGACTGTGTTGGTGGGTGAGGTGTGGCGGGCGGCCATTGGTTGGTTGGATGCCTCGGCGCAGGTTGAGGCTTGGCTGGGTTTTACCCCCGCACAAACAGAGAATTCCGGAGATAAAACAGATGAAAAGTAGATTGATGTTATGGATTTTATTGAGTTTGACCGCACCCGGCGCTCTTTTTGCCGGTGAGGGTCATGGCCACGATGATGAGGGTATGGATGATTTTTCAGATATCGAAATGATGGAGAGTCATGCACCGCATGGTGATGAGGGACACCAACACGAGAAAGAGGGGCATGGGCATCAGGATGATGGTCATGAAGAGCAGGGTCATGACCACGGTGGCCACGATGAGGCGGGTGATGATGGTCACGGCCATGGTGAAGAGGCGAGCGATGTTGAGCTGAGCGAGACTCAACGCCGTATCGCCGGTATTGAGACCATGAGGGTTACCCGTCAGTCGCTGGGTGATGCGATTACCGCACCGGGTGAGGCGATATTGAACGCTTATCGAACCACCAAGGTGACACCGCGCACACCGGCTCAGGTGATTAAACGCCATGCCCACCTTGGGGATCATATTAAAAAAGGGCAGCGACTGATTACCCTCTCTAGTGTTGAGATGGCTGAGGCACAAGGGGCGTTGATGGAGGCGGGTGTTGAGCTGCGTCGAGTTGAAAAGCTGGGGCGTAAAGTGGTTTCCGAAAAGCGCTTTGTTGCGGCTCAAATCGCCTATCAACAGGCTTATGCCAAGGTCAACGCTTACGGTATGACCAAAAAACAGATCGAATCTTTGATCGAAACCGGCGATGCAACTCACGCTACAGGCGAGTTTCATCTGCTCTCGTTTCAAAAGGGCACCATTATCAGTGATGATTTTGTGGTGGGTGAATTGATTGAGCCGGGTTATGTATTGATGGAGATCAGTGATGAGTCTCTGCTCTGGATTGAGGCACGACTCACCCCGGATGATGCCGCCCGTATCGCACTGGGATCACCTGCTCAAGTGCAGGTTGGCCAGCGTTGGATCAGCGGCGAAGTGGTGCGCGCTCGCCACACCCTGGATGAGACCACTCGCACCCTGGCGGTGCATATTGAAGTGGCCAATCGTAACGATGAGATCCACCCCGGTCAGTTTGTAAATGTGGTGATCGAAGGCAACCAAAAGCGCCAAGGGCTGGTGGTGCCGGTAGCGGCTGTTTTACGCAGCCCCGATGGCGATTGGCAACTATTTGTGGAGACCGCTCAAGGTCGCTTTGAACCTACAGAGGTGACGGTGCTGGATACGGTGGGTGACCGCATGTTGATTGAGGGTATTGAAGAGGGCACCACCATTGTGGGTAAAGGTGCTTTTTTTGTGCAGTCGGAGATGGCCAAAGGTGGTTTTGATCCGCACAACCATTAATTAACCCGGATAATTTATAAATTAAGCACAATTTCATCTGTTTAATCCCTGCATGGACGCAGGTAAGGGGCGATAGCAGGACGCGACAGCTTTGACCCCACAGGTAATACTTCCGCTATCGTTTGTTATCATTGATGCGGCGATTTTTCGGGGTGTTTGCCTGTAAAAACAAACGACTGCGTGATTTTTTGCGAATTAATGAAATATTCGAGTTAACTGAACAGAGAGATAAAGATTATGTTGAATCGTATTATCGACTGGTCAGTTATCAACCGTTTACTGGTTGTGATTGGCTTGCTGGCGCTAACGGCGGCAGCGACACTTATTATTCCAAAACTGAACCTAGATGCATTTCCTGATGTGACCAATGTACAGGTCTCCATTAACACAGAAGCGCCCGGTCTGGCTTCTGAAGAGGTTGAGCAGTTAATTACCTTCCCCATTGAGGCGGTGATGTATGCACTGCCTGATGTGGAGCAAGTGCGCTCTATCTCCAAAACCGGCCTGTCGGGCATTACCGTGGTTTTCAAGGAGGGGAAGGATATCTATTTTGCCCGTCAGTTGGTCTTCGAGCGACTGCAATCGGCAAAAGAGCTGATCCCGGAGGGGGTGGGTATGCCGGAGATTGGCCCCAATACCTCGGGGCTGGGGCAGATCTATCAATATCTATTAGTGGCAGATGACAAAACCCGTTTTGATGCGATGGCGCTGCGCAGCCTGAATGATTGGATCGTCAAACTGTTACTGATGCCGGTGGATGGCGTGACCGATGTTTTATCCTTTGGTGGTGATGTAAAGCAGTACCAGGTCAACTTGAATCCATCCCGCCTGCTGGCCTATGGTTTGAACCAGCAAGATGTTGTAGAAGCGCTGGAAAACAATAACGCCAATGCCGGTGGCTGGTATATGGATCGTGGTCAAGAGCAGTTGGTTATTCGTGGTGTCGGCTGGTTAGGCCACGATGAGCAGGGGTTGGAAGAGTTACGCCAAATCCCCCTGAAAACGGTCGATGGCACCGTGGTTACCGTGGCGCAAGTAGCCACGGTGGCGCTGGGCAGTGAAATACGCCAGGGTGCCGTTACCATGACGCGTCGCGATGCGCAGGGTAACCCGCAGGCGCTGGGTGAAGTGGTTGCCGGTATTGTACTGAAACGCATGGGTTCCAATACCAAAAGTACCATTGACGGCATAGAGAGTCGTGTGGCGTTAATTCAACAGGCACTGCCAGAAGGGGTGCGTTTTGAGGTCTTTTATGATCAGAGTGATCTGATTAGCCAGGCGGTGATGACGGTTGTCAATGCACTGCTGCTGGCCTTCATCTTTATTGTGGTGGTGCTGGCGCTGTTTTTGATGAACCTGCGGGCTACCTTTCTGGTGTTGATCTCCATTCCCATATCGATTGGTATCGCCTTGATGATCATGGCCTGGTTTGGACTCTCAGCCAACCTGATGTCACTGGGTGGCATTGCGGTGGCCATTGGTATGTTGGTGGATGGCTCGGTGGTGATGGTGGATAATATGTTCAAGCACCTGTCACACCCCGATGCCGAGCATGATAAACAGGCCAAAGCCCGTACCGGCGCTCAGGATTTGGATCCTTATGATGTGGCTCATGATAAAAACGGTATTGCGTTGCGATTACAAATTGCCGGTAGGGAGGTGGTGCGTCCGATATTCTTTGCCACTTCTATTATTCTAGTAGTGTTTCTACCGCTGTTCAGTTTTGAAGGTGTTGAGGCGAAGCTGTTTCAGCCCATGGCGATCAGCATTATGCTGGCGGTTGTGGCGGCCGCTTTTGTGGCGCTAATCATTGTACCGGCGCTGGCTACCTACCTGTTTCGCCACGGGGTGCGCGAAAAACAGAGCTTTGTTTTGAAACCGCTGGATAACCTTTATCGCTGTGGCTTACGTTGGGCACTAAAAAGAACCCGAGTAGTGGTGGGTGGCGCAGTGTTGCTGATGATCGCAACAGTGGCGCTGGTGCCGCAGCTGGGTACCGAGTTTGTGCCTGAGCTTGAAGAGGGGACCATCAACCTGCGGGTCACACTGGCCCCCTCTGCCAGCCTAGAGACCGCGCTCACGGTTGCCCCAAAACTGGAAGCGATGTTGCTGGAGTTCCCTGAAGTTATTTACGCCCTGAGTCGAGTGGGTCGCCCAGAAATTGGTGGTGATCCGGAGCCGGTCAACAATATCGAAATCTACATTGGCTTGAAGCCGGTTAGCGAGTGGAGTAGCGCCCGCAACCGTCAGGAGTTGCAAGGGTTGATGGAGCATAAGCTGGAGCAGCATCCCGGCCTGTTGCTCAATTTCTCACAACCCATAGCCACCCGGGTTGATGAGCTATTGTCAGGGGTGAAGGCGCAGCTGGCGATTAAACTGTTTGGCCCTGATCTGGCGGTATTAGCAGAGAAGGGTGCCGCCATCGAAAAAGTCATACAGAGTGTAGACGGTGCGCGGGACGTGGCAATGGAGCAAATTGTTGGCGAAGCGCAACTGGTGATACGCCCAGACAGAGCGCAGCTCTCACGTTATGGATTGGCGGTGGGTGATGTGATGGCGATTGTCCGGGATGGCCTGGGTGGCCGCGAGGCGGGGCAGATTATCAATGGCAACGAGCGTTATGACATCTACGTTCGTCTGGCGGAATCCTTCCGTGTTGATCCCACTGCGATTAACAACCTGCGCCTACAAGCCCCCACCGGAGCCTGGGTGCGACTGGGTGATGTGGCTCAAATCAGCATTGAATCCGGCCCGCCTCAAGTGCGCCGAGACGATGTGCAGCGGCGCGTGGTTATTCAAGCCAATGTGCAGGGGCGTGACATGGGCAGCGTGGTGGCAGATATCCAGCGTGTCATTGCAGAGCAGGTAGAGTTGCCTTCTGGCTACTCCGTCGATATTGGTGGGCAGTTTGAGAGCCAGCAGCGAGCACAACAACGACTCAGTATGATTGTTCCGCTCTCTTTGGCACTGATTGCACTGCTGCTCTATTTCGCATTTAACTCAGTAGGGCAAGCGCTGCTTATTTTGGTCAATGTGCCACTGGCGGTGATTGGCGGAGTCTTCGCCCTCTACTTCTCCGGGCAGTACCTCTCGGTACCCAGCTCTATCGGCTTTATAACCCTGTTTGGAGTTGCAGTGCTGAATGGCGTGGTGATGGTAGAGAGTATCAATCAACGGATTGCCGATGGATTGTCGGTGGACGATGCCGTTTTTAGTGGCGCAACCTCACGCTTGCGCCCGGTATTGATGACCGCCATCACCTCAGCGCTCGGGCTGATACCGATGTTGATCTCGACCGGCGTAGGGGCAGAAATTCAAAAACCCCTCGCCACCGTGATTGTCGGTGGGCTACTAACCGCCACCTTCCTGACCCTGTTTATCTTACCCACCCTGTTTGCCTGGTTCTCCAAAGCCAAACTGGCTGAAAGATAGCCCATCGAGCAATCGAACGCCCTGGGGTTAGAGTAAAACAAGCGCCGACATTGGTGCTTGTTTTACTCTGACCCCGGGGTAATAAATTTTGATGTCAACTCAACGCTCTGGGAGCAATCTTCTGGTTGAAACCGCCTCCTTTGTATCTCCAAAAATCGCACCCATAGAGCGACTATTGCTGCGCATTTCGAAATAAATAACAGCCATTCCCTCTCAGCTTAAATTGATCCAGAGTTAATCAGCGCTTCCCAAGGTATAATGTTTCGTCACAATTTTGTCATATCTG
Organism: Chromatiales bacterium; assembly: GCA_026989455.1. GTDB lineage: Bacteria > Pseudomonadota > Gammaproteobacteria > RBG-16-57-12 > RBG-16-57-12 > JAFLJP01. The sequence goes on along the minus strand of JALSJH010000093.1, from coordinate 35,311 downwards.
CTGTGTTACAGTTTTGTCACATCGGTTACCTTCGATGTTGTCGCTTCCCTTGAGGTTGCGCCTGTTAATGTATTGCTGAGAGTCTGTTATGTCGATTAAGATTTTAATGGTTGAGGATGAGGCGGCTATTCGTGAAATGGTCTGTTTTACGATCACCCAAGCCGGTTATCAAGTGTTGGAGGCGGAGAGCGTTGCTGCTGCCCGTGTGGCGATTGCCGATAGTTTGCCTGATCTGATCTTATTGGACTGGATGTTGCCGGGTGTGAGTGGCATTGAGTATGCCCGTACACTTAAAAAGGATGAGATGACCAAGCATATCCCGATTATTATGTTGACGGCACGGGGTGATGAGTTTGATAAAATTCGCGGCTTTGAGGTGGGTGCAGATGACTATATCACTAAGCCCTTCTCGGTGAAGGAGCTACAGGCACGTATTAAGGCGGTGTTGCGCCGCACCGCGCCAGCGCTGGATGAAGAGATTATTGATGTGGATGGATTGCGGCTGGATATGTCGAGCCACCGAGTGATGGCTAATGGCAACTCACTGGAGATGGGGCCGACAGAGTTTCGCATGTTGCACTTTTTTATGTCCCATGTTGAGCGGGTATTTAGTCGGGGGCAGTTGCTTGATCGCGTCTGGGGTGGCAATGTATACATCGATGAGCGCACGGTGGATGTGCATATTCGCCGTCTACGCAAAGCACTGGAGCCTGAAAAATATGATCGATATGTACAGACGGTGCGTGGGGCTGGCTACCGCTTTTCAACTAGGTTGTAGTGGATGAGCGCGCAATGGGCAGATGAGTTGTGGCGGATTGGCCTGTCGCTGCTGGCCGCTTTGTTATTGGGTCTGTTGATTGGGCATGCGTTGCTGTTAATCTGCTTGGTGTTGGCCTTGTTTCTTTTTTTACACCTGCGTGCTTTGTATCGCCTAGATGCAAGGTTGCGCCACTCCAAAAGCTATAACCCTCCAGATGTGGGGGGTGTTTGGGGTGAGGTCTATTATCTTTTCTACCGCGCTCAGCAGCGCCAGCGCAAGCGTAAGAAATTACTTGTAAGCTATCTTAATCGTTTCAAAATGATGACCAAGGCGATGCCGGATGCCACGGTGGTGTTGCGTCAAGATGGTGAGATTGAGTGGTTTAACAAAGCGGCCCGGCGCCAGTTGGGGTTGCGCCATCCGCAAGATCTGGCACAACGTATTGATAACCTGATTCGTGTCCCTTCATTTGTTGCATTTCTTCGAGATAAAAACAGGAGTGGGCCACTTGAGCTCCCGTCCCCCAGTCACGACAATGTGACACTTTCACTGGTGGTGGTTCCCTACGGAAAGGATCGGCGTCTGTTGGTGGCGCGTGATGTCACGCAGCTGCATCGCCTAGAAGAGACGCGCCGTGATTTTGTAGCCAATGCCTCCCATGAGCTGCGAACGCCATTGACGGTGATTAATGGCTACCTTGAGATGATGTCGGACCTGCCAGAGAACGACCCTTTCAAAAAAAGCTGGGGTTCTCCGGTGCGGGTGATGCATGAGCAGAGCTTGCGAATGACCTCGATAGTGGAAGATCTTCTGATGCTCTCCCGGCTGGAGACCGGCCCTAGAGAGGTGCATAGTGATGTGATTGATATTCCCTCAATGGTGCGTATTGTTGCGGAGGAGGGACGGGTGTTGAGTGGTGATAAAAAGCACCTTATTAACGTAGATATTGATGACTCGATCTGGTTGCGTGGCAATCAGGCACAGCTGTTTAGTGTTTTTACCAACCTCCTCTTTAATGCGGTTCATTATACCCCTGCTGGTGGTGAGATCTCTATTCGCTGGTATGCGACTGACGCGACTATTTTTTTTGAAGTGGAGGATTCCGGAGTGGGTGTCGCACCGCAACATATCTCCCGTTTGACCGAGCGATTCTATCGGGTGGATGTTGGGCGTTCCCGTGATGCCGGGGGAACTGGCTTGGGGTTGGCGATTGCTAAACATATATTGGAAAACCATGATGCGCGCCTGACCATTGAGAGCACAGTGGGTAAAGGGAGTATTTTTCGTGGCTGCTTTCCGTTGAATTTGGCAGCAAAAAAGCCGAAACGTGAGCGCCCTGTCATGGTGTCATAAAAGTGTCATAAATATTTAATACTACTGTTATCTAATCCAGCGATCATATTGTATTGTCGCTGTACTGGTATGCGAATAATAAGCGCAAGATCTTTGGCCGAATGGATGCGTCGATAATTTAAAGATATCGGGTCGATCAAATTTTGATGCGTTCAAACTGTAATGTTGGGAGATGAGATGAAGATATTCAAGAAGTTGGTTGCAGGCAGTATTGCATTTGGCCTGATGTCAGGTGTGGCGGTTGCCGCTGCCGAAGTAGATCCGGCGTTAGCGGATTATGAACGTGCAAGTGGTGTGTCAGGCAACTTAAGTAGTGTTGGCTCTGATACGCTGGCAAATTTGATGACACTCTGGGCTGAGGAGTTCAAGCGAGCTTATCCTAATGTCAATATTCAGATTCAGGCGGCGGGTTCATCAACTGCGCCACCTGCGCTCAGTGAAGGTACTGCCAGCATGGGGCCAATGAGTCGCAAAATGAAGAGCAAGGAGATTGAGTCTTTCGAGAAAAAACACGGCTATAAACCAACGGCTGTTCGTGTGGCTATCGATGCGCTGGCTGTCTACGTTCACAAGGATAACCCTCTGGAAGGGTTAACAATTCCTCAGATTGATGCCATCTTCTCTTCCACACGTAAGTGCGGCGCGGATGCTGATGTTCGTAAATGGGGTGATCTGGGACTGACCGGTAGCTGGGCTGATCGGGATATACAGCTGTTTGGTCGTAACTCGGTTTCAGGAACTTACGGCTATTTTAAGAAAAAAGGGCTGTGTAAGGGTGACTTCAAAAATACGGTGAATGAGCAGCCGGGTTCGGCTTCTGTGGTGCAGTCAGTGACGGCTTCATTGAATGCCATTGGTTATTCCGGTATCGGTTATAGGACTGCCGGGGTGAAATTGCTGCCCTTGGCTAAAAAGGCGGGCAAACCTTATATTCCGGCAACCAATGAGACCGCAAGCTCAGGTAAATATCCACTGTCACGCTATCTGTATGTTTATGTAAACAAACATCCCAACAGAGCGCTGCCACCTATGGAGTATGAGTTCCTTAAGCTGGTACTTTCTAAAGTGGGCCAAGGGGTCGTTGTGAAGGATGGTTATGTACCGGTATCGGCTGCCATTGCTGAAAAAGAGCTGGCTAAGTTGCGCATCTCTCACTAGAGCTGCACAGGTCAGTGGACAAAATAAAACCCGCTTCTGCGGGTTTTATTTTGTCACAAAAAAGAAATAATAGCTTCGGTATTACCCTATTAATCCTGTGAATTCATGCGGTTAAACAAGGATGGCGAAAAGCTTGTGATATCGCTTTTACATCGCTGTCACATTGCTGTCATAATTGGCCGCTAAATTTGCCTCCACAACAATAGTGGCTCTGTATTATGACTGCCAAGATAGATACCAATAAAACGGCTGCAGCACGCTTGCGCCACAACAAAATACGCATGGTGAAAGATGTGCTGGCTAGGTATGCCGTTACTATCGGTGGTACCAGTGTCATTTTAGCGATTGCGCTGATCTTCTTTTACCTGTTCTTTGTGGTGGTGCCGCTCTTCAAATCCGCAGAAATTGACCATGTGGCCAGTTATAGTGTGGAGGGTGCGGGTAGTAGTGAAACGCTCTACCTGGCAATGGAAGAGCAGTCTGAGATCGGTGTGCGCTTTACCCGTTCGGCGGTTGCTGAGTTTTATAATCTGGACGATGGTTCACTACGCTATCGCGAAGAGATCGAACTGCCTGCCGGAGCAACCGTCAGCTCCTTTGCTTCAGCAGCACTTGAGCATGGCCTGGTTGTTTATGGTCTCTCAAATGGTCAGGCGGTTGTGGTTAAACACCAATACAAAGTCACCTTTCCAAATGACCAGCGTAAGATTACCCCGCAAATTGCTTACCCCTTTGGTGAAGAGCCCATTACCATTGATGATGATGGCGACATTCTGAGCTATATCGCGTTTCAGAATGGTGAAGAGGAGGCAACCATCACCGCAGCGACCAATGATGGCCGCTTGCTGATGACCCATCTCATCAAAGAAGAGTCGATGATGGATGAGGGGATGTTCGATATAGAGCAGGAGAACCTCACGCTTAATTATGACTCCAGTATCCTGGACTACCTGTTGATGGGCCAAGAGCAAGATAAGATCTATGCTATTGATCGGCGTGGCGAACTTAGCTTTTTCAATATCCGAGATAAGGAAGAGCCTGAGTTAGAGCAGCGTTTGCGTATTGTTGAGCAGGGTGCCCGCGTCACCACTGCAATGTTCCTCACCGGGGGGATCTCACTGATGGTGGGGGACTCTAACGGACAGATTAGTCAGTGGTTTCCGGTGCGCGATGAACATAATAATAAGGTGCTGACGCTGATTCGGAGCTTTGATGCACAAGATAAACCGATCGATAAAATTGCCATAGAGTCTGGGCGTAAAGGTTTTGTCGCCGCAGATCGCGAAGGCAATATTGGCCTTTACCATAGCACCGCGCATCGGACGCTGCTGGTGGAGCCATTAGCCGATGCTGCAATCCATGCCATTGCCATTAGCCCACGGGCTAACGCCATGTGGTTTGAAGATCAAAATGGCAAGATGCAGTTTTGGCGCATTCACAACGAACATCCAGAGGTCTCCTGGTCCTCTTTATGGGGTGAGGTGTGGTATGAGAGCTATGAAGAGCCGGAGTACACTTGGCAATCTTCCTCTTCCAGTAGTGACTTTGAGCCAAAATATAGCTTGGTTCCCATCTCTTTTGGTACCTTGAAGGCCGCTTTTTACGCGATGTTGGTGGCGATGCCGCTGGCTATTTTGGGTGCTATTTACACCGCTTACTTTATGGCGCCTAAAATGCGCAATATTGTTAAGCCGAGTATTGAAATAATGGAGGCGTTGCCCACCGTTATTCTCGGCTTTCTGGCTGGGTTGTGGCTGGCACCCTTCATAGAGAGCCATCTGCCCGGTATCTTTATTATGCTGATACTGGTTCCTTCGGCCATTATTTTGGCGGCGTTCTCTTGGCAGCTTGCCCCCCGCCGGTTGCGCGATGCCATTCCTGAAGGGTGGGAGGCGGCTCTGTTACTGCCAGTGATTGTACTCGCACTCTGGATCTCATACGGCTTTAGCCCCAGTATTGAAACCGCCTTTTTTGGTGGCGATATGCGCCACTACCTCTCCAATGAGCTAGGTATCGATTTTGACCAGCGAAATGCCTTAGTGGTTGGCCTTGCCATGGGTTTTGCGGTTATACCCACCATCTTCTCTATTGCTGAAGATGCGGTGTTTGGGGTGCCACGGCATTTGAGTAACGGCTCATTAGCCCTGGGTGCGACCCCTTGGCAAACCATGTGGGGCGTTGTTTTGTTGACTGCAAGCCCAGGTATCTTCTCAGCGGTGATGATCGGCTTTGGTCGTGCCGTCGGTGAGACCATGATTGTATTGATGGCAACCGGTAATACGCCAGTAATGGATATGAGCATCTTCCAGGGGCTGCGTACCTTGTCGGCAAATATCGCGGTGGAGGTCCCTGAGTCAGAAGTGGCCAGTACCCATTATCGAATTCTATTTTTGGCCGCACTGGTGCTGTTTGCCTTTACCTTCTTCTTTAATACGATAGCGGAAGTTGTGCGGCAGCGTCTGCGTAAGAAATACAGTTCATTGTAAGCTGGCTGAATTGAATTAGTGCTACACCCCAATCCAAATGAGGGATGGTGATGTCTGGTAAGAGTGGTTTTAATAAATGGTTTGGTACGGGTGCACCCTGGGTGTGGACCAGTGCTGGCGCAGTGAGTATCTCGCTATTGATGGTGTTTGGTGTGTTATCACTGATTGCACTGCGTGGTCTTGGCTATTTTTGGCCGGCCAATCTTGCACAGTTTGAATATCATCTGGATGCGGATACCTCAATCGTCAAGGTAGGTGAGTTTCATGAGCATGAGATGGTGCCCAGTGTTCAACTCCGTGAAGGCGGGCTCTATTTGCCCAACGATGATGAGTTAGTTAAACGCTATCTGTTTAAAGTAGGTAACCGTGACTTCTATGGCCAGGATTTTCGCTGGATTATTGAGCCAAGCATCGGTGAAATCAGCTATCCCGAAGATTTAATGGTGCTGGAGCGCCACGAATGGGGTAACTTTTTTGGCTACCTTCATCAGGTGAAGGAGCATGGCAAGGTGGTTGCCGAGGGTGATGCCGCACGGGAAGAGATGGACAGACGCATGGTGCGGGCGCTGGATCTGCATGACCAAATTAAAACCATTGAGAAGGGTGCCATCGGTTCGGTGAACTACCGGATGGAAAAATTGCGCCTGGCTAAGCGCTCCCTAGAGCTGGATGAAGTGACTGATCCTGCACCCTATGGTCGTCTTGAAGAGGCGAAGCACGAGCTGGATGCCGAATATCAGATATTGATGGGGCAGCTGAATAAGCTCTATGAGTTGAGCAAGCGTGACAGCATCACGGTGAGCGATTCTGAGGGGAATCAAAAAGAGATCTCGCTGCACATGGTGGTGCGTGCCTACTTCCCTAATGAGATGGGCGTGCTGGATAAAATGGTTCACTATGTCGCCAAGGTGGTTGAGTTTGTCACCGCTGATCCGCGTGAGGCCAATACCGAAGGGGGTATTTTTCCAGCGATTTTCGGCACCGTGATGATGGTGATGATTATGACGGTCTTTGTGACACCACTGGGTGTGGTGGCAGCGGTCTATCTGCGTGAATATGCTAAGCAGGGGCCGGTTACCCAGATGATTCGCATCTCGGTCAATAATCTGGCAGGGGTACCTTCGATTGTTTATGGGGTATTTGGCCTCGGCTTCTTCGTCTATTTTCTGGGGGGCAATATCGATCAGCTGTTCTTTAAGGCGGCGTTGCCTGCGCCTACCTTTGGTACGCCGGGTATTTTATGGTCATCGCTCACCTTGGCACTACTGACCTTGCCGGTGGTTATCGTGGCCACGGAAGAGGGGCTGTCGCGGATTCCTCGTTCGGTACGTGAAGGTTCTCTGGCACTGGGGGCAACTAAGGCTGAAACCTTGTGGCGCATTGTTATTCCCATGGCCAGCCCGGCCTTGATGACAGGATTGATTTTGGCGGTCGCCCGTGCGGCGGGTGAGGTGGCTCCCTTGATGTTGGTCGGTGTGGTAAAACTGGCACCCTCGTTACCACTGGATGGCGAAGCGCCCTTCCTGCATCTGGATCGAAAATTTATGCATCTGGGTTTCCACGTCTATGATGTGGGCTTCCAGAGCCCAAATGTTGAAGCGGCACGCCCGTTGGTTTACGCCACTGCGTTGCTACTTGTTCTCGTGATTATCGCCCTTAACCTGGCTGCAATCGCAATACGTAATCATCTGCGCGAAAAATACCGCGCCCTAGAGAGCTAACGGGATAGCATTATGAGTGATTCTCAAGTAAAGACACACGGCGTTAATATGGACGCACTGGGCCGCAAGGCTCAACAAAAGCCACCTGAAGATGAAGAGTGCAGCCTTGAAGTAAAGAACCTGAAACTCTTCTATGGTGATAAGCAGGCGCTGAATGGCATTGATATGCATATTAGCAAAAAGCGCGTAACCGCTTTTATCGGCCCCAGTGGTTGTGGTAAATCGACACTGTTGCGCTGTTTTAACCGCATGAATGATCTGGTGGATGGTGTGCGTGTTGAAGGGGAAATATTGCTGGATGGTGATAATATCTATGCTAAATCGGTTAGTGCGGTGGAGCTGCGTCGCCGTATCGGGATGGTTTTCCAGAAACCCAATCCGTTTCCAAAGTCGATCTACGAAAATGTAGCCTACGGTTTGCGCCTACAGGGCATCAAGGATCGCCGTATTTTGGATGAATCGGTCGAGAAGTCTCTAAAGGGTTCTGCGCTTTGGGAAGAGGTTAAAGATCGTCTGAATGATTCGGCGCTAGGCCTCTCCGGTGGTCAGCAGCAGCGCTTGGTGATTGCCCGTGCCATTGCCGTGGAGCCTGAGGTGCTGTTGCTGGATGAGCCGGCATCCGCACTTGATCCGATATCAACACTGAAAATTGAAGAGTTGATCTACGAGTTGAAGAGTGATTACACGATTGTCATCGTGACACACAATATGCAGCAGGCGGCGCGTGTCTCTGACTATACTGCATTTATGTATATGGGCGACATGATCGAATTTGCGGATACAGATACCCTGTTTACAAACCCAGGCAAAAAACAGACAGAAGATTATATTACAGGGCGTTATGGTTAGTCAGCCTAATAACCCTGGTAGAGAGGAGCAATATAATGGATACAATTGATATCGGTCACCACATCTCCCAGCGCTATAATCAAGAGCTGGAAGATATTCGTAATCAGGTGTTGGCCATGGGTGGCTTGGTTGAGCAGCAACTGGATAATGCGCTACAGGCTCACATTGACCGCGATGCTGAGTTGGCTGAGCAGGTCATTAAGGATGATTACCAGGTTAATGCACTGGAAGTGGCTATCGATGAAGAGTGCACCCAGGTGTTGGCGCGCCGCCAGCCTGCGGCCAGCGATCTTCGTTTGATTGTCTCAGTTATCAAGACAATTACCGATCTTGAACGCATTGGTGACGAGGCGGGAAAAGTGGCTAAGATGACCACTGCGTTGGCTGGGCGAGAGAACAACTCTGAGCACGGTATTGAGATCGAGCACCTAGGTAATCGTGTTCGCCAGATGCTGCATGATGCGTTGGATGCATTTGCGCGCACTGATGTTGAAGCGGCGCTGAAAGTGGCTCACGAAGATGTCAGGGTGGATCGAGAGTATGAATCCCTGATGCGTCAACTGATCACTTATATGATGGAAGATCCGCGCATGATTCGCCGCTCACTGGATCTGATGTGGACCATCCGCGCCCTAGAACGCATTGGTGACCACTCACGCAACATCTGCGAATATGTGATCTATCTGGTGAAAGGGCGTGATGTTCGTCATATTAGCCTAGAGCAGATGGAAGAGGAGGCGGGTAAGCGATAGCCTAGCCTTACTCTCCTAAAACAAAAAAGGGACTCATCAGAGTCCCTTTTTTGTTCACTATGAATAGTTTATTGTAACCATCCAACGTGTTTATGCTTCTCTTCAAATCGAGGCCTTTTCACACACAGAGGGAGCCTATAGGGAACGGGTGACCGATTGAGTACGAAAATAACGAAGAGTTGAAGCAAAAGATGAATACACTGCGTAGTTACCTTTTAGGGCTCAAAGTTTTCCGCGACATAGTCCCAATTAACCAGTGACCAGAACGCCTCAACGTATTGAGGGCGCGCATTGCGATAGTCAATGTAGTAAGCGTGCTCCCACACATCGCAGGTTAGTAACGGAATTTTCTTGTCGGTCATTGGGTTATCGGCATTACCGGTACTGCCAATCTCCAGCTCACCTTCACTATTTTCTACCAGCCAACTCCATCCAGAGCCAAAATTAGTAATACAGGCTTGGGTGAATTGCGCCTTAAAAGCCTCAAATGAGCCAAACTGTTGTTTAATCGCTTCGGCAAGGCGGCCCGTAGGTTCACCACCGCCCTCAGGACTCAAGCAGTTCCAGTAGAAAGTGTGGTTCCACACTTGCGCCGCGTTATTGAAAAGTGCTCCACTCGAATTAAGAATAATCTCTTCGAGCGTCGCCTCTTCAAAATCACTCTCTTCGAGCAGATTGTTCAGGTTGGTGACATAGGCCTGGTGGTGTTTTCCGTAATGGTATTCAAGCGTCTCAGCCGAAATATGCGGCGCGAGGGCATCCATTGCATAGGGGAGGGGGGCAAGCTCAAAACTCATGGTGATGCTCCTGTGGTTCAAGGGGTTACTAGTGTAGTATCTTCTGTAATCTTATACCCAATTGATTGTAATCGCTGATATGAATGCAATAGAACTCAATATTTTCTCCAGTCGTGTCGAGGCCATTTGTGATGAGATGGGGGTGGTACTGCGCCGCTCAGCGTTCTCGCCCAACATCAAAGAGCGACTGGATTACTCTTGCGCTATCTTCAGTCGAGAGGGAGAGCTTTGCGCGCAAGCGGCTCATATCCCGGTACACCTCGGCTCCATGGCCTACGCCATGCGCGACATTGTGAATAAGCAGGCGTGGGAAGCGGGGGATATGGTGATTCTTAACGACCCCTATCTCGGGGGAACGCACCTGCCGGATATCACTCTGATTGCACCGGTATTTGTTAATAAGCAGTTGTCAGGTTTTGTAGTGAACCGCGCCCACCATGCCGATATTGGTGCCGATGCACCGGGATCGATGCCGCTCTCAACACATCTTGATCAAGAGGGTGTGGTGATACCGCCCACCCGCTTGCTTCATCAGGGTGTGGTTGATGATCAAATAATGCATTCAATATTGAGTGAGCTGCACAATGGGGAGCGTGCACGGGGTGATTTTTTAGCACAAATCAGTGCCAATCGTTGTGGTGTTGAGCGGCTGAGTGCACTGATTACTCGGCTGGGAGAAGCGCAATTTGCGGCAGGCTTGGATGAGCTGAATGAGTATGCAGCACGACTATCCCGCGTGGCACTGAGAGCGATTCCTGATGGTAAATATCTATTTACAGATTTAATGGATGATGATGGCCATGGGCAGAAGGATATTGTTATTCACTGCTCAGTAAGGGTTGATGATGGCCAGGTCACGGTTGATTTTAGTGGCACCTCAGCACAGGTGGCGGGCAATATTAATGCGCCATTATCGGTAGCCGCCGCCAGTGTCTATTATGTGTTTCGTTGTTTGATGCCCGCACAAACCCCCGCTTGTGCGGGAAGCTTTCGACATATTCGACTACAGGCACCCGCAGGTTCGCTGTTGAATGCGCGCTATCCTGCTGCGGTCACTGCCGGTAACGTAGAAACCTCCACGCGGATTGTTGATGTGGTGATGGGCGCACTGGCACAGGCTATTCCACAACGCATCCCTGCCGCTAGTCATGGCAGCATGAATAATTTGGCTATGGGTAGTCGAGAAGCGGCAGGAAGTTGGGATTATTATGAAACCATGGGGGGTGGAATGGGAGCCAGTCTGCAAAATGAGGGGCTCAGTGCGGTGCAAACCCATATGACCAATACATTGAATACCCCCATTGAGGCGCTGGAGATGAACTACCCGCTGCGGGTTTGGCGCTATGCTATTCGTCGTGACTCCGGTGGTGAGGGGCAGCAGCGTGGTGGTGATGGGCTGGTTCGTGAGTTTGAGTTTTTGAAGCCAGCCTCGTTTACGCTGTTAACAGAGCGCAGGCAACATCAGCCCTGGGGGCTAGAAGGTGGCCTGGCTGGCATCGCGGGGAGAAATCGGCTAAATGGGCAACTCATCGCAGGAAAAGTACACGGTGAGGTTCAGCCCGGTGATCGGCTCTGCGTTGAAAGTGCCGGGGGTGGCGGCTGGGGCCGCCCAAGGGAAACGCTGATCAAATCATGAGTGTTGATCTGATTCCTACGGGGGAACGTGTAAGCCAGAGGTCTTTATACCGCCTCGTTATTGAGTGAAGGGTGCTTTAATGCCAATGGTTTGATAGCGTTCAAAGTGGAGTGTTTCAGACCAGTAATCCGCCGGCAGGCCTGCTTTTAGTTTGAGTTGAGTAATAAACTGGTGTGGCTCTGGCAGGCTCTCCCATACTGAGGGGAGAAAGGTTGCGCGATGGTTGCCCTCATGCAGAATAATGCCATCTATGCCCGGTTGTAGTCGGTGTAGCAGCTCGGCTTGATCTTTAGCCGGGAGTGGCTCCGGTGGGGTAAGTAGCGATATGTGGATCTGTAAATCGTTAATCTCATCCGCTTGCACGGGGGTGAAGCGAGGGTCACGAAAAGCGGCGGCAAAGGCATTCTCCGCTACATCAATAGCCAACGGTCGATAGGCTTCAAGTGTGCCGATACAGCCCCGTAACATACCCTGCTTTTCCAGTGTCACAAAACTTGCTCCTCGCTGTTGGAGCGTTTTTGGGTAGCGGTCGAGTTTTACCGTAGCCGGCTGATGGTGCAGCAAGCCATATATTATGGACTCTCTGGCCAGGGAGAGTAGCGGCTGCTTTGTATGGCTTTCTAGGAGCTGTTTATTGTAAGACATAGGCACCATATCCGACCACACGATCTTTTGTGCCTGCGGTATCTCCTGAGTTGCGTAGATCTAAGGTAGTCACCTGTAGGTGGTGGGCTTTGGCTCTGTTTAACAGCCCGATAATAGGTGTTCGTCCACACGCCTGCTCTGCGCCAATGCCCGCTGTGTTCAGTTTTTCAATTGCCTGACTGGTGGCCAAATCAACCATTTTTGCCTCTGAATAGCTAAGGTAGTGGCTCAGGTCTGAGCTCACGACTATCAGTGTTTCGTCGCCGCCCCACAGTCGCTCTAAAACCTCACCTACCTCTTTGGCCGAGGCTTCACCAACCACCAGCGGCAGCAGTGTGAACCGTGCCAGCGTGCGTTGTAAAAAAGGGAGCTGCACCTCTAGACTGTGTTCCCGTTGGTGGGCTTGCTCCAGCTGTTTTACCTGTGGAAGGCTCTGAATTAGCGGGAGATCTTTTTTGTTTAGCTCGACGGCTCCTAATGGGGTGGCAAAAGCATCCGCCTCACTGTAAGCAAGCCCGTGGAATGCGACGTAGTGTGAGGGACCCAGTAAGACCACTCGGCGAATGCTGTCACGCAGGGGATGCAGCGTGTTATAGGCGCTAGCAGCAATCGCACCGGAGTAGATGTAACCGGCGTGGGGCACAATCAGTGCCTTTGGCCGAGCACACCGTCCAGGGTTCTGAGCCAGGAGCTCATCCACCATTAAAGCAAGTACCTGAGGATCGTCAGGGTAGAAGGTTCCCGCAACCGCCGGCTTTCTGCTCACTTTCATGTTGTCATCCCCACCCTTACAGTCATCTTCTATACTCAAGTATAGCAGTGTGTAGCACTACTCTGGAGGTGATGATATGACAGTGAAAGATGATTATCAGGATGCGCTTGATCACCCATGGCCAACTCGTTACTGGCACTTGCTGGATGATGGCCGGGTGCAGTGTGATCTCTGTCCACGCTTTTGCCAGTTGAAAACAGGGCAGCGCGGATTCTGCTTTGTACGGGCTAATGTGAATAACGCCATTGTATTAACCACATATGGTCGCTCAAGTGGCTACTGCATCGACCCTGTTGAGAAAAAGCCACTTAACCATTTTCTACCAGGCACCCCGGTGCTCTCATTTGGCACAGCGGGTTGTAATTTGGCCTGTAAATTTTGCCAGAATTGGGATGTCAGCAAGTCTCGGGAGGTCGATACCCTGGCAGATGCTGCTTCTCCCGAGTTAATTGCAAGGGCTGCGGTGGCGCTAAAGTGCCGCAGTGTCGCCTACACCTACAATGACCCGGTTATTTTTCACGAATATGCGATTGATGTTGCCCAGGCGTGTGCAGAGCAGGGGATAAAGTCGATAGCTGTTAGTGCCGGTTATGTGTGTGAAGCTCCCCGTGCTGAGTTTTATAAAAATATGGATGCGGTGAATATTGACCTCAAATCGATGCGTGAGCCGTTTTACCACAAACTCACCGGAGGGCATTTGCAGACGGTACTAGAGACTATTCAATATATTAAACATGAGACGGATGTCTGGTTGGAACTCACGACACTGCTGATTCCCGGTGAAAATGATTCAGATCAGGAGTTGCAGCAGCTCAGCCAGTGGGTAGTCGAGCAGCTGGGGCCCGATGTGCCGCTACACTTTAGCGCCTTCCACCCTGATTATAAGATGATGGACAGGCCATCAACCTCCTTTGAAACCCTACAGAGGGCGCGGAAAATCGCACTCGATAACGGCCTGCATTATGTCTATACCGGAAACCTGCACGATAAAGCCGGAGAGAGCACCTATTGCGACCACTGTGGTGAGATGTTAATTGGCCGGGATTGGTACCAACTCTCTGAGTGGAACCTGACTTCGCAGGGGCATTGTCGCTTCTGCGACACCCCCTGTGCTGGCTATTTTGAAGCACGGCCAGGTGGTTGGGGTGCGCGACGTCAAATGGTGGATCTGAAAAGCTTTGTAACGGCTTCTTGAGAAGGGCTATCATTTGGATGTTTCATAAGTTTCCAAAAACTTGTGAAGCATCTGGAGTAGCTGCTCAGCGTATTTATCTTTGCCTCAATTTGTAGCAAAATCAAAACACACTGAATAGATAATTCAATTGGGTAAACCCCCAGCTACGCTGGGGAGAGTCGCATCGGTTTTATCGAGACTACGGTAACGGGTACCTTCAGCTCTCGACCAAGAGAAAAAGAAAGTAAACCTATGCGAGACTGATTTGATCCCGCTGATTGCGGGGATTAGGTCGCCTCAAATGCAGTAGAGTAGGTTGAAGCCCTTTTTGTGGTACGCTTATGGCTTGTTTATATCGATATTGGAAGGAGTCAAAGTGGTGTGTTTGGGAGTGAATAAAACTACCCTCACAGGGTACCTTATGGTTGCCATATTGCTGACCGCCTGCGTTGAGGAGGGTACCCCGCCGGTCGACGATGATCAGGTGACGCTTGAATCCTACTCGAGTGATGACAAACGTCTCTCTCCTGATGCATTAGTGGCCGCTGCTGCCGTCGATCCAGCCCCGGTTCACCAAGCTTTTTCCTTCGACCACTTTCAGAAGCATGCGGGTGAGGAGAATAGTTTTATCGCTCCCTTCGATGTACAGCAGCAGTTGGCAAACCTAGCCCTAGGTGCCACGGGTGAAACCCTGCAATCGATTGCTGAAGCGGGTGGCTGGCCATCGCTGTCAGATTCGGCTGCCGCTGAAATTATGGCCGGTCTCAGCCTGTGGGAACAACGTATAGATGGCCTTGCCAGTGTTGAACGCCAGCGCTGGCTGTGGGGGCAGTCGGGTTATCGCTTCAATCGTGACTATTTGCAGGCCCAGGCTGAACTGTTTGGTTCTGAGGTTGCCGGGCTGGATTTTCAAAACGAGTTTTTCTCGGCGCGTAACCTTATTGGGGGCGCGTTAGATGAGCAGCAGGTATTAGATGATGCTGATGCGCTTAGTCGTCTGATTCTTGCTCACTCCACTCGTTTACAGATCGCTTGGGCGGATGACCTGACAATTGAGCGGTTCGAGGGTCGCTTTGGTGAGCATGAGGCGCAGCGCCAAATGTCTATGCTGCGCATTGACGGTGAGCTGTTGGCGGCTGAGGGCGAGGCGTACCGGGCAGTTGCCGTGCCGCTGGCCGAGGAGGGGTTGTCGCTGGTGGTGATTGTTCCGGATGCGGGCCACTTCGATGCGGTGCGTGGTCGTATGGATGCTGTATTTTGGAGCCAACTCAACGCGGATTTGACACCAGTGCAGAGCAGATTCAACCTGCCGCTGTTTTCACTGCAACGAATCCTGACCGACAGTGATCTGCCTAGCCTAGAGGTCGCTCAGGATGAACAGGAGGCTGATTTTTCACCTGTTAACGGGGCGGGTTTTCTTTATCTGAAGTCCCAGTATCAATCCATCAAGCTGGGTGTGGCTGAAAGCGGGTTGAACGCCATTACGATGACGGCAGCAGTACTCGCCGCAACTCAGGATGAGCCATTGTATCTTCTCGACCCACCACCTCTGGGTGCTGGCCTTTTCATGACGGCTCCGCCGAACTCCAACCCCTGTTTTTACCCGCCGGATCAGCAGCCCTTCCTCTTTGCTGTGTATGAAAGTGGTACAGAGTCGCTTCTTCATCTTGGTCAAGTAAAGAGCCTCGATGGTGTGACGGTGGAAGCTGACTGGTACGTGAGATTTGGTTGGGGCTGCGGAGATAGCCCTCCAGTGGAAGTCTATCGTGATAAAAAGTCGCTGCAATGTGATTACGAGAGTGGTAGCGACTACCTGGAAATGAGGCAGATCCTTACGGATGCTGGCATCCATGTGCTCGGTGCTTGGGAAGGCAGTGATGGTAAGGATTATATCCAAGTTTGCGGTGGTGCAGACGACGCGATCAATATCTTTGTTATCTATGAGAGTCAACTGGCGGCTGCCGAAGCTTTGGGCTTTGCACTGTGGTCGTCGCTATTGATCGAGTAATGCTGGGGATTAGGGTGCTTTAAGGCGGCTCTGATCAAGTCATGAATGTTTTATACTGGTTAAAGCCGCCCTCATTTATCCCAAAAACAACCTATAGAGCCACTATTACTGCGCATTTCGGAATAAATGAGGGCAATTTCCTCTCAGCCTAAAACCACCCAGACTTAATCAGAGCTTTCTTAAATGACCCCGGTATATGCCATTTTTCATCTGAATCTCGCTTTTTCTTCTGTTTCGATTGCGCAGCGGAAAGAGGTTATTGAGCGCTGTTACACCCCCTTGCTCGATCTGGTAGAGCAGCAGCAACTGCCGCTGGGGATTGAAATGACCGCTTGGACGCTCAACTGCATTGAGTCCATTAATCCCGCTTGGGTGGCGCGATTTAAAAAACTGCTCAACAGCGGCCAGTGCGAATTGATTGGCAGTGGCTACACGCAAATAATTGGCCCTTTAGTGCCCTACCAGGTTAACCAGTGGAATCAGAAAATAGCTACTGCATGTTACCAAAAGCTATTGGGTATTACGCCATCATTGGCGATGGTTAATGAGATGGCCTACTCATCAGGGATGGTGGAGCTGTATGCCGATGCCGGTTATCGGGGGATCGTAATGGATCGGGATAATGTGATGCTGGCGCTTGGTATGAGTGATGGTCGCTGCTTGCCCTCAAGCTATGCGCTGGGTTGTGATGGCGCACAGCTCCCCATCTTATGGTCAGATACCACGCTGTTTCAAAAGCTCCAGCGCTATGCCCATGGTGACATCTCCCGCCAAGACTATCTCGATTATTTCTCTAAGCGTGCAGAGCAGAGCGGGGTACCACTGCCTCTTTATAGTAATGATGCTGAGATTTTTGATTTTCGCCCGGGCCGTTTTAAAGAGGAACCGGTCAAACATCAAGAGAGTGAGTGGCATCGACTTGCGCAACTGTTCTGTTCGCTAAAACAAGTGCAGTGGCATCTGCCTTCACGGGCGCTTGCATTGCAGTGCAAGCAGGATCAACACGATAAACCGACCCGCCTCACCTCGGTGCAGCAACCTATTCCGGTCAAAAAACAGGCGAAATATAACATCAGTCGTTGGGCCGTCACTGGGCGAAATGATCTCTGGATGAACACCCTCTGCCATCGCCTCTATCAAGCGATCCGAACCCTTGATAATGAACAGTACCAACGTAAGTTATGTGAGTTCTGGGCAAGTGATCTGCGTACCCATATTGGCGATGAGCGGTGGCAAAATAACCTCACCGAGCTAGCGCTGTTTTGCCAGCAGCAGGCTACCTCTTTACAACAAGAGCCGCCTCCCGCAGGGGAGCAGGAGAGTGCAACGCCAGTCGATTCAGCATTTCAAATAGTCTATGACGATGAGGGCATCTATCTCACCATTAGCCATCGTTTTGTGCGGCTGGTGCTTAATTTGCGCCGGGGTTTAAGTATCGAATCTCTCGCCTTCGAAAAGCATGGCTTTGAGCCGGTGCTGGGTACTTTGAGCCAAGGTTATTTTGAGTCAATTGAGCTGGCGGCAGATTTTTATAGTGCCTGTGTGGTGGTTGAGCTGCCCAAAGAGCACCGCAGAGTGACCGATTTGGAGTGGGCAGAGCCGATGATGGAGTGGTTGCCCTTACAATTAAAGATCACTGCAACACATCAAACACCCTATGGCGAGATTATAAAGTCGATCAGCATCGATGCTGCTGAACAATCGGTTAGTGTCCTATTCAGCCTGAAAAACTGGTCGCATCAGCACGCTATCGTTCGATTTCATGCATTGACCTTATTGGGCGGCTGGCAAAAAGAGGTTGTTGTTGAAAATCGAAGTGGTGGCCCCAAAGCTGAGCTTTATACCCTCGACTGTGATGTTGAGCATGGCCAGCCCGCATCTAATATGATCAGCTGCACCACCGGCTTGAGTAGTGAATCGGGCGAAATCATACTGCATAACAGCGGGCGCCGCCTGATGCTCTCTTGGCAACCCTCCCAATGTGCTGCTCTTCCGATGCTGCACCACAAAATATGCACACCCGGCGCATTGAGCAGAGTGTTATTTTCCCTAAGTGAAATTGATGAGACAAAACAGGGGAGCGGCGATAGTTTACCCTTCTCACTCAAATACAGCGCAGGATAGCGCTGGAATATCTGGTTTGAAACCTTGAGCGTGTATACTTGTTTGCATGGCGTTAAAAGAGACTGTTTATGAGTGAAGCGAACGGAAATATATATTTTGTTTATGGTCAGCAGTGCGAAGATATTTCGCAGCAGCTTGCTGAGAGTCAATACGCTACGCACTTTAAATCGGTTGCTATTGAAGCATTCATAACGGATGAGTTAGCCACCACAGCTGATCGGGTGATTGTGTGTGGTAGTACCGATGAGATTAAACAGATATTAAAAACAGCCTGCGAGTACAGTTTTAGTGTGGCGCTGTTGGCGCAGAAAAACCAAAGCACACTGCGTTCGACTTTTGAAATCCCCAAAAACAGAGAAGAGTCGCTGAAAGCAGCGCTGGAGAGCGAGCCAAAACCGTTGGATCTGCTCTATGCCAATGGCGAAATTGTTTTATGGGGAGCGGTGATTGGTGATGCGCCACCCCTGACTTATAGTAGTGATGTTTATAGCGAAATAACCTTTTTTCAGCGATACAAACTATTGCTTGGTGCCTTAAGAAAGCTGAAATCGCTTAAGCAGAATAAAATTAAATTAACCACCGCCAAAGGCCAAGAGGTTAATACTTCGGCTAGTGGTGTGGTGATCATTGAGCACGATAATCATACCGGTGCATCCTCGTTGGTTCAGGATTTCTTATCCGTTAATGATGGCAAACTTTCTGCGCTTTTGCTCTCTCCCGCCTCAATTTCGGACTACCTCTACTATCTCTACGTCTCCATTTTCAAAAAAACAAAAAACAGCAACTTGCCTGACTCGGTGGGATTTATCAAAAGTGAATCACTCACTATAGAGAGTGTCCAGCCACTTGATGTGGTGATTGATGGTGAAAAAGTCGCCCAAACCCCGGTGGAATTCGGTGTAAAAAAACAGGCTATTCAATTCATCGCCAGTGAAGAGTTTTGGGCTGAAATCACAAATGATACATCGGATAAGGAGACACTTAAGCTATCGGGCCTCCCCGTTACGACCGATGCGGTGGGCTACGCACAAAAGAGACTGCCATTTTTCACCCATGCCAGTGAAGAGCGCTATAAAGATCTGTTCGCCGACCTAAGAAGGCAGGGAAAAACAGAGTCAACCTATGTGATATTGATGTTTTTGAGTACTGTATTGGCCACCGTTGGGCTATTTTTGAACAGCGCCTCGGTGGTGATTGGTGCCATGCTGTTGGCTCCTCTGATGCAGCCGATTGTATCCACCTCGATGGGGGTACTGCGCAGTGACCAAAGCTTGCTGTTTGGTTCGATGAGAACAGTACTCACTGGTGTATTAATTGCGCTGTTTAGTGCGGCGACCATTGCGTTTTTACTGCCGCTTGAGAATTTGACCGACGAAATTTCTGCCAGGCTCAGTCCTACGCTGCTGGATTTGATAGTCGCGCTCATATCCGGCATTGCGGCAGCGTATGCGCAAAATAACTCAAAAATTGTCGGCTCACTGGCTGGAGTGTCGATTGCCGTTGCGCTGGTGCCACCACTCGCCACAGCGGGGATCGGCCTTGGTTGGGTGAATATGGAGATCTTCTACCCGGCATTTCTGCTGTTTATTACCAACCTAGTGGGGATTATTTTTGCGGCATCGCTGACTTTTTTGGTTATGGGGTTCTCCCCCGTCAAACGTGCTAAAAAGGGCTTGGCCTATGCCTTGGCAACCTCGTTGATTGTTGCCATACCCCTCTATCTGTCGTTTACCACCATGGCTTTTGACTCCAGAATCCTTTCGGTATTGGAGCATACCGAGTACAGCGTAGCCGGTAAGCAGGTACAGATTGAAAATGTTGAAATTAAACATGCCGGTGTGCTGGTGGTGAAGTGTGACTTTATTGTTGATGAAATATTGAGCCGAGAGGAGCTGGATCAATTTAAATTGATCCTGCAATCAGAGCTGGATATGCCGCTTGCGCTGGAAGTGGTACAGCGCATTCGCTTCTAAAATCGATAGATAAAATCAATCATCGCATCGGGCATAATGTTGAGCATGGTCTCCTCAATGGTGGTCATAAAGCCGGTCAAAATCATGAGGCCCACCGCAACAAAAAGAGCGCCCATCGCCGGTTTCATCCACTTTGAGGCGCTCATCATCTGGCCTTTCATCTTCAGCATGGTTTTTTGTGAGGCGAATGACATGGCAAGGATGGGGGTTGAGGTGCCGATCGAGAATAGCAGCATAATGGTCGCCGCGTAGAGTAGACTCTCCCCCTGTGCAGCCAGGGTGATCGCAGCCCCCAATGTTGGCCCGACACAAGGTGACCAAACCGCACCCAGCAAGATGCCCAGTGCAAACTGCCCCCGCACACCAGAAAATCGCAGGGTCGCTATTTTGCTGTTGATGCCACTGGTGGATGATGAGGCAAGCGCCGAAAAGCGTTCATAGAGGGGGTTGAACAGTAACACGGCACCCAACAAAATCATGACGCTTGCCGCGAGGGTTTGTAACACTGACGTGGTCAGACCAATCGAAAACCCGATGGTTGAGACAATCATGCCAAACGAAGTAAAAGAGATAATCAGACCGGCCACCAAAAAAAGCGGCCCCCTTTTATGCTCATTAATTGAACTGCCTAAAATGATCGGTAGCAGCGGCAAAACACACGGTGAAAGTATCGTCACCACCCCCGCAATATAAGCTAAAAAAAAAGCAGTCATAGCCACTCCCAATAAATATTACTACTCTTTCGAAGAAAAAAGGAGTGCAGATGAGTGCACTCCCAGTGTCAGAATGGGTTGCTATGAACTCCCCTTGGCAATCATCTGTAAAATCTTCTCTTTATTGGTCTCTCCCATGGAGCGTGCGCGCTCCTGATCACCTTTGAACACAATAATGGTGCTCTGTTTAATGGCCCGGAACCGCTTGACTGCCTCTTTGTCGCGGGCAAAATCGACACGAAAGAATGCAGCATCAGGATACATCTCACGCGCCGCTTGCAGTGCAGGCTCCTGCTTAGCACAGGTGCCGCAGCCATCTTTATAGATATCTACCACAATCATCTTGTCGTGGTACTGTGCGTGGTTAAAACGTTCTGGTTGATACACTTGCACCCCCTCAGCCGCAAAAGCGGTGTTTGAAATAGCTAGCAGCAGCAAAAGTAGTGCGATTGATTTAAACGCTTTTATCGTTATCATGTCGTAATCTCCAAGTGATAGGGTCGTTGAAAAATGGTGTACACCCCGTCATTCGTCGATTTAATCATTTGGTTACAATATTTTTTGGCTCACCTGCTTTTATGAATGAAAAACACAGCGATTGGGATCAACTGGCCACCACCGCTCAATCGGGTGATAAACAGGCCTACCACGCTCTGCTAAAGCAGCTCATCCCCTATATTCAGAAAATTATCGCCCCTAGGCTCGCTAACTCGGACTGGGTGGACGACCTGCTACAAGATATTTTGCTGGGTATTCACAAATCACTGGCGCGTTACATGCCCGGGCAACCCTTTCGCCCTTGGGTGAATGCCATTATTCGTTATCGACGAGCGGAGTTTCTCAGCCGCTACTACACTTCAATGGGTCACATGAAAGCCCCTCTGGATGAGACGATAGCGGAAGTGCGTGATCCGTTGGCTCAATTTCAAAGTAACGAAGATTTAGAACGGATGCTCAGCCACTTCACAGAACAGCAGCGGAGTGTATTCAAAATGGTGCGTATCGAAGGGCACAGCGTGAAGGCGGTGGCAGAGAAAACAGGGCTCTCGATCTCTGCGGTAAAGGTCTCTGCCCACCGCACGGCAGCCAAGCTAAAAGAGATGTTGCGGCAGCAGAATTAAACCACAGTTAGCTATCGAGCTTCCGCAGGGAGAAGTAAATGGGACACGACCATCATCATGATGTTGAAAATATGGGCGACCGGCGGCTGATTATTGCCATTGTCATCAATATGTTGCTGACATTGGCACAGGTAGTGGGTGGCATTATTTCGGGCAGTTTATCCCTGATTGCAGATGCTTTACACAATTTCAGTGATGCCACGTCGCTGTTAATTGCCTGGGTGGCACGAAGGATTAGTCGACAACCGGCTGATCACTTTAAGACTTTTGGTTATAAGCGTGCGGAAGTGATTGCGGCACTGATTAATCTGGTGACACTGGTATTGATCGGGCTTTTTTTGGTTTATGAGGCGATGTGGCGTCTGTTTGAACCACAGGTCATTGAGGGGTGGATGGTGGTAGTGGTTGCCAGTATCGCGCTGATTATTGATGTGGTTACCGCCATGCTGACCTATCGCCTCTCAAAGCACAGTATGAACATGCGAGCGGCTTTTTTACACAACGTTTCAGATGCCCTGGCCTCGGTGGGGGTTATTATTGCCGGAACGCTGATTCTGCTCTACGACTGGTACTGGACAGATACGCTGCTGACGTTGCTGATTGCCGGTTATGTCCTTTATCAGGCTGCAACGCTGCTGCCGAAGGTGATACATGTTTTGATGGAAGGCTCACCGGGAGATATTGATATTGATGCGGTTATCGAGGTGATGACACAGGTTGAAGGTGTCTCGAATATTCATCACCTTCACCTGTGGCAACTTGATGAACACAAAAATGCACTGGAAGCCCATGTAGTGATCGATGATTTTTCTAAGATTGAAAGCATCAAGGCGGCTCTAAAAAAAGAGCTGGCAGAAAAATATGCGATCACCCATTCAACGCTGGAGTTTGAAGAGGATCACTGTGGTGAAGCTTGTAACTCATGTGAGTGATCTGCGTGCGGTTAGAACGCAACAGCAGATCAACCCCTATTGATCTGCCGCTGCTGTTTAGTCTGTTTTAGTGATGCAGTGCGCTCTCTACTTCAGCGAAGGTACTGGCAATTTCGACCACATCCACCTGTTTGTTCATTAGTCGGCTGATGTGTGACAGTGAGAAAATACCACAGATCGCTTGTTGTCCATTGGGCTGGTGTTCAGCAATCAGGATATGGTGTCGACCGCTACGCTTGAGTGTTTCAAGTATATTGCCCGTTTTTGCATACTCTACGTCACTGAGATCGAGCACTTGAATCTTGTCGATCGGTGTCATCACATCTTCCACGTTAATATCATCTCGCTGACAACCGACTCGCTGCATATGCTTTATTGGTTTCTCTCCCAATATATCGATGCTGGTGATGATGCCTTTTAGCTGTTGATTATTATCAATGACAAACAGCATACGCACCGCTCTTTCGATCATCTGCTGATTGGCTTTTTTTAGCGGGGTCGTGGCGCGGGTAGTAGCGGGTATGACCTGTTTAAGGTTTGTCATCACCTTGGCGGCAGGGCTATCTTCTGTAATTTCAGTTATATAGTCCGCACTGGGTCGTATAATGGGGGTGGGCTTGTTGAGTGTTGTTTGCTGAATGGCTGCATATTTTGAATGCATAGTTTCCTCTCCTTGATGTCAACTTTATGAGCCGTTTAAACCTAGCTCAGTAAAGTTGATTATTCAAGTCAAGAATTGCACGCCAACCGATTTTGCACGACGGAGCTATCAATGGTGCGGTTGGCTCTCTTTGGTGGCCATTGCTCTGGAAGAGTCTACAACTGTAGTTTGAGTATTCATCAGTTGGCTGATATGTGAGAGCGAAAAGGTGCCGCATATGGTGAGTGAGCCATCATCCTGATAGTTGCCGATCAGGGCGTGGTGTCGGCCACTCTCTTTTAGGGTACTGATAATATCGCCGACCTTGGCCTGCTCGATGTCGCTGTAGTCCAATATCTCTATTTCACCCAGCGGTGTCATGAGCTCTTTTACGGTGATTTCATGGGTGCCGCAATGAAAGTTGCGCATATGTTGGATCGGCTTTTCACCTAACAGATCATTGCTGGTAATGATGCCTTGTAGTTGCCGGGTTTCATCCACTACAAACAGCATACGCACACCACGATTTATCATTTGTTGGTTGGCATTTTTCAGGGTACTATTTTGCTGGGTTGTTGCTGGTGTGGTTAGTTTCAGGTCACTCATCACCTTAACGGCGGGGCTCTCTTCAGTGATCGCCCTTGTGTAATGAGTAGAGGGCGGCGTGATCGATGCGGGTCGCTCTAATATCGATTGTGCAATGGGTGTGTAGTTTGCTGCCATAACCAACTCTCCTTGATATTTTATGCAGATCTCTAAACACTAGTTCACTCCTGAATATTGTTCAAGGTGGCTGTTTTTGGTTTTTATGAAGTGTAGGGTGAGTGTGGATACTAAAATACGAGGTGTGTTGATGAAAAAGGTCATTTTGTTTCTATTGCTATTGCAAGTCCTACCCCTCTCAGCAACGGAGGATAAAGCGTCGATTGAGTTGCCGAAGGATATCTCCCTGCTACTGCAGCAGGAGATGCAGCAAATACGTCAGGGTATGGAGTCTCTCACCTGGTTGGTGGCATCCGGTAATTTTTCGGCAGTGGCCAAGGTGGCTCAAGAGCTGGAAGCGGGTTACATCATGAAGCACAAGCTCAGCAAAGAGCAGCGTCATCTATTGGTCGCCACATTGCCCTCGGGATTTAAAGCACTTGATCAGCGCTTTCATGCGCAAGCAGGTTTGTTGGCAGTAGCAGCGCAGCAACATGATGCAGAGTTAGTGAATTTTTATATTTATAAAATGAATGAGGCTTGTGTGGCTTGTCATGCAGAGTATGTGAGTGATCGGTTTGAGGGTTTTTCATCGCCATCATCACACAGTCACCATTGAAAACGGGTTCTGTTTGAGTGTCTATGGTCTATCGATTGAGTTTTGATCTAAATTTACAGGTAGGATAATTGGTAGCGGGGACAGGATTTGAACCTATGACCTTCGGGTTATGAGCCCGACGAGCTACCAGACTGCTCCACCCCGCATCAACTGGAGCGCATAATAGCAGCTTGCTGTAGTAATGCGAGAACTATTTACGACTACTCCCTAGGTAGAGATGTGAAGTAACTTTAACCTATTGAATTAAAAGAAAAACAAAAAACAACTGCGCCCCGGTTTTTTGTTTTCCTCGATTGGCTAGGGAGTGTCCGTACTCTTTAATATCTACTCACAAGAGTGGAGAAGAGCTAAAAAAACAAATTAAACATTAATTAGTGACAGGTTTTGTCGATGGTCATGGCGATACATTTATATCTTTACGGGGTGTTGTTTTTATGGCGTTAGAGCATGACTTGGAGATCGATGGCGATCTTCTAAAAGATTTCCTCGAAGACTTTGTTGAAAAACAGCGTGAGCTTGAAGGGGATCTTACCCATCTTGAGGCTGATCCTGATGATAAAGAGCTACTGGCCAATATATTCCGCGCTGTCCACACGATTAAAGGCAACGCCTGTTTTTGTAAAATGGATCCGGTTTCTCAGTTTGCACACTCGCTTGAGGAGCTATTGCAGGTGTTACGCAGTGGCAAGATGAGCTTTACGCCTCAGCTGGGTGAAGTGGTGTTGCTCTCAATGGATCGCCTTAATACCATTGTTGAATGTTTTGTTGCGGGTGAACCTCAAGATATTGAGGGGAATCGTAAAATTGAAGAGAGCCTGACCGATATTTGTGGCGTGCAGGGGGGAGAGCAGTATGCGGCCATTCAGTACAGCCTCTGCTTGTTAAGTGAAAGTTTTGATGATCTGGGTAGCGACTTTGACCTTTCAGCAGAGAGTGGTGAAGCGGACTCTGCCGCCTCTTGCGGAATGGAGGGTGATCTGGACTACTTCTATCTTTTAATGAAGCAGTGCGAGCAACGCTCCCTCTTCTGGCAGGGGCGGGGAGAGCGAACCTTGGCTTTGGCAATGGAGATGAATGCACTGGCGGGCACACCGGTCGAACCCTACAAACTCACTGCGGCGATCTATCTGCATGACTTTGCCATGGGCTTGCTGCCGGAGTTTATCATCTCAAAAAATGAACGTTTGAATGAGGATGAGTTGGCGCAGTTACGAAATCACCCCGTAGTGGCGGCACAACTGGCGGAGCGCCTTCCCGGCTGGGAGAGCGTGAGCGAAATGATTTTGCAACATCATGAGCGTATCGATGGCAATGGCTACCCCAAAAAGTTGAAGGGTGATGCCATCTGTGAGGGTGCTCAGCTGATCAGTGTTGTGGATGCCTACATCTCACTGACACGACCCAGGGCGGATCGTCTGCACAAGCGTTCGGTTATGCGTGCGATATTGGAGCTGAATAACAACAAAGCCACACAATTTTCAGAGCGTTGGGTAAGGGTGTTGAATACGGTGATTAAACAGCACTATTTGAATCCATCCTAGTGGTTGTTGCTGGCCACCACGGCCCTCAAGTAGACTTGGTGGGGTGAAGTGAGCGGAGCCTGTTAAGGAAGCTCTGATCAAGTCATAAATGTTTTATGCTGGCTGAAATTGTTTTCAGCCTAAATTCATCCAGATCTAATCAGAACCTTCCTAATTTACGGTGTGCCGTAAAAATGTGCCTGAAACTTTTCACGGTAATTTTCATGACAACTCAGGCAGTTGTTTTGAAGGACCGAAAAGGCTGAAATGACCGCTTGACCATTTTCCTGTTTGGCAATTTCAGCGAGTTTTCGCGCAGATTGATGGGTCTCCATATCCCCCTCCTTGAACGCCGCCATCTCTGTTCCTAGCAGACTCATAATGCGCATACGCTCACTGACGGGTGGCTTGGGGTGATCTGCTATTTTAATGGCCGCTTCGGCAACTCGCTGCCAATCTTCACTTGAAATGCCCGCCGTAATGTTTTGCATCTCCTCTCCCATATCGAACATGATTTTCTGCAAAACTAATGGCTCACTCTGTTCAGCCATTATTTGATGCGAAAAAAGAGTGGTGATGAAGCCCGCAACCAAAGCGGCCTTTTTAATAGGGGGAATTATCAATTTATTTCTCCTCTGTTTTTGTTGGGTATTAATGCTTTTCAGTGAGTCCGATGATGGCTCGTCTATGGTAGTTGAAATTGTAGCTTTGTCATGGGTACAAATTTGAAAGTAGAGGCGTTATACATCGCTTCAAAATCTGCCACCTCAAGGCTTGAGTCTTGAAATAGATCTTGTCCGAATGCGTAGGATATCGTCTGGTAGAGTAATTCGGCCTCAATGGTATAACTCCCCGCTGAAAGTCCGTTAATTTGATAACTGATTTGATCACTGCCGCCGATGAAATCAGGGTCCGTGAGGGCGTGACCTTTTACGGCAATGTCATTTGGCACTGTCTCTTTATTAAAGCCAATCGGGAGTATACGGTTGTCTTTGAGGTATTTCATACTTCGCAACAGGGTATAGTTCACCTCTTCGTCACTGTTGGCCATAATGGCTTCATATACCTGTACTTGGTCGGCGGAGGTGATGAGGTCATAGTGTGGCTCGTAGCGCGCTAGATCATTATCGGCATCCAGACCCTCGACACTGCCATTCTCATTGGGGCGGCCAGACTCAAACACAATATCTCCGGCACTGTCTCGAACCGTTACATGCAATACTACGCGGCGAGAGGGATATCCACTGGGTAATTTATGGCCTGTCTGACTCTCTATTTTCAAGGTGAAATCTAACTGGCCATCAACCAGAGAGGATTGTACCTGCTGAAGGGTGGCCGCGTTAGATAACATGGTTTCTGTCTTGGCGATGGTCTCAGCAAAGTTGTTTGAAAGAATACCTAACTGATCACGGTTTTTATCAAAAATATCCAGCATCATCTTGTTGGCACCAATAAAGTCGTGGAGCGCAAAATTGTCTCGCTGAGTGGTTAGCCAGCGGGGGCGTGTCGCCATAATGACACCGTCAGCACGCGACATATGGCAATCTTGGCAACTCTTTAGTTCAGCATAATCACTATTGAGCCACTCGCTGTAGGGTGTCTGCTCAGGAAACTCATCTTCATAAGTTTGACTCAAGATTGTTCCCGACTTATCCACATAGGGTGTCTTTAATTCGTGGCAGGTTGCACAGAGTTCAGACTTTTGTACATGGGTGCTATAGGTCGGGGTGTACCCAGTGTGATTAATCATTGGTTGGGTGTAGATATTATCGTAGGGGCCGTAGATGATTTTAGCTTCATTGATTTCAAAATGACCGGAAAAACCATCTGCGGTACCAAGCTGAGGGTCGTCTGTTATTTGATGACATAAGGTACAGCTAACCGCGTCCATTGCCGCATCGTGTCGAGGGTGGTTTTCATCTAGGAAGCCAGCGTCAAAAATAGATATTTTGTTGCCGCTGCGACGAATCTCTTCATTCGCCATCGGCGCATGACAGCGTGTGCACTTATCGTTGATTAGATCACTTAGTTGAGGGTTTCGGTTGAGTTCGCTGCGCACTTTAGCTAACCAAAATGGATCGCGGGTGGCATTGGCCATCATGGTGGACGACCAGTCCGTCACGATTGAGACATCACTACCCACTTCATCACTCAGCCCATCGTGACACATGACGCAGTTTGTTGAACCCGAAAAATGCTCTGATGTGAAGGTGGGATCCCCCGAAGAGAGAGGGGCTAGTTTAAAAACCAGCTGTTCAGTGGCGCTGGTATCGTTATCGGCTAACTCGTTTTTATCTGGACTGCTGTTGCAGGCGGTTATTGATAAGAGATAGAGCCCCCCTAAAACCATTAATATGAGTTGTTTGTATTGAAGCATCTCCACTCTCCATCGGTTGTTTTTATATGCATTAGATAATGCTAATAAACATGGAGTCATGCAATGTGGCAAATTGCCGCACCCTGATTACGGAAGCGCTAATCAAGTCATGAGTGTTTTATGTTGGCTGAAATTACCCTCATTTTCCCCGAAAATTGCACCAATAGAGCGACTATTACTGCGCATTTCAGAACAAATGAGAGCAATTTCCTCTCAGCCTAAATCCATCCAGACTTAATCAGAGGTTCCTTATGCTGCTTTATATTCCCGCTTAATAATTACATTAAGAAAACTAATGTAATTATTAAGCGCGTCGATACCAGAGCTAAGAGGTGGAGAGCGCTCTACAGGAAAAATAGTTTGCGTTCCTGCAAAGAAATTATGAACGGTACGATACTTTATTGAGGAACAGAGATGAAAAAACAGATGATCTCCGGGCTCGTCATGGCTGCGATGTTTACAACCGTACAGGCGGTAAATGATGAGTATGAAGAAGCGATAACCCAGTTGAAAAACCAACAGTACGAACAGGCACTGCCGACACTGCAATCACTTGCAGAAAAGGGTGATTCTCGCTCAATTTTCAACCTCGCTATCATGTATCACAGTGGTGTTGAGGTGGAGTTTAATGAGCAAAAAGCGGTTGAGCTTTATAAAATTGCAGCGCAAAACGATGTGGTCGAAGCGCAGCAATACCTAGCAGCGGGTTACCGTGAAGGGTGGTGGGGTTTGCCAATGGATTATCAGAAATACCGCTACTGGATGGATAAGGCTGAAAACCCAGAGAATTGAGGGGTCACCTTGGATTGCTTTAGGGCTGTAGGCAGCGACTAATATCCTGATGGTTTGGTAGGTTTTTTGCGTTAACCATGATGATCAGGGCGCGGGTGGTTACCTGTGCATCGGCATCAGGGTTGGTGATGGCCTCACCCGCTTGATTGATGTATGAGAGGGCAGTACCAAACCCCGCTTGCATAATACGAACCACAATATCTGACCATGAGATATTATCGATCTCTACCGGATAACGTCGTGGATGGGTGCCACTGTGGGTGAATAGCTCCTCCAGAAGTTGCTCAGAGCCAGGTGCAACCAAGGTGCGAACCAACACTTCGGGATAGGCACGGATTGGGCGGATGACGGTATGGAAGCCGAGTCGATGAAAGCGGCTACGGTTACTATCTTCTACACACTCAACAATCACTCTCTTTTTATCCAGATTTAAGTCAGCTAATCGCGCAATAATATCGTAGCTCAAGGCATCTGAAAGGCTTTCGTGTTCATTTTTTGACAGCACAATAATATGTTTGGCATGGGTGATGTTGACCATATTGAAGCTCTCATCAACATCGGGAGCACCGTGGTAATGAATAACCCCAAGATCTCTAAGCTCACGGGGAAGTGCGTTAGGGTATTGTCGGGTCATGATTTGAATCGGAATATCGGCATAGTTACTATCGTTGCGAATCTGCTTGATCAACATTTGAAAAAAACGGTCACCACCGTGTGCGGGGGTGTTAATAATGACGATGTGATTTTTCATATTCCAGTTCCACTGACCTTTGATCTTGCGTGATTTACGTTCATTGCGTGCTTCCAGATATTCACCTGCAAAATTGGCGAGCACAAAAATACCCCCGCAATAGAGCAGCAGTGCCGTTGTCCAGCGCCCCTCGGTTGTCACTGCAGAGATATCACCATAACCCACCGTGGTCGCTGTGGTCAGGGTGAGCCAAATGGCATCACCCCATGATAACCCCTCGAACAGCGTCATCAAAAATGTGTGGACGATTAAAATAATGAGAAGAAAGGTAAAGGATTTAAAAATGCTGAAACCTACCGCATGGTCGCGTAGATAGACCGCTTTCTGGCGCTGTTTACTTAAAATTACATTTAACCGGGGTAACATGCGTTTACTCTGATTCAGATATTTTCTGGCGCAATGGTAGCGAATTAGCGAGAAGAGTGGAACACTGCGGTTGGTTTTTATTGGCTGGATGTTAAAATTTGCACCACGCTAGTTATCTTAAAGTCACTCCCTAGGGTTAACATAATGAAATGGCACTGCTTTTTTCTTTTATCACTGCTGTCACTGCCCGTTCATGCCGCCACCTATCAATGTACGCTGCCCAGTGGCGAGGTGGTGAGTCGCGATCAACCCTGTGCTGAGAAAGCAGCGCGGGTTGATGAGAATGTCTACCCCAATAATATCTCATCACGGGCACAGGCGGTGGCAAGAGCTGAGGCCATAAGGGCAAGGCGTGAAGCTGCTATATCGAACGATAAGGTAATAAATAATGAGTGAGTCGATACGTCTTGATAAGCGGCTGGTGGCACTGATTCAGTGCTCCCGTGGTGAAGCACAAAAATATATCGAAGGGGGCTGGGTGCGGGTGGATGGCGAGATGATCGACCAGCCGCAATTCAAAGTCACATCAGAAAAAATAGAGCTACATACCGATGCCACGCTGACCCCCGTTATGCCCGCCACAATACTGTTTCACCAGCCGGACGGCTACGATATTGAAGCTCCAGCGGCAGCGTTACCACAGATTACCCCACAGACACGCTCGAAGGATGATGTTTCAGGTATCACCCTTCTTAAGCGCCACCTCGCCCGTCAACGGCCAACCGTACCGCTGGAGTCCGCTGCAACAGGGCTGCTGGTTTTCTCTCAGGATGGCCGTATTCTGCGGCGCTTGATCGATGATGCCAGCAAAAATGAGCAAGAGTATGTGGTGGAAGTGATGGGTGAAATAGCCGAGGATGGCATCGATCGGCTTAATCAGCCAATGAGTCTGGATGGCTGGCAACTACCCAGCACAAAAGTGAGCTGGCAGAGTGACCACTGTTTACGTTTTGCGCTGAAAAATGTACGTCCCGGACAAATTGAATATATGTGCCAGCAGGTTGGTTTGACGGTAGTGTCGATGCTGCGGATACGGATTGGCCGCGTCTCTATGGGCAAGCTTAAGCCGGGTGAGTGGCGTTATCTCCCTTCAGGAAGCCTGTTCTAAATGTTGAATATGAAATTACCTATCACGATTTTGCTACTATTCGGTGTCGTTGCGTGTAGCCCAAGCATTGACTCCTGCCTAGATGACGGAATATCCATGGAGCAGGTGCAAACCTATATTGAACAGGGGCGGCGGGATGAGTTGCTGAATCAGTTACAGATCCGCGCCAATAACGGTGAAGCAGCAGCACAATATTTCCTGGGGTTTATTTATTGGGCTGAAGAGCCTGAAACGTCATTTGAGTGGTTTAAAGCATCCGCCGAGAGCGGCTGTCTAGAGGGGGTGAGCTATCTCGCACAAACCTATCTTGATGGCACGGTGGTGAATAAAAACGAACCACAGGCCTTTTACTGGTACTTGCGCCTAGCAGAAACCGGGGACAACAACGCCATGAAAATGGTCTCTCACATGTATAAAACCGGCCAAGGTGTCGAAAAAGATCTAGCGCAGTCCCGTGAATGGGCGACAAAGAGCTGGCAGTAGCTTCCCTAGGGAATCTCTGATTAAGTCTGGGTGAATTTAGGCTGAGAGGAAATTATTCTCATTTGTTCCGAAATGCGCAGTAATAGTCGTTCTATTGGTGCAACTTTCGAGGCGAATGAGGGGGGCAGCCAGCATAAAACATTCATGGCTTGGTTAGAGCCTCCCTAGATAATTCAGTGCTAATTTTTCAGGTTGTGATAGGTTTACAGAGTTGTACGGTTTATTCAGGAAGCTCTGATTAGGGTTCATGACTTGATCAGCGCTTCCTTCAGTGATCAGATAAAGGAAAGCAGATGACGGATGTTGTCATAGTAGGCGAGATAATTTGTGATATTTGCGGAAAATTAGAGCAGCAGCTCATGGCCGCAGGCGTTCATATTGTTGGCTCCTCTGAACATTTGCATGACGCAATACCGCTGCTTGAAAAGCAGCCACGGGTTTTGATCATGGACTTTGCCGAACAGGCGGAAGTTTCGCTGGGCTTGATTCGCATGATTAACATTAAAAATGAAGCCGGAAAAATACTCTTGATCTCTAATT
Organism: Chromatiales bacterium; assembly: GCA_026989455.1. Classification (GTDB taxonomy): domain Bacteria; phylum Pseudomonadota; class Gammaproteobacteria; order RBG-16-57-12; family RBG-16-57-12; genus JAFLJP01. The sequence goes on along the minus strand of JALSJH010000093.1, from coordinate 2,439 downwards.
TTACCGATGAAGAGCTGATTCTCGATGGGGTTACAGTCGGCGCAAAGGGTTATTTGGAGCAAGAGGCTTGCGGTGTTTTTCTGGTGAAGGCGATTGAAGCGATTGCACTGGGTGAAGCCTGGCTTTCGCGTAAAACGGTCGCCGCCTTACTTGAACGCCTCGCAGAGTTTTCAGAGCACACACAGGCTGAAGAAGAGCGGATGATCTATGGTGCCAATAGTCAACTTCACTAACCTGAATAGTTACAATATTTCATAAACGCTGCGTAACCTCACTTGCTTGATACCGCAGAGAATATCTCTTCTATAGTCCGTAACTACTGATACAGAGTCTCCCTATCGTCTTTTCACTGGCAGGCTGAGGAGCCGATTGGAAGAAAATAAGCGTTTGGTTTATCAGAAAAAAAAGATAAAGAGTCAATATTGAATTTGACCTCTTTCCTTTTTCATGTCTCTATGGAGTTGATATGACAGTCGAAATTTTAGAAATTATTCGGCGCTCTGATCAGGGGATGACAAAACCCTTCATCTGCCGCGGCAATGATGATGAAATCTACTTTGTCAAAGGCTTTGGTGCAGGCCGCGATAGCCTATTCAAAGAGTGGATTGCAGGAAAACTAGGGTTAGCGATGGGGCTGCCAATAGCCCCATTTTCGTTGGTTAACATCCCAGAAGAGCTTTTACTGTCTGATACCTTAGAAAAATACTCTGACCTTGGTGCAGGCATTGCGTTTGGCTCTTGCAAGCAAACAGTAACTGAACTCTCTTTTTCAGTGATTTCAGATATCCCCATACAAACCAAGCGAGATTTGCTGGTGTTTGACTGGTGGGTATTTAATGAGGATAGAAAGTACACTGAGCAAGGAGGTAACCCTAATCTTTTCTGGAAACCAAATAAGAAAGAGTTGGTTGTTATTGACCATAACCAAGCCTTTGATCAAACTTTCTCAAAAGAAAGCTTTTTCGATTTACATATATTTAAAGAAGAGGCTCCCGCAATCTGTGGTGACTTTTTATGCACAGGTAAATACAATCAGAGGCTAGCTCAGGCGCTACTACAGTGGGATACGATAGTTGATCAAATTCCAGCCAGCTGGTATTTTGCCGATAATGAAATGACAGTACCCGCAAATTTTAACCCTAAGTTGGCATTTGAAATGCTAAACCGCTATACACGCAACGATTTTTGGATATGGTTATGAGTAAAACAGCTTGCCAATATGCCATTGTACGTTTCACTCCGTTCATTGAAACTGGAGAGTTCGCTAACGTAGGCATCGTTATGCTCACTGCCAAGGGGCAGGAGATGAGCTGCAAGCTGCTTACTCGCCGTCACCGCCGTGTTACTAGCTTTTTCAATGAGTTAGATGTCGCGGTATTTAAAGCGGCCATGCAGGATCTTACCAAAGAATTAGACCGGATCAATAAGCGTCTAATCAATGTAGGCATGAGGTACAATATAACTATAACCTCTTCAGTGCGCCAGCAAGTTTTTACTGAATTGATTCGCCCTAGAGAAACCATTCTACGCTTTAGTGATCCTAGAACCATTTTGGCTGACTGCCCTCACCAAACACTCGAAAAACTCTACAGTTACTATGTGGAGCGTGACTTTCTCACTAAACAATATCGAGAGCGGGTGCTTGAGAAAAATGTACGGAAGTGGCTACATGATGCACATTTAGACCGCCTGTTTACGCAGGTGGATGTAGGTGATGATGTCTATCGTGCTAAATTTCCATTTGTTCAGCAGGAAGGCAATCTTCCAGTGAAGATAATTAAGCCTTTAAATCTAGGTCAGGACAGCCCTAGTAAAATTCTTGAACATGGCGGTGCATGGCACTTTAAAATTACTCAATTAAAAAGGCGCCACGCTCTGCCTGAAATGGTGTTATTTGCTGTAGAAGGGCCTCAAGAGGGTAAGCAGATGGAAGCCTATAATGAAGCTGTTGACATGCTTAGTGACACTGGGGCGGTTGTTCTTCCGTACAATCATCAGGCTGAAATTGTGGAGTTTGCTCGCGCTTGAAAGATTAAGTATTAAGGTAACTTATGTGGATTTCTCCCGTTTGAAAACAAAACGGTTAAAGGTGGGCTGGGATAATGCCTACTCTGCTCAGAGTAATTGGCAAGGGAATTTAAGTCTGATTGCCCTGCCCAATTCTATGGGGTTAGGTCTTGCAATCACACATTTCTGATCTGCACTTGGTGTGATGAGTTATATATGAGGCAGATTCAACTTCGAAGTGCACCACCTCGCGTTCATCTATCTGGGGATTAGGGTTTTAGGAGTCAACAGGCCACTGGGTTTTTAGGTAGAGGCGCTCTACTTTCTCTCTTGCCCAGGCTGTTTTGCGTAAAAACTTTAGGCTGGAGTTGATGCTGGGGTCTTTGCTGAAGCATTTGATGTTAATGCGGCGCGCCAGCTCTTCCCAGCCGT
>JALSJH010000092.1 GCA_026989455.1 Chromatiales bacterium | reverse complement strand
CTCCTGCGGCTCCTGCGGCTCCTGCGGCTCCTGCGGCTCCTGCGGCTCCTGCGGCTCCTGCGGCTCCTGCGGCTCCTGCGGCTCCTGCGGCTCCTGCGGTGCGTTATGGCTATCGGCTGTTTCTGTTGCCGTTTGTGGGGTGTTATCGGTCGTTGAGGGGTCTATTTCGTGCGTGGCAATTTCAGGGTGAGCGGGTGGCGTTGTTTCGAATAGGTGGTCGAGTGATTGGAAGACACCCTCACATTTTCCACAGCGTACAAAGCCCTTGGCAGTGCTGAGCTGCTCGGTGTGAACCCGATAGGTTGTTTTGCAGTGTGGGCAGCGGGTGAACATCGAGTACTCCGGTTTTCAGTTTTACGACCTACTTGCGTATGCCTTCCAGGCGAATCCAATCTTCTTGTTGTACGGGTTTTGCCATTTGGAAATAGGGGGCGTAGGCATCGCTCACGGCTTGCGCCTGTTCCGCTAGGATGCCTGATAGTACAATTACGCCCCCTTGTTTTGTCAATCTAGCCAGTTTATCGGCTAGTTCGATGAGGGGGTTGGCGAGGATGTTGGCCAAGAGCAAGTCGGCGGCTTTGGTCTCAATTTGATCAGGTAGGTAGAGTTTTAGCTGATCGGAGACGCTGTTTTTTTCGGCGTTGCTGTGGCTCGCTTCGAGTGCTTGCGGGTCGGTGTCGATGCCGATGCAGTGGCTCGCTCCAAGCTTTAGGGCGGCGATGCCGAGTATGCCTGAGCCGCAGCCATAATCGATTACGGTACTATTTTTGGGTGGGTGGGCATCCAGCCACTCCAGGCAGAGCGCAGTTGTGGGGTGGGTGCCGGTGCCAAAAGCGAGGCCGGGGTCTAGGTGCAGATTGACCCCTTCTGCGTCGGGTGCTGAGTGCCAGCTGGGCACGATCCAGAGGTGCTGGCCAAATCGAATAGGTTCGAAGCTCTCCATGCACTCTCGTATCCAGTCACGATCTTCAAGTTGCTCGCTGCTCCATTGCAGTGCGCCAAAGCGCTTTTCCAGCTGGCTGATGAGCGGGTCGACGGCGGTGTCGGTATCGAATAGCCCAACCACACACACCTCTTTCCACAGGGGTGTGGTGCCGGGTTGTGGCTCAAATATGGGTTGGTCGGCCCGATCTTCGAGGGTCACCGCAAGGGCTTCCAACTCTTCTAATGCCTCTGAAATGGGTTCGGCCAGGTTGTTGCTGGTGTCAATCTTTAGCTGCATCCAGGGCATTGGATAACCTTAAATATAATGATTTATCGAGCTGGCGCGGTGTGGCTTAGGCATGTGTTGAGAGACCGAGCATTTTTTCCAGGTAGTGGATGTTGGTTCCACCGATCATGAAGTTGCTGTCACTACAGATCTTCTGCTGTAGTGGAATGTTGCATTTAATCCCTTCGATGACCATTTCACTGAGTGCGGTGCGCATCCGCGCAAGGGCCACTTCACGATTTTCACCATGGGTGATCAGTTTGCCGATCATTGAGTCGTAGTGAGGCGGCACGGTGTAGCCTGCGTAGATGTGGGAGTCGACCCGTACACCTAGCCCGCCGGGAGCGTGGTAAGCAGTGATCTTTCCTGGTGAGGGTATGAAGTTGTCGGGGTCTTCAGCATTAATGCGACACTCAATGGCATGGCCGTTGATCTTGATGTCACTCTGCTGGTAAGCGAGTGGTTCGCCTGCGGCAATTCGGATCTGCTCTTTTATGAGGTCGACACCGGTGATCATTTCACTGACGGGGTGTTCAACTTGGATGCGGGTGTTCATTTCGATGAAGTAGAACTCGCCGTTTTCGTAAAGGAACTCGAAGGTGCCTGCGCCGCGGTAGCCGATGTCGATACAGGCTTGAGCGCAACGGGCACCGATGCGCTGGCGCTGTTCGTCGCTAATGCCGGGGGCGGGAGCCTCTTCGATCACTTTTTGGTGACGGCGCTGGATGGAGCAGTCACGTTCGCAGAGGTGGATCGCGTTGCCGTGTGTATCGGCAAGCATCTGGAATTCGATGTGGCGCGGGTTCTCTAAAAACTTCTCCATGTAGACCATGTCGTTACCAAAAACAGTACCGGCTTCGGTCTTGGTGAGAGAGATGGCATCGAGCAGGTTGGATTGACTGTGTACCACGCGCATGCCGCGACCACCGCCACCACCCGCTGCTTTGATAATGACCGGATAGCCAATTTTTTTGGCGATGCGTAAGTTTTCATCACCATTCTCACCCAGTGGGCCACCTGAGCCAGGCACGGTGGGGACATCGGCTTTGAGCATGGCGTTGATGGCCGCAACTTTGTCGCCCATGATGCGGATTGTCTCCGCCTTTGGGCCGATGAAAACGAAGCCGCTATCTTCGACGCGTTCAGCAAAGTCGGCATTTTCAGCGAGAAAGCCGTAGCCGGGGTGAATCGCCTGAGCGTCTGTAATTTCGGCCGCGCTGATCAATGCGGGTACTTTAAGATAGCTGTCAGTTGAGGAGGCCGGGCCGATGCAGATGGACTCATCTGCCATGCGAACATGCTTTAGGTCACGATCAGCCTCAGAGTGAACCGCAACGGTCTGGATGCCCATTTCACGGCAGGCGCGAAGAATGCGAAGTGCAATTTCGCCACGGTTAGCAATTACTATTTTGTCAAACATGGATAGGCCCGGTTAGTTGAGGAGGCGCTGATTATTCAGGCCCCCTTGATCTTTATTCGATAATGAAGATGGGCTGTCCGTACTCGACAGGCTGTCCATTTTCAACAAGAATCGCTTTGATAACGCCACCTTTGTCCGCTTCGATTTGGTTGAGCAGTTTCATCGCTTCAATGATGCAGATGGTGTCACCGGCATTGACCGATTGGCCTACTTCGGCGAATGGTTTCGCGCCCGGTGAGGAGGAGCGATAGAAGGTGCCGACCATGGGCGATGTTACTTGATGGCCTGAAATTTCAGGCTCGGCCGGGGCTTCCGTTGCGGGTGCGGCCGTTGTGGCAGGCGGCAGGGCAGCAGCGGGTGCGGCTTGAACAACTGTTTGGGTGGTGCCTCGGCTGATGCGAAGTGACTCTTCGCCCTCGATAATCTCGATTTCAGCAATGTCAGACTCTTCAAGCAGCTCAATGAGCTTTTTTATTTTGCGTATATCCATAATCTTATGAACCTGTGTTTGTGAGGTGTGTATTAGCGGCCTGTAAGGCGTACTCGTAACCTTGATCGCCCAGGCCGCAAATGACACCAACGGCGAGATCAGAGAGGTACGAGTGGTGACGAAACTTCTCCCGCGCATGTACATTGGAGAGGTGAACCTCGATGAACGGAATGTCAGTTGCCGCGAGGGCATCGCGGATGGCGACACTGGTATGGGTAAAGGCTGCCGGATTGATGATGATAAATTCCACGCCATCATGGAGCGCCTGATGAATGCGTTCTACCAGTGCGTGCTCTGCATTGCTTTGAAAAAAACCGAGTGAGAGGTTGAGCTGTTTGGCTCTCTGCTCTAGCTGTTGCTGAATTTGGGCTAACGTAACGCAACCATAGTGCTTAGGTTCGCGAATACCCAGCATATTCAGGTTAGGGCCATTAAGTACCAGGATTTTTGCCATAAATATTTTGAACTTCGCTCGGTTTGTTAGCAGGCCGGTGTTTTGCCATGGGCAGTGCGGATCAGATGAGTCATATTATCGATGATTGATGAGGGGATGTCTATGTGGAATACGTTAAAATCGGGAGATCGATGCAGATAGGGGATGTTCGTCTCTTATCTGGGCTATTTGGGGTGTTTGTGAGGCTATTGAGATTTCGTCTCTAGCGAATCCGTTCGGCATGTTGGCGAAATGAGCTGGCATCCATAAAGCCAACTAGGCGCAGGTGGCGCAGCTCTTGTCCGCTCTGGTCATAAAAAATAATTGAGGGGGGGCCGATGAGGTTGAATTCTTTCAAAAGTGCTTTGTCATTAGCGTTGTTGGCGGTGACATCAGCTTTTAATAGGCGGAAGCCGCTTAGTGCAGCGATGACTTGTGGATCACTAAAGGTGTAGCGCTCCATCTCTTTACAGGAGATGCACCAGTCTGCATAAAAGTCGAGCATGACGGGTTGGCCACTCTCTTTGGCTTGGGCTATCTCTTGTTGCAGTTCATCCACAGACTTGATGATTTTGAACTCCAGCTTGTTGGATTGCTGTGTGGATGAGGTGGCCGCTAAGCTGATCCCCTGTAGTGGCTGTAGCGGGTCTTTTGCTCCGCTGGCAGCGCCGATCAGGAGGAGTGAGCCGTAGATAAGCAGGGTGAGCCCGACCCCTTTCCAGAGCTTTTTCCAGCCGGTACCATCAATGCCGACCGGTTCAAGTGCGCCCATGTAGATGGATGAACCAATCAGCAGTATTGACCACAGTGCCAACGTAACGGAGGCGGGAATAATGCGCTCCAACATCCAGATGGCGACTGCGAGCAGCATCACGCCAAATACCGCTTTAATGCTATTCATCCAGTTGCCAGCATGAGGTAGCAACTTGCCTGCTGAGGCACCGATGGCCAGCAGCGGTAAGCCCATGCCCATGCTCAGGGCAAAGAGCGCCATGCCACCGAGCACGGCATCGCCAGATTGACCGATGTAGATCAGTGCGCCCGCTAGGGGTGGCGCAACACAGGGGCCAACAATCAGTGCCGAGAGAAAGCCCATAATGGCGGTGCCCGCGAGGGTGCCACCTTGCTGGCTGTTGCTCATTTTAGAGAGTTTGCTTTGTACGGCGCTGGGAAGCTGTAGTTCGTAGAAGCCAAACATCGACAGAGAGAGCAGCACAAAGACGATGCTGAAGGTGCCGAGTACCCAGGCATTTTGCAGCATTATTTGCAGGTTTTCGCCAAACATTCCGGCGAAAACACCGGCAATTGTGTAGGTTAATGCCATTGCTAGCACGTAGACCAGTGACAAGGTAAAGGCGCGGCGCGTAGTAATTTGCTCCCCTTGGCCAACAATGATGCTGGAGAGGATAGGTATCATCGGAAAGACACAGGGTGTAAAGGCCAATAACAGGCCAAGTCCGAAGAAGGTTAAGATGGTGAGCCAAGCTGATTTGTTGGCTAAGTTATCGGCAAGCTGATCCTGCTCTGAGAGCATGGGTGCGGTATCTGTTGGTGCGGCTATTGAGCCGGAGGAGGAGCCGTCACCGGCAGGGAGTAGTATATCGATGCGGCTGTTAGTGGGTGGGTAGCAGAGCCCCGCATCCGCGCACCCTTGGTAACGCGCTATCAGGGTAATCGGGGTCTCTTTTTCGAGTGAGTGCGCCAGCTTGATGGTAAAGCTGGCCTTGCCGTAGTAGACCTCCATCAGGCCAAAAAACTCATCATCCTTCTCTTTGCCCTTGCTGCCCACCGCGCTGACAATGGTGATCTCTTCGCTGCTTTCAATGGTGAATTCGAATTTATCTTTGTAGAGGTAGTACTCATCCACAATATCAAAATCAGCACGGAGGGTATGGCTGTCGACCGCCTCAGCACTGTAGAAAAAAGCATCTTCCGGGTCGAGAAACTCTGGCTGACTGCTGTTGAGCCCTAGGGTGGTTCCCAGGTCGCGAAAGGTATCACCCAAGCTGGCTTGTGCTGAGGGGGCGACGCTGAGGAGTAAAAGTAGGGTAACGAAGAGTGATCTGATTAGGGTCATTGTCTCTGCTCGGGTTATATTTTCTACATCAGTCAGGTTGGCTGCTTTAACCTTGTGGGGTCGCCGCTACGGTTCATCTGAAGAGCTGCTGCTATTGAGCCAGTCGAGGTAACCTTCAAAACCTTGCGCGATTGGGACTGCGATGATCTCGGGAAGTTCATAGGGGTGTTGTTCAAGGATCAGTTTTTGAATTGATGGGTAGTCTGCTTTGTGGCTCTTTATTAATAGTAGGATCTCCTGGCTCGACTCAACACGCCCCTGCCAGCGGTAAAATGAGCGGACTTCTGGTACTATGTTAACACAGGCGGCCATGTCTTGGTTGATCAGTTCACGGGCGAGCCGCTCTGCGCTTGCGTAGTCGGGGCAGGTGTTGAGCACAATTTGATATTCTGTGGACATATTAATGCCTTGCTATGATAGATAGAGTATTTTGCACGATTCATGTTTTCCGCCCCCGCTGCGTTAAAAATGATCTCAAATTTAAAGATAACCTGTTGTCCGGGTGTTGACTACCGGGTGAGGTATGATGACTCCTTTTAGAACTCTTTTTTTGCTGTTTTTGGTGGTGCCGATCGTCGAAATCTATCTGCTGATTACAGTGGGTGGTTTGATCGGTGTGATGCCGACGATTTTACTGGTGATTTTGACCGCTATTTTGGGCGCTTTGCTGTTGCGATACCAAGGGTTAATGACCTTTCGGCGGGTGCAGAGTGAGGTGGCTCAGGGTCAGATACCCGCGATGGCCTTGATGGAGGGCATGTTGCTGCTTTTGGCTGGGGCACTGCTCCTCACGCCGGGGTTTTTTACCGATGCCATCGGTTTTTTCTGTCTGGTGCCGCCACTACGCCGCGGGCTGATTCGCCTGTTGATGCAGCGTGTTATTATCCAGAGCTTTGGTGCGGGCGGTGGGGGTGATTCACCCCGCTCTGATGGGGGAAGAACCATTGAAGGGGACTTTCGTCGCCGCGACGATGATTGAAAAAATATTTTCTTTTGCCTTGAATTCCTTTTGAGTGCCCCTATTATTGCACTCGCGAGAGTCGAGAGTCTCGACCAGTCTTATGGGCTTTGAGTCGATGCCAGCCTCTTGCTGATATCGATAATTAATTGATTAACATTTAATTTTATTTTTGGAGAACTCAACAATGAGCAGCATTCGTCCATTGTATGACCGCGTTGTAATTCGTCGTGTAGAAGAAGAATTGACCTCGGCAGGCGGTATCGTCTTGCCAGGTAGTGCCACTGAAAAACCTTCTCAGGGCGAAATTGTAGCCGCAGGTCCTGGTAAAGCATTAGAGAACGGCGAAACTCGCGCAATGAGCGTTAAAGTTGGTGACTCTGTCTATTTCGGTAAGTTTTCAGGTTCCGAAGTTAAGGTTGATGATGAGACCCTGCTGGTAATGCGCGAAGACGATATTATCGCAGTAATCGAGGCTTAATAGCCGCTCTCCACTCACGTTTGAAATAGATCAAGTATTGAAGGAATAGAGAACAATGGCTAAAGACGTACGTTTTGGTTCTGATGCTCGCAGCCGCATGGTTGACGGTGTAAACATTTTAGCGGATGCCGTAAAGGTAACGCTGGGTCCTAAAGGTCGTAACGTAGTACTGGAGCGAGGCTTCGGCGCACCGACCATCACTAAGGATGGTGTCTCTGTTGCCAAAGAGATCGAACTGGAAGATAAGTTCGAAAACATGGGCGCACAGATGGTAAAAGAGGTGGCATCACAAACAAATGATGTGGCGGGTGACGGCACCACTACGGCAACCGTTCTGGCGCAGAGCATTCTGGCGGAAGGGATGAAAGCGGTTGCTGCGGGCATGAATCCAATGGATCTTAAGCGCGGTATCGATAAAGCGGTTATTTCAGCGGTTGCTGAGCTGAAGAATATTTCCAAGCCATGCGAAGATAGCAAGGCGATTGCTCAAGTGGGCACCATCTCAGCAAACTCTGATAACTCAATTGGCGATATCATTGCGCAAGCGATGGATAAAGTGGGTAACGAAGGTGTTATCACGGTTGAAGAGGGTTCAGGTCTGGATAATGAGCTGGATGTTGTTGAAGGTATGCAGTTTGATCGTGGCTACCTGTCACCCTACTTCATCAATAACCAGGACAACATGAGTGTGGAGATGGACAATCCATTGATCCTTATTCACGACAAGAAAGTCTCTAATATTCGTGATCTGTTGTCGGTATTGGAAGGTGTTGCTAAGGCGGGTCGCCCACTGCTGATTATTGCAGAAGATGTTGAAGGCGAAGCGTTGGCAACTCTGGTTGTTAATAACATGCGTGGCATTGTTAAAGTGGCGGCGGTTAAAGCACCGGGCTTTGGTGATCGTCGCAAGGCGATGTTAGAAGATATCGCAACCCTGACCGGCGCTACCGTAATTGCGGAAGAGGTTGGTTTGACTCTTGAGAAAGCGACCATCGAAGATCTGGGTACCGCGAAGAAAGTTCAAATCACCAAAGATGCCACTATTGTTATTGATGGTGCCGGTGAAACATCCACCATTGAAGCGCGGGTAACTCAAATTCGCACACAACTGGCAGACACTACCTCTGACTACGATAAAGAGAAGCTGCAAGAGCGTATCGCCAAGCTGGCGGGTGGTGTGGCTGTCATCAAAGTGGGTGCCACCACTGAGATGGAGATGAAAGAGAAGAAAGATCGTGTAGACGACGCACTGCATGCCACACGTGCAGCAGTACAGGAAGGTGTGGTTGCCGGTGGTGGTGTTGCGCTGGTTCGCGTTGTTGACGGCCTGAAAGAGCTGAAAGGCGACAACCATGACCAAGATGTTGGTATCGCCATTGTGCGTCGCGCACTGGAAGAGCCGCTACGTCAAATCGCTAGCAATGCGGGCGAAGAGTCTTCAGTGATCATTAACAAGGTTGCTGAAGGTAAAGGTAACTTCGGCTTTAACGCAGCGACAGGTGTTTATGGTGATATGATCGAAATGGGCATCCTGGATCCCACCAAGGTGACACGTACTGCATTGCAGAACGCGGCATCGGTTGCCGGCTTGATGATCACCACTGAAGCGATGATCGCTGACAAGCCTGCTGAAGGCGGTGCTGGTGCCCCTGATATGGGCGGCATGGGTGGAATGGGCGGTATGGGTGGAATGGGCGGCATGATGTAGTCCCCCCTTTCGTCTAGATGTAAGAGAGGCTCTGCGGGTAACCGCAGGGCCTTTTTTTGTTAGAAGTCTGGATGAATTTAAGCCAGTGCGGCAATTGGTCGCATCGCTTGTGTCCACTTTATCGAATATGATGGTTGCAGTTAAAAGCTTGGATCCCTAGTTTTTTTCTATACTTTGTTTTGGCGACCTCATCGGGTCGCCTTTTTTTTGCCATAAAATTAAAGTTAGAGAAATTTCTTCGGGTTGACGATATCCTTCTTAATGATTAATAGCAGTGTTTATTCAGGGTGCTTATGTTGTTCTCTAAAGTGGCAGGTCTTGGTTTGAAAATTTGTCTGGCTATTGTCACAGCCAGTATGCTGTTGACCGCTTGTACAGATGACGATGATGAGGTTTACACGGTTAGTGGTGTGATCTCCGCCGCAGATAGCTCTATGGTTGACAGTGATGTCAATGATCCGCAGGCTCCTTATTTGGCGAATGACAGTTTTTCAATGGCTCAGCTTGTGGGTAACCCACTGAATCTGGCCGGGTATGTGAATGGCGCGGGCAGCGGTGCGGAGGGTCGCTCATTTTTGAGTGGTGATCGTGATGATGTTTTTCGGGTCGATTTGATCGCAGGCCAGCAGGTTACATTGACCATCTCTGACTGGTCCTCTAACAATAATGACCTGGATCTGATTATCTATGATCTTCAAGAGCAGGTGGTTGATGAGTCGCTCGGTACTACCGCGACAGAGCAAGTGATTGTAACCGATGCGGGTCACTACTATATTCAGGTGCATGCTTATGCGGGTGCCTCTAATTATACGTTAAATATTGGTGTTAACGAGTTTGCCAGCCAGGGCGGCTTCTCCACAAACAGTGCGTTCGTTGAGGGTGAGGCGGTTATTGCCTTAAAAGAGGCGAGTGCGGATTCCCGCGCAGTGATGAATAAATATGGCTTAAAGAGACAACAAGCGGCTGAGAGCAGCATCCAGTTGTGGCATCTGCCCAAAGAGCCTAGCGCACGGTTGTCGTCGTTAAAGAGCTTGGGTGTTCAGTCAGCTCCTATGGGGGCTTTGGGGCTGACACCTTTGCAGCAGCGAAAACGAGAGACGCTCTATATGATTAAGGCGTTGGCGAAAGATCCCCGGGTGGCCTTTGTAGAGCCCAACTACATCTACCAGCCTACCGCAGTGGTGGATGATGAGTATTACAATCGCCAGTGGCACTACCCCCTAATTAACCTTGACCGTGCTTGGGATTTGTTACCCGGGACTCATCCGGCGATTGTTGCAGTGATTGATAGTGGCACCTTGCCCAATCACCCCGACCTTGCGGGGCAAGAACTTGCCTCGGGCTATGATTTTGTGAGTGACTTGCAAAATTCAGGTGATGGTGATGGTCGGGATGCGGATCCAACCGATGAGCATGGTGGTGACCCCTACTATGTTTTCCACGGTGCTCATGTTGCCGGCACGGTGGCAGCTAACAGCAATAATGGACAAGGTGTGGCTGGTGTTGCGGGCACATGGCCGGTTAAATTGATGTCACTCAGGGTGCTCGGCTCACTGGGTGGTTCGTCGTACGACATTACCCAGGCGATCTACTATGCGGCGGGTCTGCCCAATGCTTCAGGCATTCAATTGGCTGACCAGGATGTGGCCAGTGTGATTAATATGAGCCTGGGCGGGGTCTCTCGAAGCGATGCAGTGGCGACCGCTGTTGCGGCTGCAATCGACAAGGGGATTGTTGTTGTTGCGGCAGCGGGCAATGATGGCAGCTCAACGCCGATGTATCCGGCCTCACTGACGGGTGTCATCTCCGTGAGCGCGGTGGGTGCAGATAAGCAGCTCACCTCCTATTCAAACCACGGTAGTTACATTGATATTGCAGCACCGGGAGGTGATACCGATGCGGATTTCAATCGGGATGGTGTTCCCGATGGCATCCTGAGTACGGCGGGTGAAGTGGTGGCGGGGAGTGTGGCTCATGGTTACGCTTACCTGCAAGGCACCTCAATGGCCTCCCCCCATGTGGCGGGTGTGGCGGCGTTAATGAAGACCATTTACCCTGCCATGACAAACAGTATTTTTGAGGCCTGGTTGCAGGCGGGTCGGTTGACTACTGATCTGGGTAGTCCGGGCCGCGATGACGCTTTCGGTTATGGGTTGATTGATGCCTATAAAGCGGTGTTAGAAGCGAAAGAGGCGGCGGGAGGTAATCAACTGCCACTGCTCTACTCAACCCCGCGCAGTATCGATTTTGGGCTGGTTGATGAGTGGTTGTTATTTGATGTGAGTAATCTGGGGGGTGGCTCACCCGCCATCAGCTCGCCGAGCAGTAGTGAGGCCTGGTTATCTGTTGATTGTGAGCGAGACTCGGCGCAGCAATGTACCACCGATGCGCAGGGGCTGGGGCGTTATGTGGCGACCATCGACCGCTCACTGCTGACTGAGGATGCCAACTACAGTGCTACGATCACCTTTGTCAGCAATGTTGGGAGTGGTCTGTATACCCTCCCAGTTACCGTGCAGCGCTTAACATCGACAATGGTGGCGGATGCCGGTTATCTCTATGTAGCTCTCTTTGAGCAGGATAGCAACCTAAGCCGTTACTCTATGGCGGTGGCGGCAGTTGATGGCCAATACCACTATCGATTTGAGGGTGTTAAGTCAGGAAGCTATGAAATTTTAGCGGGGAGTGATGGCGATAATGACTACTCTATTTGTGATCGCGGTGAAAGCTGTGGTGGATACCCCTTTTATGGCGCTATTGAGCTTTTAAAGGTTGACCGGCCAAGGGTGAATGTGGACTTTAGCGTGGGTATTGGCTTGCGCTTATCGGTCACTAATAAAGGGTTTTTTGGTGAAGGTTTGGAACAAAAAGAGGCATTAAAAAGGTGGCGCTTAAGTGATTAAGCTGTTCGGTGCAATGATCGCTATCATGACGGCCTTTGCGGTGATTGCCGGTGATCGGCTTCCTCCGCAAGTTGGGGTGAAAGCTCTGATGCAGAGTGCGTATTGTGGTAGCGCTGAAATGGGCGTTGAGTGGTTGCAGGGTGGTAAGCTCTATCAGCAGTTTGCGGTGGGTGGTTCCCGGCTGTTATTGATCAGTATGGGGCAGCAGCGCAGTGCCGGATATTCGTTGGCGCTACTGAGTGAAACCACCACCGTAGTGGATGGTCAAATATCAATTCAGGTAGCCTGGAATAGCCCGCCGCCAGGGATGATGATGGCTCAGGTGGTGACACGACCCTGCTTACTGTTGGCGCTAACAGCGCAAAACTATAAAGGGGTTCAGGTTGTTGATCAGACGGGAGCACTTAAAATGAGTCTCTCTCAAGCAGTGTTGGAATAAAGCGCTCACCCTGTCTCTTGAGCTGGCGCTGGTCAAGTTATGAATGCTTTGTGCTTGCATCATCCTAAATTCATCCAGACTTAATCAGAGACTCCTTGACGAGAGCGATCGGTGTGCCCGCCCAGTGCAGGTTTGTCGGTCTCCCCCTCTTTTTTGCAGCAGTTACGCCCTGCCTCCTTGGCTTGGTAGAGTGCCGCATCTGCTCGCTGGAACACGGTGTCTGGGGTGTCACCCTCACGGAATTGCGCCAGACCACAAGAGATGGTCAGTGGTACGCTCTTATCGCTAAAGTGAAATTCCGTTTTTGCAACGGCTTCACGTAATTTATTAGCCACCATCAGGGCGGGTTCTATCTCTGTTTCGGGTAGCAGTGAGACAAACTCTTCGCCGCCAAAGCGGGCAAGGTAGTCGACTTTGCGTAGTCTGTTTTTGAGTAGCTGGGCGACGATTGTCAGCGCTTTGTCCCCCGCCTGATGCCCAAAATTATCGTTGACGCGCTTGAAGTGATCGATATCCCAAATGATCATGGTGAGGCCGTGCTGGAATCGCTGCCAACGACTATATTCAGTCTGAATAAACTCCTCATAAGCGAGGCGGTTGCTGACACCGGTCAGAGGATCTTTTATCGCCTTGTTACGCTGCTCTTCAAGTGCTTTTTGTAGGCTATTTGATTCCGACTCAACTTTTATTATCTGGTTTACCATCGACTCCATGGCGTGCTCCATCTGCTCATGGCGTGTTTCATTCTCTTTTTTGAAGCTGTCGAGATGTTGGTTGATGGTGCTCAGTCGTGATTGAATGCACTGCTTAAGCTCCGTGAGGTCATTCATTTCGAGTACCGATGTTTGCATATCGCTGACTTCTGTTTTAACCGCGCTGTCGAGCTTTTCACTACTCTGCCGGAGTTGATTCTGATGTCCCTGTGCCCCCCGGATATTGCTGTCAATCTGGTCGAGGGTATCGGTGATATTGAGCAAAAACCCTTCAAGTGCCTGTTTTTCACTTTGGCTCAGTGATTGTGCATGGCTGATTAAGCGAGCGAGTGATTCCAGGATTTGACTGAAGTCGAGTTGATCTTTCTCGGTGGTTAATATTGTTTCCCGCAGTTTTTCAAGCTCCTGAGCGTAGGGGTCGACCAAGGTGATGCGTTCCAGAAGTTGTAAAAGTATCCCTTCAGCCGTCTCACTTGGCTGCTCTCTCTCCACCTCGGTGTCGCCGGGTTGATTGTGCTCCTCGGGTAACTTGCTGAGCAACTCAGCCAGTCGACTCACCAGCTGGTTTAAATCTGCCTCATCAGTTGAGCTGTTGAATTTTGAATTGATCTCATTCAGTTGCTCTGCATAGGGGCTGGGTAGGGAGACTTCGCTGAGTAGTTGCTTAAGTGGCTGGGTATCAATTTGGGGTTTTGTATCATCTTTGTGCTGCTTTTCACTGCTCGTAAACAGGCGAGATAAAAAACCACCCTCTGATTCCGATTTTTTTTGCGAGGAGGTATGGGGCGCTGGTTGTGCGGATGTTGCTGGCGTGTCAGTGTCGGTTTTTTCTGCATTTTGCGCGGCGCGCAGTAGCAGTGCCAACGCGTCAATGTGAGTCTTAATTTGTTGCTCGGCGTGCTTGTGGCTAAGCTCTTTGCGAAGTATTGTCCGCTGCTTGTGAAGTGCGCTGGGGAGTGTCAGTTTTTCCAGTAGTGAGAGCAGCAGTTGCGGGTTTTTGGGTTGTGATTGCTGCTGCTGGCTGACCGCTTGGCCGCGTGTGCTGATCTCCTCAGAGAGCTGGCCGATATAGAGTGGCTTTCGGCCACTGCGAATGCTATTGCGCAGTGAATCGAGTTGTTTGTCTAGTTGGCCATCAAACCCGTCAAGGGCGAGGCTGATGCGCGACAAGCTGCGGCGAAGCAGGGTCTCTGTGTCGGCCGATTGCTGTTCAACTTGTTCTAGTTTTTCTAGGGCAGAAAAATATCTCTTCTTCCATTGAAGTGCTTGCTCTTCATCATTTGGCATCGTATCGGTTTCTCACGCTAGAAAGGACTCACCATCTCTCCCAACTGCTCGGTCAGTTTAATGTTTTCACTGTAATCGACCGGGCAATCGATAATGCTGACAGTGTTGTCGGCCAGTGCACGTTTTAGTGTAGGGACTAATTGTTCGGCTGACTCAATCCGGTACCCTTTTGCACCGAACGCTTCGGCATATTTAACAAAGTCTGGGTTGTTAAAGTGGACATTGGAGGTGCGACCAAATTGGTTCATCTGTTTCCACTCAATGAGTCCGTAGGCACCATCATTCCAGATTAGAATGACCATGGAGATGCCTAGACGCATCGCTGTTTCGATCTCCTGAGAGTTCATCAGAAAGCCGGCATCACCGGTGACGGCGACTACTTTTTTCTCGGGGTTGGCGAGTTTTGCCGCAATGGCTCCGGGTATGGCGATACCCATGCTGGCAAAGCCGTTGGAGATGATGCAGGTGTTGGGGTATTCGCAGCGGAACATGCGTGCCATCCACATTTTGTGTGCGCCGACATCACAAATGACAGTATCTTGAAGCGCCAGCGCGGTGCGGAGGTCCCAGATGATCTTCTGTGGCTTAAGGGGTATGCACTCATCCTGGGCGTGTTGATTCATCTCGTTAATCAGAGCGGTTCTCAGGGGGCGTAGTGGGTGGCCTTCGCGGGGGGGGAGCTGCTTTGCGATGCGTGCTAGGCTGAGTTTGATATCACCGATGACACCCACTTCGATGGTGTAGTTGGCATCGACCTCGGCCGGGCTTGCATCAATGTGGATAATGGTTCGGTCATTGCTGGGGTGCCAAAGGTGCGGGTGGTACTCCACCAGGTCATAACCGATGCAGATGATGAGGTCGGCCTGAGTAAAGCCAAACAGCACATGATCTTGCGCCTGAAGGCCTACACTGCCCAGCGCCATGGGGTGTTTGAAAGGAATGACCCCTTTGGCCATAAAGGTGTTGGCGACGGGGATATTGAGTTGCTCGGCAAATTCCGCGAGTTGCAGTGATGCCTCGGCACGGATAACTCCGTTACCTGCCAGAATGATCGGGTTTTTGGCGTTAGAGATAATCTCTATTGCTCTATTTATCCGTTTCCGTGCTGGCTCGGGTGATGAGGGGGTCTTGAATTGAAGTGGTTGAGCATCGGTGCTCAGTTTGGCGATATTTTCAGGGAACTCGATAAAGGTGGCACCACTTTTTTCCGCCTGTGAAAGTTTGAACGCCTTACGCACCACCTCGGGAATCGTTTCGGCTTCTAGAATCTGGCTGGAGTATTTGGTGATAGGCTGAAAGATCTTGTTCAGATCCAATACCTGGTGGGACTCTTTGTGTAGCCGATAGGTAGGCGCTTGGCCTGCGATAGCCACTACCGGTGCGTGATCCATATTGGCATCGGCAACGCCGGTAATCAGGTTGGTAGCCCCCGGCCCCAGTGTGGCCATACAGACCCCGGCACGTCCGGTTAACCGCCCATAGACATCTGCCATGAAGGCAGCCCCCTGCTCGTGTCGACAGGTGATGAAATCAATCTTCGAATTGAGAAGGGCATCCATCACATCCAGGTTCTCTTCTCCTGGAATGCCGAAAATGTATTCAACGCCTTCATTTTCGAGACACTTAATGAACAGCTCGGCTGCTTTCATGGGTTTCACTCGCAGGGCTATTTTTTGCGTTCTTGGTTGATCAAATAATCGGCTACTTTTAAGACATTAACATTGTTGCCAGCGAGTCCAGCATTGGTACGATATTGGCCATTGATCACCATGTTGGGCACTGATTTTACGCCGTAGTTAAGGTGCAGTGTTTTGGCTTTGCGTACCTTGCTTTCGACCGCGAATGAATTAAAGATGCGCTTGAAGTCTCGCTCTTTAACGCCATTGTTAATGAAAAGTGCTTTGATCTGCGCTTCGTTGGAGAGAGGAATGCCACGGTTATGAATCGCATTAAACATAGCAGGATGAAGTTTATCCAATACTTTTAACATTTGAGCAGTGTAGAAGGCGCGTGCCTGAATCTCCCACTCAGGGCGAAAAATTGCCGGGACTAATATGACCTCAACATCACTGGCTAAGCCTTTTTTCCAGCGCTGAAGGTAGGGGTCAAAGTTATTGCAGTGCGGGCAGCCGTACCAAAAAAATTCGATCACCTCGATCTTGTTTTTACTTTTGGTGGGTTGGGGCTGTTCCAGCTTTTCGTAGTCGACATCCTCTTCAAACGGGGCTGAAATGGCGCTATTGCTAGCAAAGGCAAGTAATAGGCTGATGACGGTGATGCTAAGTAACCGCATGAAATTCTCCATATGTTATTTGTTTTTTGCAGAGTATCCAAATGGATGGCTAAAGGCAACAGAGAGCTGATCGAAAGAGCCCTTGGCAGGTTGGATTAATGAGTCGCTGATTGGTTCAGGTCAATTCGGGTTTTTTATGGGTAGCTGTTAATCTCTCTATCCCCAAGATTTTTTCCTGCCAGAATAAAATATTTTTCGTGAGCAGTATTCGAAAAAAGTTATCGAAGAAGTGGACAAGAAGCGTTATAACTATTACCTAGCAGGATTTAGGTATTACTTAGAATTGAATTAACCGGGGGATTCGGAATGGATGAGAAAATTGATTTAGCGCATTTTCTTAATCAACAGTATTTATGTGAGTCGTTAACTATCAAAGAGGTGCGTATTTTGCTCGATTATATGCAGCTGGTTGAGGTTAAGGGTGGCGAGGTAATTGCGGATATTGGTGAGGTCAGCGAGGCGCTCTATTTTATGGTTAATGGTGAGGCGGCGCTGTTTTATGATAACAACGGCAAAGAGACGGAGGTGGGGCGGATACAGCTGGGGGAGTTGATGGGTGAGATGTCATTTTTTGACCGTCAACCACGTTCGGTTCGTATGCGTGCTGTCTCTTCAGAGGCACAGCTACTGCGTCTGCCTCGTCCCATGTATCTGCGGTTACGGGTGGAACACCCCTATATTGCGGTTAATCTTCTGGAACATGCGATTGTTAGTTTGGATCACCTACTAAGGCGGGTCAGTAAAGATGTAGCAACCTTTTCTCACTATCTATATGGGGCAGCGGGTAAGCGTTAACTCAGATATTTCAGGGTCTATATTAAAACAAAAAAGGGCGGTTTAACCGCCCTTTTTTTACAGCTGATGTAGCCGGTACTTACTGGCTTAGTGTTGCTAGATAGGCTGAAACAGCCTCCATCTCTTTTTGTGACATGCGTGTGGCAATGTTTTTCATCATTCCGTTCATATCATTGGTGCGAGCGCCGCTTGAGAAAGCCTCCATCTGCATCAGCAGGTATTCAGCCTGCTGACCACCCAGTCTTGGGAAGTTTGCTGGGCCGTTACCTTCGGCGTTCGGGCCGTGGCAGCCGGCACAGGCCATCAGGCGGCTATCGTGGTTGCCACCTTTGTAGATCTTTTTGCCTAAGGTGATTAGGCCTTCGTCATCATTGATGCCGCTGGCAGTGGCTTTTTGCTTGGCGAAGTAGGCGCTGATATCGGCAATATCTTCACTGCTCAATTCGGCAACCATCGACTCCATGGTCTCATTTTTACGAACCCCTGATTTGAAATCTTCTATCTGTTTGACCAGATATTTTTCTGCCTGGCCGGCAAGGGAGGGCCAGATGCCCGCAGGGCTGTTTCCATCAGCGCCGTGGCAGCCTTGGCAGGCCATTGATTTCTCTTCGCCTGCGCCAGCATCGCCAGCAGCTTGAGCGGTGGTACAGGTGGCAAACACTAAAACGAGTGCGGCAAGTACGGTTTTTGTCATGGTCTGTGATCCTTCCTTACTTAAGGTTATAAAGTTATATCATTATTATGGTGGTGGTGCTATTTGACGCTTTGAAAATAGGCGGCGATATCGGCAATGTCCTGATCTGACATTGAGGGTGCCATCTCGTTCATTACCGGATCGATCCGCTTTTGGGTTTTGAAGTCATGCATCTGTTTTTCAATGTAGGCGGCGTGTTGCCCGGCCAGCTTTGGGTAGAGCGGGTTGGTGCTGTGTCCATCTTTGCCGTGACATATTTGGCATGATATCGCTTTGAATTTGCCTGCTACTGGGTTACCAGCCGCGTATACGGCGGGGGTCAGGCTTATTAATAGCAAGGTGATCAATAGCATTTTCACTCGATGTCTAAGCAATGTTTTTTGTCCTATATGTCAGATTCACGGAGGCTGGCTTGGCCTCTCTGAGTCTTTATTGTGAAAATAGTTACAGGAAAGGTTATTGTAGTTAATTGTCCCGAGTCAACCGTTTTACAGAATTTACCTCTTTTTAACCAAGGAAATACACCATGAATCCGGCCTATAATCGAGCCCAGTTTGTTATCAGTGTGGCTTCTCTCTCTCAGTTGCCGAGTGAAGATGGGCGCGAAGTGGCATTTGCCGGACGCTCCAACGCGGGTAAGTCGAGCGCTATTAACACGTTGACCAATATCAGGGGGCTGGCTCGCATTAGTAAAACACCAGGGCGAACTCAGCTGATTAATTTTTTTGAGATTGATGAGAAGCGCCGTTTGGTGGATCTTCCCGGTTATGGTTATGCCAAAGTGCCGGAAAAAATGAAGATCCAATGGCAAAAATTGCTGGAACGTTATCTTCAAACCCGTGAATGTCTAGCCGGCTTGGTGTTGGTGATGGATGTCCGCCATCCAATGACAACATTTGACCAGCAGTTTTTAGATTGGGCGGCGGTGGTTGCGATGCCGGTCCATATTTTATTGACCAAGAGTGACAAGTTGAAGCGCGGGCCGGCAAGTAATGCGCTGCTGGCAGTGCGCAAGGCGGTTAGTCATTACGATAACGCGGTGAGCGTGCAGCTTTTTTCATCGTTGAAGCGCCAAGGGGTTGATGAGGTTCATCAATGTTTAGATGTTTGGTTAGGTTTTGCGGGTGAAGCTTCAGAATAAGAAATTACCGACTGCAGTTGCAGCCGGTAAAGTTATTAAGCGCCGTAAGGGGGGCGGCGCTTAATATGACCCTGCCGATGGAGGATTGCCAGGGCCCGGTGACTTGCCATACGGGTAGTACGACTGGGTGTTTTCTGTTTAGTTCACGGTTTTCTTAAAAAATGTGGTTTTATGTTATAAATCTGACCGTTTTGCTGTGATTAGTGAGCTTGCTCCCAATTATCACCTGCCCCGGCTTCAACTTTGAGAGGCACTTTCAACTTCACGACTGAACTCATTAATTCAATGATTTTTGCTTTTGACTCAGCCAGGTGTTGATCGCTGACTTCAAAGACCAGTTCGTCGTGTACCTGCATGGTCATGCGTCCTAGCTGGGGGTTCTGTTGTAACCACTGGTCACACTGGATCATTGCCAGTTTGATGATGTCTGCTGCGGTGCCTTGCATTGGGGCGTTAATGGCGGTGCGCTCGGCGTATTGGCGGCGCTGCCCATTACGAGCATTAATTTCGGGCAGGTAGAGGCGACGGCCAAGGACGGTCTCCACATAACCTTGTTGTCGGGCGAGCTCTTTGGTCTCATCCATATAACGCTTCACGCCGGGGTAGCGCTCAAAGTAGAGCTCCACATACTGCTGGGCTTCTGTGCGGCTGATGTCGAGTTGTTTAGCGAGACCAAATGCGGACATGCCATAAATCAAACCAAAGTTAATCGCCTTTGCGCGACGACGCTGCTCTTTGCTGACATCGTTGAGTTCGATATCGAAAACTTCGGCGGCGGTTGCTGAGTGTACATCTCTATCATGGGCAAAGGCATCGAGTAGCCCTTGGTCATTGGAGAGGTGGGCCATAATGCGCAGTTCAATTTGTGAGTAATCGGCGGCCAGCAGTTTAAAGCCAACAGGTGCAATAAACGCTTGTCGTATGCACCGCCCCTGTTCACTGCGTACCGGAATGTTTTGTAGGTTAGGATTGGATGAGGAGAGTCGCCCCGTACTGGTGACCGCTTGGTGGTAGGAGGTGTGTACGCGACCACTCTGTTGATTGATCTGTTGTGGCAGCTTGTCGGTATAGGTGGATTTAAGTTTGCTGAGGCTGCGGTGCTCGGTGATCAGTTGGGGCAGTTGGTGCCCTTGCTCTGCCAACTCCACAAGAACAGACTCTGCGGTGGATGGCTGCCCCTTTGGGGTTTTGCTGATGACAGGTAGTTTTAACTTCTCAAACAGGATGGTTTGCAGCTGTTTGGGGGAGTTCATATTGAAGGCTTCTCCCGCCACTTGGTAGCTCTCTTTTTCAAGAGCCAAGATTCGCTCTGCCAGTGCTAGGCTCTGTCTGTGTAACATTTTGGCATCGATTAACACACCGTTACGCTCAATACGTGAGAGTACGCTAACCAGGGGCATTTCAATGGTTTCAAATATCTTTTTGGGGCCATCAAGTTGACTGAGTTGTGGCCACAGCGTTTGATGCAGGCGCAGTGTAATATCGGCATCTTCTGCGGCGTAGGGGCCAGCGGTGTCGATATCGATTTGGTCGAAAGTGAGTTGATTTCTTCCTTTGCCAGCAATCTCTTCAAAATGAATAGTGTTATGGCTCAGGTGTTTGAGCGCCAGTGTATCCATGTCGTGACGGCTAGCGGTGCTATTAAGCGTGTATGACTCCAGCATGGTATCAAAGCGAATGCCGCGTAGGGTGATCCCTTCGTTAGCCAGTACGCTCATGTCATATTTGAGGTTTTGCCCAACCTTGGCATGCTTGCTCTCTTCCAATAGTGGTTTAAGTTGCGCCAGTACCTCTCTCTTATCAAGCTGTGGCGGCGCATCCAGATAGCGGTGTGCCAGTGGCAGGTAAGCGGCATGATTTACTTCAACGGCAAAGGAGACACCGACCACAGAGGCCTCCATGTAGTCGAGGCTAGTGGTTTCGCAATCAAAGGCGAATAGTTCAGCCTCTTTTAATTTTTTCAGCCAATGGTCAAGTTGAGACTGCTCAAGAATAATTTCATAGTGGGCCTCTTTAACGGCCACTTCTGTGGTGCCTTTCTCTGGGCTGTCGCCACTATTCGAGTTGTTGATCGCTTCACTTAGCCAGCTTTTGAACTCCAACTCCTTGAACAGCTTGATTAACATCTCATAATCCGGGGGCTGTAACTTGAGTTGTTCGGGTGGTGAGGTGAGTGCAACATCGAGCTTTATGGTGGCGAGCTGGTAGGAGAGTGGGAGAAACTCCAGGCTGGCGCGTAGGTTTTCGCCCACCTTTCCTTTCACTTTATCCGCTTGTGCTAGCACCTCATCAAAAGAGCCGAATTGATTAAGCCATTTAACCGCTGTTTTTGGTCCGCACTTGGGGACACCGGGGATATTGTCAGCACTGTCACCCATCAGCGCTAGGTAGTCGATAATTTTTTCAGGTGGAATGCCAAACTTTTCAACCACACCCGCCGGTGTCATCAGGGTATCGTTCATGGTGTTGATCAATGTGACATGCTCATTGACCAGTTGTGCCATATCCTTGTCTCCGGTGGAGACCAAGGTCTCTTGCTGCTGTTGGCTGGCCTGTTGACAGAGTGTGCCGATGACATCATCTGCTTCAACGCCATCGATAACAATTAACGGGATTCCCATAGCGCGAATAATAGTGTGAATAGGTTCGATCTGAACGCGCAGATCTTCTGGCATCGGTGGGCGATTGGCTTTGTAATCCGGGTAGAGGTCGTTGCGGAAGGTTTTTCCTTTGGCATCAAAGACCACGGCCATCAACTCTGGCTGATACTCTCGGATCAGTTTGCGAATCATGTTGATGACCCCGTAAACCGCATTGGTGGGTACGCCTTGGCTATTGCTGAGGCCTCTTATGGCATGAAAGGCACGAAACAGGTAGGAGGAGCCATCGACCAGAATAAACGGGCTGTTTTTTTTCATGGGTGGGTTGTCGCTCTGGTTGTGGGCTGCCGTGGTGGCATCAGTTCAATATATAATGCCTGAATCGACCGCTTTGCACGATTCATATTTTTCATGCAAAGCGCTCGAATTAATGATTATTTTCCGCTTGGAGGCTATCTTTTGTTCGCCCTTCTCGATGGAGTGCTTATAATCAGGAGAAACGGGATAGGGGTAGAGTTATGAAGAGGGTGGGTTACGGGATTACGTTGTGTCTATTTTGCATGTCACCACTGTGGGCGCAGGATGTGACTTCGCAGCAGCAGGCTATTGAGAGTGCCGAGCAGGCGTTGGAGCCTAAAGTGACGATTCACGAGGATGGTCGGGGTATGGTTGAAGAGTATCGCCTGAATGGCTCGCTCTACATGATTAAGATTACCCCTAAAGTGGGTCACCCCTATTATTTGATAGATGCAGATGGAGATGGGGAGCTGGAGAGTCGTCGTAATGAGCTGGATCCTGATGTGATGATTCCATCGTGGATGATTCTTCGCTGGTAGGTGTGAGGCAATAAAAAAGGCCGACAATGTCGGCCTTTTTTGCTGGCAGCTGAGCGGTTTACTTCAGTGTGAGAATAAAGTCAGTCAACTTCTCCGCATTCTCTGCAGAGACTCGTTTTTGAGGTGGCATAGGCACCTTGCCCCATTTGCCGCGGCTGCCATCGACTATGCTTGCAAGTACGATTGCTCTGCCGTCTGCTTCAGCGCTGTATTTGGCACCAATAGCATTCCAGGCTGGACCTACTACTTTTTTATCGATGGCGTGACAAGCCATGCAGCCGTTCTTTTTGGCTAGGGCCAGATCGGCGCTAGCAGTACCGGCAACAAGTAGGGCAGCAACAGCAGGAATGGTTAACCAGATAGCTTTCATTATAATTCTCCTCCAACGGAAATTTAATCCCCTTTTTACAGGGTATGATTTTGGGTTTTATATCCAAAGTAGATGGCGACTTGCCACTTGGAAACCCTCCCCCGAAAGGGTTGTTTAAGGAAACTCTGGTCAAGTCATGAACGTTTTATGCTGGCTGAAATTGCCCTCATTTATCCCGAAAATTGCACCAATAGAGCGACTATTGCTGCGCATTTCGGAACAGATGAAAACAATTTCCTCTCAGCCTAAATTTATCCAGACTTAAATCAGAGCTTCCTAGCACGCTCGCTTTTATAATTATTGTTACGAACAACTGACTTTATGCCATAGGGGTTTTGTTGTGTCAAGATGTAAGTTTTTATGGGATTAGGCTCCGATGTGATGATTGGGTTGGCGTGGTTTTGAGGTGTATGATGGGTTTTTTCTCTAATTGGGTGTGTTGAGTGGTGTCAGTAGTCGGGGTAAATAGTCGCGTCTCTTGGCGAGATGGGAGGGGCTGTTTTTTGCAGCAGGCGACGCCTCAGCAGCAGTCGTGGCTGCTTGATGGTGGCTCGCTGACCCGTCGTTTGATCCGGTTGTGTGGTAGCGAGTTCAATGTGCAGCTGTTGGGGGAGGGGCGCAACCGGCCACACCTCGACGAGGCGAGCGCGCTTTCGATTCGCTGGGGTGAACAGGCGCGGGTGCGCGAGGTCTACCTCTGTGCTGGATCGATACCACTGGTTTATGCGCGGACAGTCATACCTTTTTCGACCCTGCAAGGGGCGGCGCGTCGTTTGGCCCATTTAGGTGGCCGTCCTCTGGGGGCGCTGCTCTTTTCCAGTAAAGGGATGCGGCGTGCGGGAATTCAGGTATCCAGGCTGTCGGGAAGTCTGTTGCAACATGATTTGAGTGATGAGCCAGTTTGGGGGCGGCGCTCGGTGTTCTATCTGGCCGATAAGCCGTTAATGGTGAGTGAATATTTTCTGCCTTCACTCTTTGGGTTGCTGGAGGGTGCGAGTGTGAGTGGAGGTAGTTGATGAATCGGATGTTACAGCAGCGTTGGCGGCACTATTTTTTATTGATGCGGTTGGATCGCCCTGTAGGCATCTATCTGTTGCTTTGGCCCTGTATGTGGGCGCTGTGGGTTGCGGCAGAGGGTGTTCCTGGTGGGCTAAATTTGGCTGTTTTCATTGTCGGCGTGGTTCTGATGCGTTCAGCGGGCTGTGTTATCAATGATTATGCGGATCGCAATATTGATCCGCACGTTGAGCGCACCAAAAATCGCCCACTGGCCAGTGGCGCGGTCTCAAAAAAAGAGGCGCTGTTGTTGGCTGCTGGGTTGGCATTTCTGGCATTTCTCGGTGTATTGTTGCTTAACACACTGACCATCTGGCTATCACTGGTCGCTGTTGTCTTGGCGGCTATCTACCCTTTTATGAAGCGCTACACCCACATGCCGCAGATTTTTCTTGGCCTGGCGTTTGGCTGGGGCGTGCCAATGGCTTTTGCTGCGGAAACCAATGCTATTCCACCCGAAGCGTGGTTGTTGTTGGCGGCAACGGTGGTGTGGGCAACCGCTTACGACACTATATACGCAATGATGGATCGCAAAGAGGATTTAAGAATTGGAGTGCGCTCCACGGCAATTCTATTCGGAACGGCAGATAAAGCCATTATTGGTGTGCTGCAGGCTTTAGTCATACTAATTCTGTTTCTTGTAGGGCAGCGACTGTCGTTAGGGGGCTATTACCAACTGGCTTTAGGTATCGGTGCTCTGCTGATGGTCTACCAGCAATATTTGATTCGTTATCGTGATGCAGCGGGTTGTATGAAAGCATTTAAAAATAACCATTGGTTTGGCATGGTGATGTTTTTGGGTGTGGCGGCTCATTACGCATTGGCCTAGCCCTGCATGTGGTATGATTCGCGGCTCAGGCTGTTTGGGTGTATAGCCACTTGAACACAGGCACTATTAAATTATCTGGAGTGAGTTTTTCTCGGTTATGTTGTTATTTTCTGCTGCAATTTTATTGGGTTTGGTGGTGCTCGTCTGGAGTGCAGATCGTTTTGTTCTGGGTGCCTCAGCGGTGGCGCGTAACTATGGTATTTCACCACTAATTATCGGTATGACTATTCTGGGGTTTGGAACCTCTGCCCCCGAAATGTTGGTATCTGGCATGGCGGCCTGGGGTGGTAATCCTGAGCTGGGAGTGGGTAATGCGTTGGGATCCAACATTGCTAATATCGCTTTAGTCTTGGGATTTACCGCTATTATTGCGCCGATGACTGTTCACTCCAAAGTGTTGAAGCGTGAGTTTCCGATGCTTTTTTTGGTAATCGCGCTGGCAGCGGTGTTGATGATCGACAATCAGTTGAGCCGAATTGATGGCTTCATTCTACTCTCTGGTGTGGTGGTGATGTTGTGGTGGATGGTACGTCTTGCCAGGCAAGAGCAGCGCGCAGGAAAAGAGCCTATGGAGGCGGAGTTTGAGGGTGAAATTCCAACAGACATGCCGACAGGAAAGGCATTTTTTTGGCTGCTGTTGGGTCTTGTCTTGTTGATGGCAAGTTCACAGCTGCTGGTTTGGGGGGCGGTCAATGTTGCAACCTATTTTGGGGTGAGTGATTTAATTATTGGCCTGACAATTATCGCTATCGGTACCAGCCTGCCAGAGTTGGCAGCGACGGTAGCTGCGGCACTGAAAAAAGAGCATGAGATGGCCATTGGTAATATCATCGGCTCTAACTTGTTCAATATTTTGGCTGTGTTGGCGCTGCCGGGAATTATTATGCCGACGGCGTTGGCACCGGAAGTGATGAGCCGCGATTTTGTTGTCATGACGATATTAACCGTGGTTCTGTTTTTGATGGCGTATGGATTTAAAGGCAAGGATGGCCAGATTAATCGCATTGAAGGCACTATTTTGCTGGCCTCCTTTGTCGCTTATATGGTCATGCTCTATTTTGCAGTGGTGGGGTAATAAATTATGGCGGAACTATTAACGGTCGCAAATGTGAAGTGTCAGAGCTGTGTGAACAACATCATTGCGGGGTTACTGGCGCGAGATGAGGTGATGGAGGTTGAAGTTGAGCCAACCACCGGTACGGTTATTATTAGTGGTGATCACCTTGACCGTGCTGATTTGGCGCGCTGCTTGGATGCGCTGGGTTACCCAGAGAAGGTAGAGTAAGCCCCATGGATAAGCAAAAAGTAACCGCATTGGCGACGGCGGTGCTAAAAACCGAGGCTGACTCGATCACCGCGCTGATTGCCCGAATTGATGATGACTTTGTGCGTGCCTGTGAGTTTATGCTGGCCTGTGAAGGGCGGGTGGTGGTGACGGGTATGGGCAAGTCGGGTCACATCGGTAGTAAGGTGGCGGCGACACTGGCCAGCACCGGAACCCCCGCTTTTTTTATGCACCCCGGTGAGGCGAGTCATGGTGATCTGGGGATGATTACAGCAAAAGATGTGGTGCTGGCTTACTCCAACTCGGGTGAGACGGGTGAGTTGAGAACCATCCTGCCGCTGATTCGCCGTGCAGGCGTACCGATGATTGCGTTAACCGGTAATCCAGACTCCACCTTGGCGCGTGAAGCGGATGTTCATATCGATGTCAGTGTGAGCAAGGAGGCTTGTCCGCTTGGGCTGGCACCCACCGCGAGCACTACGGCAGCGCTAGCAATGGGGGATGCCCTGGCGGTTTCACTGTTGGAGACGCGGGGTTTTACAGCGGAAGATTTTGCACTCTCCCATCCTGGCGGTAGTCTGGGCCGACGGTTGTTACTGCATGTGAGTGATATTATGCACGCTGATTCGGCAATCCCCCTGGTTACCGGCGAACAGCCAATGAGTGATGCCTTGGTGGAGATGACGCGCAAAGGGTTGGGGATGGTTGTGGTAGTTGATTCATACGATAAATTGCAGCTGCGGGGGGTTTTTACGGATGGTGACTTGCGGCGTATGCTCGATCATGGCGAGATCAACCTGCATCAGATGCGGGTAAAGGAGCATATGACAACACCCTGCCAAACGGTACAATGCAATAGGCTGGCGGCTGAGGCGTTGCAGATACTTGATGAGTATAAAATCAATGCATTACCCGTGGTTGATGATGCAGGGTGTGTGGTAGGCGCGTTCAATATGCACGATCTTCTACGTGCGGGTGTGGTCTAAAAATCGACAAAAATGCAGGTGGAAATATGCAGGATATTCTAGAGCGGGCTGAGCAGATTAAGCTGGTTATCTTTGATGTGGATGGTGTCTTAACCGATGGTTCACTCTTTTTTAGCGACAGTGGCGAGGAGATGAAGGCATTCAACTCCCGCGATGGCCACGGTATGAAAATGCTGCGCGAAAGTGGTGTTGAGGTGGCTATCATTACCGGCCGCACCTCTAATGTAGTGACCCACCGCATGGAGAATCTTGGCATTAAATATGTCTATCAAGGGCAGCATGAAAAACTGCCGGCCTTTCTGGAGTTGATAGAGAGGCTGGATGTAACGGCCGAGCAAGTGGCTTATGTGGGTGATGATGTGGTTGACCTGCCAATTATGCGACGTGTTGGCTTGGCGGTTGCGGTGCAGGATGCGCACAGCTGGGTTAAAAAACACGCTCATTGGCAGACACCCAGCTGCGGTGGCCGCGGTGCTGCTCGTGATATTTGCGAGTTGATTATGGAGGCGCAAGGCTCTCTGGAGTCAGCACTGCGCCGATACCTGTGAAATCCCCACGCTGGGCGTGCCGCAGGATGGGCTCTTTTTGTTAGCTCGTCGTCACTACCTAGTGATGGGCTTTGGCTTGGCGGCTGTCATCGCTATAGTCTGGTTCTCTCAGGAGGTTATGGAGTCGCCGAGTGAGCGCGAGCTGGTAATGGAGAGTCAATCCGATTTTCACATGCGGGGCTTAAACCTTCACGTCTCCGGCGAAGGTGGCGATGCGAAATACCATGTATTTGCCTCATCACTGACGCATTTTCCGCACAATGATACGATGAGCCTACAAGAGCCTAAAATAGTAATTTATCACCAAGGTCAACCTGGCTGGGTCGTGGCGGCTGAAGAGGGCCTACTAAAGAAAAGAGAGCAGCAGCTAGAGCTGCGAGATAATGTCTCACTTCGTGAGGGCGGGGGCGATGCCGCTCCACTCCAGCTGGAATTGGAGCATATTATAGTTGACCTAGTGAAAAAGCAGGCGAGCAGTGAGGCGGATATCTCTCTTAAACAGCATGATGTAGGCGAGCTGTGGGGGCGGGGTTTGCTGCTTGATCTGCAAAATAATCGTTTACAGTTGCAATCTAAAGTTCGGGTAAGGTATGAGAATTTTTAATCAATGGGCTGCACTGTTCGCTGTTTTGCTCTCTATGCCACTGATGGCAGCAGAGACAGATCGTAACGCCCCGGTACTGATAGAGGCATCCGAAGTGCTGATTGATGAGCCAAAAGGGGTGAGTGTTTACCGTGGTGAGGTGCTTTTTCAGCAGGGTGGCATGAGCTTGCGTGCAGATCAGGTGTCCGTTTTCAGTGATAAGCGCACTCTGCACCGAATTGAATCAGAAGGCACGCCGGTTCGCTTTGAAATAGTGGGTGAGGCGGGTGAAACCATTCGGGCGGAAGCCAAAACAATGAGCTATCAAATGAGTGACGGACGTCTGCTCATGGAGGGCGAGGCTCAACTGTGGCAAGGTGGGAACCACTTTAGTGGTGGCCGGATCGAGTTTGATATTTATAACGACAGGGTTTTAGCCAGCCACCAAGGCAATGAAAAGCAGCGGGTGCGGGTTGTGATTCAACCTGAAGCACTTCGTGAGCGCCCCTCACCACAAGGGGCTGCCGGTGAATGACTTGGTTGTGGACGGGGTGGCGAAGCAGTACAGCAGTCGTCAAGTTGTTAAAGATGTCTCCCTCTACGTCAACCGAGGAGAGGTGGTTGGCCTGCTTGGGCCCAATGGTGCTGGAAAAACCACCTGCTTTTATATGGTTGTGGGGCTGGTTCCGAGTGATAAGGGGAAAATCACCCTGCACGGCAAAGACCTGACTGCGCTACCATTACATGCCCGTGCAAAACTCGGCATCGGTTACTTGCCGCAAGAGGCATCTGTCTTTCGCAAGCTCTCTGTGAGCGACAATATCATGGCGGTATTGGAGCTGAACAAGGCGCTCTCTCCCGCTCAGCGGCAACGCAAACTGGAGGGGTTGTTACAAGAGTTTCACCTGACCCAGGTCCAAGATAGCCTAGGAATGAGCTTGTCGGGTGGTGAGCGCCGCCGGGTTGAGATTGCCCGCGCACTGGCAGCTGACCCCACCTTTATTTTACTCGATGAGCCTTTTGCGGGTGTTGACCCGATCTCGGTGCTTGATATTCAGCAGATTATTAAACACCTCTGCCAGCGAGGGATTGGTGTTTTGATTACAGACCACAATGTGCGCGAAACGCTTGGTATCTGCCAGCGGGCCTACATCATGAGTGCCGGTGAGGTACTGGCCACAGGTACGCCACAAGAGGTTTTGGAAAACCAGCAAGTAAAAGATGTTTATTTGGGACACGGTTTTAAGATGTAAGTATCAATGCCGCTAAGGGTGCTGAGAGAGAAGATAAAGAGCCGCATGAAACAATCGCTTCAAATAAAACTAGGTCATAGTCTGACAATGACACCGCAGCTGCAGCAGGCAATACGCCTGCTGCAACTCTCCAGTATGGAGTTGGAAGCGGAGATACAAGAGGCACTCGACTCTAATCCGCTGCTTGAGGTGGATGAAGACGTTGGTCGTGACAGTGATGCCCCGCCAGCAGACGAGCGGGCAGCAGTTGAGGCCGAGAGTGGGGCTGAGGCACCGGCAAAAGAAGAGCGCGAACTGCAAAGTAACGAAAATATTCCGGATGACTTGCCTGTAGATAGTGGCTGGGATGATGTGTTTGAAGCGCCGGCAGGCCCCATGCTGGGTGGTGCTGATGAGGATCAGCGCGAATTTGAGCACGGCAGCGGCAGTCAGTCGCTGCAAGAGCACCTTGTCTGGCAGATTGAGATGAGCAACCTGTCACCTCGTGACCGCGATATTGCCAGTGCCATTATCGATTCCATTGATGATGAAGGCTATCTTAGCGTCGCACTTGAAGAGCTCCTTGAGGGTTTTGATGAGGATGAGGGTATTGAGCTCGATGAAATAGAAGCGGTACTGTGTGTGGTGCAGCATTGTGATCCACCGGGTGTTGCGGCGCGAGACCTGCGCGAATCTATCCTGTTACAACTTGAGCAATATGATGCGGATACCCCGAGGCTTCAAGAAGGAAAACGGCTAATTGGTGACTTTATGGCGCTATTGGCTGCGCGTGACTTTAAACAGATCATGCGCCGAATGCAGTTGAGTGAAGAGGTGTTGATGGAAGTCATCTCACTGGTGCAATCGGTTAACCCCCGCCCGGGCAATGCCATTACGGAATCACCGTCAGAGTATATTGTTCCTGAGGTGTTGGTGACGAAAGTAAAGGGCAAGTGGAAGGTGGAACTGAATCCTGAGTGCGCGCCAAAAATAAGGGTAAACCCCTATTATTCTGGTATGATTAAGCGTGCGGATAACAGCGCAGATAACACCTATTTAAAGAGCAACCTTCAAGAGGCTCGCTGGTTTATTAAGAGCCTGAAGAGCCGTAGTGAGACACTACTAAAAGTCTCTAAATGCATCGTAGAGTACCAGCGTGCTTTTTTCGAATATGGCGAAGAGGCGATGAAGGCGCTAGTATTGGCAGATGTAGCCGAAGAAGTGGGCATGCACGAGTCGACCATCTCCCGTGTTACCACAAAAAAATATATGCACACCCCGCGTGGAATTTTTGAACTGAAGTATTTCTTTTCCAGCCACGTGGGGACAGTGGGCGGCGGAGAGTGTTCCTCTACCGCCATTCGTGCCCTACTCAAGAAACTTATCATTGCAGAAGAGCCTAAAAAGCCCTTAAGCGATAACAAATTGGCAAACTTGTTGGGTGATCAAGGCATTAATGTTGCTCGCCGAACAGTAGCCAAATACCGTGAGGCGATGTCTATTCCTCCTTCAAATGAACGTAAGCGACTCGGTTAAGACTAGGAGTTAATAATGCAATTAAATATTACTGGCCAGAAAATCGATTTAACAGAAGCAATGCAAGAGTACGTTAAGAGCAAGATTACGCGCCTTGAGCGCTATTTTGACAATGTAACCAATGTTCATGTCATTCTTTCGGTTGAAAAGAAAAACCAGAAAGCAGAGGCCACGGTTCATGTGGCGGGTGGTGATCTGTTTGCTGAGGCGACCAATGAGAATATGTACGCGGCAATAGACTCCCTAGTTGATAAGCTTGACCGGCAGATCAAAAAACATAAAGAAAAACTGACCGACCACCATCGGAGTGAGGCGGCTGCAGTCAAGAGCCAAGCGGTCGAGATAGATAACGCGTGAAGGGTTGAAGATAATAACAGTATGAAACTTTCAGATATTCTTGCCCCAGAAAATGTACTCTGTGGGGTGAGTGTTGCCAGCAAGAAACGTGTGCTGGAACTTGCCAGCGAAGTGCTTGCAGCCGGTGGTGCGACAGTTCCTCAGGGTGTTATTCAGGATAGCCTGATTGCCCGAGAGCGACTGGGCAGCACCGGTTTTGGGCATGGTGTTGCGATACCCCATGGTCGTGTTAAAAACTTAACTAAGGCCATGGCACTTTTTGTTCAGTTGTCGGAGCCGGTTGATTACGACGCAATTGATGGTCAACCTGTTGATCTGCTTTTTATCTTGGCAGTACCCGAAGAGTCGACCGATGAACATTTGCAGATGTTGGCTCAATTGGCTGAAATGTTTAGTGATCATGCACTTTGTCGAACCCTTCGTGAGTGCCAAGATAATGAGCAGTTACACGCATTGATCACCGGCTGGTCAAAAGATCACTGACGGGTGGCCTCTCTTTTAACCATTAAGGCGCTGTTTGAAGCACACCAAGAGACGCTAGGCCTTGAGTGGATGGCAGGTTATTCCGGCGTTAGCCGCTCGATCGACCTTGAAAAGTGCAAAGAGAACAACGATGTTCTGTTTGGTTACATGAATGTTATTCAGCCCCCCCATATTCAGGTGCTGGGTGATCACGAGCTAATCTACCTGGATCGACTGAAAAAAAATGCGCGTGCTGGCCAAATAAAAGCACTGTTTGCATTGTCGCCGATGAGTATTGTCATCGCTGATCAGGCAAAAGTACCGGCTGACTTTCAACAGGCCGCCGACGATAACGACCTTCCCCTCCTCACCAGCTCGGCCTCTTGCCGGAAATTAATAAATTATCTGCAAGAGTATTACGCGATTGCAGTTGCTGACAAACAAGTGTTGCACGGTGTCTTTATGGAAGTTAAAGGTGTGGGTGTTTTGTTGACCGGAAAAAGCAGTGTCGGCAAGAGTGAGCTGGCACTGGAGCTGCTAAGTCGTGGTCATCGTATTATCGCGGATGATGCGCCGGAGTTTTTTCGGATCTCAGCCGACACCATTCGTGGGCGTTGCCCGTCACTTTTACAGGATTTCCTTGAGGTTCGTGGCTTGGGTATCCTGAATGTGCGTGCGCTTTTTGGTGATAGCGCGATTAAGCAGGATAAAAACCTTCGCCTGATTATTCAGCTAAAACAGATGAACAATAGCGAAATGCAGCAAATTGACCGCCTAGCGGGTGATCGCGCCAGTCGTGTTGTGCTGGAAGTTGAGATTTCCGAGATCACAATTCCTGTGGCATCGGGCCGCAACCTTGCGGTTTTGGTGGAGAGTGCGGCGAGCCAGCATATTTTACGCAGCAAGGGCTATTATGCAGATCAGGAGTTTATGCGGCGACACTCCGAACAGCTTGCCAGAGGTGATCTATGAAGCTGATTGTGGTCAGTGGCTATTCAGGTTCAGGTAAAAGTACCGCACTGAATGTACTTGAAGATGCGGGTTACTACTGTATTGATAATCTGCCGCTAATGTTATTGAAAGATTTTGTTTCGCAAAGCTTGGGCCGCGAACACCCTGTCGAGAGCTTGGCGGTGGGGATCGATGTGCGGAACCTGAGTAGTGACCTTCAGCACTTTCCTGAAGTGCTAAATGATGTTCGTAAGCTGGGCGCAGAGTGTGAAGTGCTGTTTCTTGATGCCACCGAGCCTGTGTTACAGAAACGCTTTAGTGAAACACGCCGTAAACACCCCTTGAGTAAAGATAATGTTTCATTGGCTGAAGCGGTGAAGCAAGAGCGGCTCCTGCTGGGTGCAGTGCGTGAATGTGCAGACATCTGCATTGAAACCAGCAACACCAATGTTCGCGAGTTGCGGTCAATAATTGCAGATCGAGTGGTGAAGCGAACAAAAGGAGCGCTCTCACTGCTGCTGATGTCATTTGGCTTTAAACACGGTGCCCCCGCTGATGTTGATTTTATATTTGATGTGCGTTGTCTGCCTAACCCCCATTGGGAGTCGCATCTACGACACGCGACAGGCCTGGAAAAACCGGTGATGGACTACCTAGCAGCGCAGCCTGAAGTGGCTCAAATGGAAGCGGACATTGCTGATTTCTTGTTGCGCTGGCTACCTCGTTTTGAGGCTGAAAATCGCAGCTATATGACAGTTGCTATCGGCTGCACTGGGGGGCAGCACCGCTCTGTTTACTGTGTGGAAAGATTACAGCAACAGCTTAAACAGCGTTACCCACAAATGATCGCTCGGCATCGGGAGCTGGCATGAGCATCGGCTTGCTGATTATTACTCATGATGCGGTGGGCCGTGTGATCTTAGAGACGGCAACCAAAATTGTCGGCATCTGCCCGCTGGCAACCGAGCTGCTTCCTGTGCCGATGGATTGTGATTGCGAACAGCGCTATGAGCGAGCACTCGATTTGATCCAGAAGTTGGATAGCGGCTCGGGTGTGGTTGTTTTGACAGATATGTATGGTGGAACACCCTCCAATATTGCCAATCGTCTGGCGAAAGCCGCTAATGTGCGGGTTGTTTCAGGGATCAACCTGCCGATGGTGGTGCGGGTTCTAAATTATGCCAGCCTAAAGATCGATGCCGTCGCGCTTAAGGCGCAAGAGGGTGGCCGCGAGGGCATCTTTATTTGTGGTGAAGAGTGTCAATGAAAAGCCAGCGAGTTACCATAGTTAATAAGCTGGGCTTGCATGCGCGGGCAGCGGCCAAACTGGTATCACTTGCCTCTGGGTTTTCGTGCGAAATTGAGGTGGAGCATGGTGAACGCCGTGTTAATGGTAAAAGCATCATGGGAGTTATGATGCTTGCGGCGAGTAGAGGAAAAGAGATTATTATCTATGCGGACGGCGATGATGAAGAGGGGGCATTGCAGCAACTCTGCTCACTCGTCGCCAACCGCTTTGGAGAGGCGGAGTAGTGGTCGTGGGCTGCCTGCCTGATCCGAACTCACGATGAGCGAGTCCTTCATTGCCTGAAGTTAAAGAACATGAACAGAACATCGAGCGCGTCGAGGCGTTGATAGCGCTGCTGCATGCAGGATCTGTCACTGATATTCGTCGGATGTTGGATGAGTTACACCCCTCAGAAAACGCACTGCTGCTGGAGTCACTGCCGGCATCAGAGCGTGAATCAGTCTGGCAGTTGATGCCCCTTGAGCGTAAGGGTGACGTGCTGGTTTACCTCAACCCAGAAGTGCGCTCCCCACTCATTAAGCCCATGGCACCGCAGGAGCTGGCCGAAGCCACAAAAGAGCTGGATCTGGATGATCTGGTGGATTTCCTGCAAGAGCTTCCTGACGCTGTCATCCGCCAAGTACTGTATAGTTTTGACGCCCACCGCCGCGAGCAGATCAAAACGGTACTCGCCTATCCCGAGGATAGTGCCGGTGGCTTAATGAACGTGGATACAGTCTCTGTGCGTGCCGATATAACACTGGGTGTGGTGGTGCGCTACTTGCGTTGGCAGAAGCGAATTCCTGATAATACCGACAGTTTGATGGTCATTGACCGAACAGGGCGCTACCTTGGCGTATTGCCGCTAATTGAGCTGTTGGTGAAAAACCCCGATCTGCATGTACTTGATGTCTATAATTCAAAAATTGAAGGCATCCCCGCGAGTATGCCAGCCAACGAGGTTGCCAAACTATTCGAACACCGTGACTTTGTCTCAGCCCCCGTTATTGACGAGTATGGCCGATTACTGGGTCGTATTACAGTCGATGACGTGGTGGATGTTATCCGTGAAGGGGTGGACCACTCCTTCATGAGCATGGCGGGTTTAAGTGAAACCAGCGATGTCTTTGCCCCCGCACTCACCAGCTCACGTCGTCGCGCTATTTGGCTGGGTGTTAACCTGCTCACCGCTTTTCTCGCCGCTTGGGTGATTGGTCTGTTTGATGCCACCATCGAAAAATTGGTGGTGCTGGCGGTATTGATGCCGGTGGTGGCATCGATGGGGGGCATTGCCGGTAGTCAGACACTCACACTGGTGATTCGTGGCATAGCGCTTGGGCAGGTGGGTGATAGTAATGCACGCCGACTGCTGGCTAAAGAGCTGGCGGTGGGCGCGGTCAACGGCGTTGTCTGGGCGCTGGTGGTAGCCGCTATCGTAATCGCCTGGTTCGATGATGTGATGTTGGGCGGGGTGATTGGTACCGCCATTCTCGTTAATCTGATGTGCGCGGCCTTTGCCGGGGTTATTATCCCGTTAGTTCTGCAGCGTATGGATATCGACCCCGCCCTAGCGGGTGGTGTGATTTTAACCACGGTGACCGATGTAATCGGTTTCCTAACATTTCTCGGCCTAGCCGCCCTGTTATTGGTGTGAATATGCGCCCGACTACCCCACTTATCACCGTTGATCTAGTGATTGAGCTGATTGATCGCACACACGCGCCCATTGTGCTGATAGAGAGAAAGTACCCACCTCATGGCTGGGCCTTGCCGGGTGGCTTTGTGGATGTTGGAGAGACGCTGGAGCAAGCGGCCATCCGTGAGGCAAAGGAGGAGACCACGCTGGATGTAACGCTTAAAAGCCTGCTCGGTTGCTACTCCAGCCCCAGTCGTGATGAGCGAGGTCACACCGTAAGCGCCGTCTACATTGCGACCGCTGTAGGTGAGCCACACGCTGAAGATGATGCGGCCGGGGTTGATCTTTTTGCTGTGGATGCACTACCTGAGGTGATGGCATTCGACCATGCCTTGATAATGGCGGATTACAAAAACTACCGTTTGAATGGCTGCGTGCCTCCACTGCGGATCTAGGAGGTTGTCCGAAAGTTAAAGTCGTCACGAGGTAGCGATATTCACCCTTTTTCAACCCACCTCACATCCTCTCAAACGGGCTGATCGGAGCTTCCTTAAGGGCTTAATTTTGGCGATTTTGCAGACAACCAGATCGACCTGTTCGGCGATGCCTATGAATTCCTCATCTCCAACTACGCCGCCAATGCCGGAAAATCGGGCGGCGAGTTTTTCACCCCGCAGCATG
This sequence comes from Chromatiales bacterium, assembly GCA_026989455.1. Lineage (GTDB taxonomy): Bacteria > Pseudomonadota > Gammaproteobacteria > RBG-16-57-12 > RBG-16-57-12 > JAFLJP01. The sequence goes on along the minus strand of JALSJH010000092.1, from coordinate 7,894 downwards.
TTTCCAAACTGATTGCCCAGCTTGCCATGCACAAGCAGAACAAGGTCAACAAGATTTATGACCCCGCCTGTGGCTCCGGCTCCTTGTTGCTTCAAGCGCAAAAGCACTTTGACGCACATATAATTGAAGAGGGTTTTTTCGGACAGGAGGTCAACCACACCACCTACAACCTGGCGCGGATGAACATGTTTTTGCACAACATCAACTACGACAAGTTCAACATAAAGCTAGGCAATACCCTGATCGATCCGCATTTTGGCGATGACAAACTCTTTGATGCCATCGTCTCCAATCCGCCCTATTCAGTCAAATGGATTGGCTCGGATGCCCCGACCCTGATCAATGATGACCGCTTTGCGCCTGCGGGTGTGCTGGCACCCAAATCCAAGGCGGATTTTGCCTTTTACCTCGTTACCACGCTCCTGCGTGGGAATGCATACGCAGAGTCACAAGTGGCATACGGTATTAGCAGTATCAGCACTGGTATGCATTCCCACCGAGGACGGTGGGAACGAGCCCAAAGGGTTGTTGCGCAGATTGCCGACACCCTTGTGCTGGAATATGGCAAGGGCTTTGAGGTGAAAAACCTCCATAGGATGATGAAATTTGCAGGGATATTTCCCGATATTGAGATTGTCGCACCACTGGTGCGACAATTGAGTTGGTCGCATTTTCTTTACCTCGTTCCCACGCTCCTGCGTGGGAATGCATACGCAGAGTCACAAGTGGCATACAGTATTAGCAGCATCAGCACTGGTATGCATTCCCACCGAGGACGGTGGGAACGAGCCCACCCGGTTAAGCGTGGTTATGTGGATAAAGCAGAACATTGGCGCTATTCGAGTGCCAGAGATTATTTATTCTCGTACCAATCGCATTTTTGATGCCACTAAAACCTTTGGCAATATCGTCACCTTCCGCGATTTGGAGCAGGCTACCATTGATGCCATTACCCTGTTTGGCGATCAAAATACCGCTAATGTGGTGCTGGAAAAAAGTTATAAGGAGTACATGGAGGGCTTTACCGATAGTGCCACGGGTGAAGCAAGGCGTGGATTTATAGAGGTGGTCACGCAATTACAGCAACGCTTTCCTGACCCTTCGGCGATTGAAAAAGAGGCGGATAAAAAAGAGTTTGCCAAGCTGTTTGGCGAATATTTGCGGGTGGAAAATGTACTGCAAAATTATGATGAATTTGCCAGCCTGAAGGCCTTGCAAACCGTGGATATGAGTGACCAGGAGGCGCTGGAGGCATTTAAGGCAGCGCATTATTTGAATGATGAAGAGCTGGCTGCCCTGCAAGCCATTCAGGTTCCGGCAGAGCGTATCATTCAGGATTACCGCTCCACCTATAATGATATTCGAGATTGGCTACGTCGCGAAAAGAGCGCAGAAGAGAGAGAGGCATCCAGCCTTGATTGGGATGATGTGGTGTTTGAAGTCGATCTGCTAAAATCACAAGAGATCAACCTCGACTACATTCTCGAATTGATTTTTGAGCGTAACAAGAAGAGCAAGAGCAAAGCAGAACTTATTGATGAAGTACGCCGACTCATTCGCGCCAGCCTCGGTAACCGTGCCAAAGAGAGTCTGATTGTTGATTTTATCAATCAAACCAACCTGGATGAGATTACCGACAAGGCCAGCATCATTGATGCGTTCTTTACCTTTGCACGAGCGGAACAGGAGCGCGAAGCTAAAGCGTTAATCCGTTCAGAGGGCTTAAATGAGGAGCCTGCACGGCGTTATATCACCGCATCACTAAAACGAGAGTATGCCAGTGAAAACGGCACCGAACTCAATGCAGTACTCCCCAAAATGAGTCCGCTTAACCCGCAATACAGGACAAAAAAACAAAGTGTTTTTCAAAAGATAGCCGCTTTTGTTGAGAAGTTTAAAGGTGTAGGTGGACAGATTTAGGCGAAGCAGGCAATGGAAATAGATGCATAGTCGGGTAGCTAAGGGTCTCTAGCCCTCAGCCCCCGCAACACCCTGTATGTGGCTCCGTACGGGGCGCTTCATATAGCCCCTCAGCTTATCGCAAGCTAAAGCTTGCTCCTACGGTTATGTTTAAAACTCTTGGGGTCTGGGAGGCTCGGAAGAGCGTGGTAGCCAGATAATGGCGGTGTGCCTTCGCTGCGAGTTTAAAGGTGGCTCAGCTCATCCAGTGGCCAGCGTGGTCGCGCACCAAATGCGGTGCCTTGTCGCTCGCCCGCTTGCAGGCGTAACAGTCCGGCGTAGGCAATCATGGCGCCATTGTCGGTGCAAAACTCTTGGCGTGGGTAGAAGACTTCAACGCCTAGTTTTGCGCCCATCTCTTCAAGGCGTTGCCGCAAGCGCAGGTTGGCGCTGACACCGCCCGCTATGACTAGTCGCTTGAGTTTGGTTTGCTCGATAGCACGGCGGCATTTAATAACCATGGTCTCGGCAACGGCAACCTCAAAAGCGAGTGCGATATCTGCCTTTGTCTGTGGGTCGTCACCCTCTTTATGGAGCGTGTTTAAGGCAAAGGTTTTTAGCCCGCTAAAGCTGAAGTCGATCCCTGGTCGATTGGTCATTGGGCGAGGAAATTTATAACGGTCAGGGTTGCCTTGCATGGCTAGCTCGGCAATTTTTGGGCCGCCTGGGTATCCCAGCTTCAGTAGTTTTGCTGTTTTATCAAAAGCTTCGCCCGCAGCATCATCCAGTGTGCAACCCAGCATTCGGTAATCACCGACACCTTGCACCTCCATGAGCTGTGTATGGCCGCCCGATACCAGCAGTGCAATAAAAGGAAAGGCAGGTTTTGGCTCATCAAGCATGGGAGCCAGTAGATGCCCTTCGAGGTGATGAATGGCGACTGCCGGGATATTCCAGGCATAAGCGAGGCTGCGCCCAATGGATGCGCCTACCAGTAGTGCGCCCATTAAGCCGGGGCCTGCGGTATACGCTATGCCGTGCAGCTGTTCCGGCGTGGTATCCGCTTCGAGCATTACTTGGCGTATCAGCGGGATTGTTTTGCGGATGTGATCGCGGGATGCAAGTTCAGGCACAACACCGCCATAGACGGCGTGCAGCTCAATCTGACTGTGTATTTTATGGGCGAGTAGCCCCTTATCAGCATCGTAAATTGCAATGCCGGTTTCGTCGCAGGATGACTCTATGCCAAGTATTCTCATGGGGCGTATTGTCCCGTTGAAAACAAATATGCGCAAGAACTTTGATTTTTTGTTGATAACTGTCTAGAATCGCGCCTCTGAATGAAATGATGACTACTTATATAAAGAGGGTTGAGTCCACATGCCAGTTGTTCGCGTAAAAGAGAACGAACCATTTGACGTTGCATTGCGTCGTTTCAAGCGTACCTGTGAAAAAGCGGGTGTCCTTGGTGAGTTGCGTAGCCGCGAGTTCTACGAAAAGCCAACCGCAGTCCGCAAGCGCAAAGCAGCGGCCGCCGTTAAGCGTCACATGAAGAAGATGTCAAAAGAGCAGTCACGCCGAGTACGTCTTTACTAGGCTCGGTCTCAGTTTGCCAATTGCGGAGTCGCTTGATGGTTGATGTTACCTTAAAACAGCAGTTAATAGCCTCTATGAAGGATGCTATGCGTGCCAGGCAAACCGCTCGCTTGGGTGTGATACGGCTTGTTAATGCGGCGATTAAGCAAAAAGAGGTCGATGAACGCATTGAGCTGAATGATGAGCAGGTTCTGGAGGTGCTAACCAAAATGGTTAAGCAGCGTAAAGAGTCTATTAGTCAGTTTGAGAGTGCTAGTCGCCAAGATCTTGCCGATATTGAGCATGCCGAAGTGGCGGTAATTCAGGAGTTTCTTCCTGAGGCTATGAGCGAGGCGCAAGTGAATGCAGCACTTGACGAGGTGATTGCTGAAACAGGTGCGTCGAGCCTAAAAGATATGGGCAAAGTGATGGCGGCTTTAAAACCGAAGCTTCAGGGTCGGGCAGATATGGGGCAGGTGAGCGCCGATGTTAAAAAACGCCTGCTCGCCTGATATCATTAGGGTTCGTATTCTGTTGTATTTTGAAAAAACCTAGCGGATAGCATGGCAGGGAAAATTCCTCAGCCGTTTATTGACGAACTACTGTCGCGGATTGATATCGTTGATATTATCAATCCTCGAGTCTCTTTGCGTAAGGCGGGTAAGGAGTTTACCGCTTGCTGCCCATTCCATGATGAAAAAACCCCCTCGTTTACAGTAAGCCAGCAAAAGCAGTTTTATCACTGTTTTGGCTGTGGCGTACACGGTAATGCACTCAGCTTTTTGATGGAGTTTGAGCATGCGGGTTTTGTCGATGCGGTAGAAGATCTTGCGGGTATAGCGGGTTTAGAGGTTCCTCGGGAACAGCCAACGCCAGGTGAAGAGGGGCGTTTAGCCTCGAATAAAGGGCTTTACGAGCTGCTGGAGCGGGCGGTGAAATTCTATCGCAGTCAGCTGGTGCAGCACCCGCAGTCTCATGCGGCGGTGGATTATCTCAAACAGCGTGGCTTGAGTGGTGAGATCGCCCGCGAATATGAGCTGGGATATGCTCCCCCAGGTTGGGATAACCTGCACTCGGCACTTAAAGTGCCACCGAGCGATCTGATTGATAGTGGTCTGCTAATCGAAAAAGATAACGGCGGCAGTTACGACCGCTTCCGTGATCGGGTGATGTTTCCCATCCGCGATGCACGGGGTCGGGTGGTTGGTTTTGGTGGTCGGGTGTTGGGTGATGAGACACCTAAGTATTTGAACTCACCCGAAACCTCGGTGTTCCATAAAGGACGCGAGCTATATGGCCTTTTTCAGGCGCGAAAGAGTGTTCGTAAGCTTGATCGCCTGATTGTCGTTGAGGGTTACATGGATGTGGTCGCGCTGGCACAGTTTGGCATTCGAAATTGCGTGGCGACCCTGGGCACTTCAACCACTCAAGAGCATCTGGAGCGCATGTTTCGTATTGTTGATGAGGTTGTTTTTTGCTTCGACGGTGATCGTGCGGGCAGGGAAGCCGCAGAGCGCGCTCTGAATAATGCCCTTGAGGTGATGCGAGAGGGGTGGCAGCTGCGTTTCATGTTTGTGCCGGATGGTGATGACCCTGACTCTCTGGTGCGCCGTGAAGGATCGACTGCATTTGAGCAGCGAGTTGAGAAGGCTCAGGAGTTTTCCGGGTTTTTCTATGAAGTCCTCTCCAAGCAGGTCGACATAAGCAGCGTGAGTGGCCGGGCACGGTTGGTAGACCTTGCCCGACCGCTGCTTGAGAAATTACGCTCCGGCGTGTTACGGCAGATGATGCAAGATGAGTTGGCTAGAGTGGCGCAAATAGATTCCACGCGCCTTAACTCGCTGCTGGGTGAGATGAAAAAGAGTCTCCCGGTAACCGAGAATACGGCAAAAGGGTGGCAGAGCTTGTCACTGGTACGACGAGCACTGCTGCTGTTGCTCAATGTTCCCTCATTGGCCCAAAAGGCGGGTGAGAGTGAGCGGTTCCGATCCTTGCCATTGCCCGGCATACCGCTGTTATGTGAAGTGTTGCTGGTTTTGAGCGAAAACCCGGAAATGTCAGCCGGTGCGTTGGTGGAGCACTGGCGCGATCATGACAACTGGCGGCACTTAGTTCGCTTAATGAACGCGCCGGTGGTGGTCCCGCAGGACGGCATTGAGGAGGAGTTTGACGGGGTGTTATTACGCCTTGATGCAATGCTCAGTGAGCAGCGTGTGGATGAGCTCCGCAATAAACAGCAGCTGAGTGATCAGGAAAAAAAAGAGTTTCTTGGTCTGCTCTCAGGGTTACAAAACAGATAAATTCAGCACCATTTGGGTGAACTCAGTGGTGTGCGCAACGACTAAAAGCAGATAGGTCGCAGGGAGTGACTGGGCGGTAATGTTGATCATTACACGTTTTACCCTCGGGATTAAGGGGCATTAAAATTCATGTGGCTTGCATTCTATGTTAGAATCGCGGGCTAATTTTTTACAGTTTTGAGGCTCGGGAAATCGTCAATATGAACGAAGCGGACCAGCAATCACAGATTCGATTGCTCATTGCCAAAGGCAAAGAGCAGGGTTATCTCACTTATCGTGAAGTAAATGATCACCTACCTGATGATATTGACCCTGAACAGGTCGAAGATATTATCAATATGATTAATGACATGGGTATTGAGGTGCATGAAGTTGCCCCCGATGCCGATTCAATCATTATTACCGGCGACAACCCGGACGATGAAGATGCCACCGAAGAGGCAGCGGCTGCACTGGCGGCCACGGTCGACCCAGAGCTGGGTCGTACCACCGATCCGGTGCGTATGTATATGCGTGAAATGGGTGCGGTTGAGCTGTTGACCCGTGAAGGCGAAATTGTAATCGCCAAGCGCATTGAAGAGGGCGTTGCTCAAGTCACCCGTGCCTTGGCCACCTTTCCTGGTGCGGTGGCACTGTTATTGGCTGCCTACCAGCGAGTTGAAAAGGAAGAGATTCGGCTGACTGATCTTATCCTTGCTATTATTGACCCTAATGCCATTGAAGAGGATGTTATTGCGCCGCCAGTACCCGCCGCCGCTTCAGACGATGATGATGATGAGGAAGAGATCGATACAGGGCCTGATCCTGAAGAGGTCGCTGCGCACATGGCTTCCATTCGTGCGCTGTATGAGCGCTTTATGGTGCTCTCAATCGATCAGGGTAAGAGCAGGGGTCATGCAGAATATGAGTCGGTTCGCAAGGAGATGGGTGAGCGTTTCTGTGAGCTGAAAATTGTGGTAAAAGTACTCGATGTCATCATTAAGAATATGCGCGATGTGGTCGAGGTTGTTCGAGGGCACGAGCGCTTGATCATGAACATCTGTGTCAATCAGGCACATATGTCACGCAAAGAGTTTATTACATCATTTCCTGAAAATGAGACCAGTGCCGAGTGGCTAGAGGCGCAGTTGAATGGTTATGCCTACTCGGATGTTTTGATTGAACATAAGAGTGACATCATCCGCGCACAGAAAAAGCTGCAAGCGATTGAGTTGGCCAGTGGTTTGAGTATCGCTGAAATTAAAGAGATCAATCGTAAAATGTCGATTGGTGAAGCGAAGGCCCGTCGCGCCAAGAAAGAGATGGTCGAGGCTAACTTGCGGTTGGTAATCTCGATTGCTAAAAAATACACTAACCGTGGTTTGCAGTTCCTTGATCTTATTCAGGAGGGCAACATCGGCCTGATGAAGGCCGTTGACAAGTTTGAGTATCGTCGTGGCTATAAGTTTTCAACCTATGCCACTTGGTGGATTCGCCAGGCGATCACCCGTTCAATCGCTGACCAGGCGCGCACGATCCGTATCCCCGTGCATATGATCGAGACCATCAATAAGCTCAACCGCGTGATGCGTCAAATGTTGCAAGAGATGGGTCGTGAAGCGACACCTGAAGAGTTGTCAGAGCGCATGGAGATGCCTGAAGATAAGGTTCGCAAGGTGTTGAAAATTGCTAAAGAGCCCATCTCGATGGAGACGCCGATTGGTGACGATGAAGATTCGCGCCTAGGTGACTTCATTGAAGATCAAAATATGGTATCACCCTCGCACTCGGCTACTTTTGAGGGTTTGCGCGAGACCACGCAATCGGTGTTGGAGAGCCTTACCGCCCGTGAAGCTAAAGTGTTGCGGATGCGTTTTGGTATCGATATGAACACCGATCACACCCTCGAAGAGGTGGGTAAACAGTTTGATGTTACCCGCGAGCGTATTCGTCAAATAGAGGCCAAGGCACTGCGTAAGCTGCGTCACCCCAGTCGCTCAGAAACACTGCGTAGCTTTATGGAAGGCGAGCAGCAGCCTTAGTAGTTTATAAGTTTTGCCCCTGTAGCTCAGTTGGTTAGAGCAGCGGACTCATAATCCGTTGGTCGAAAGTTCGAGTCTTTCCGGGGGCACCATACAAAG
>JALSJH010000091.1 GCA_026989455.1 Chromatiales bacterium | reverse complement strand
CGATATTTAGAGACCAGCTCGCCACTATTGCCGAGCATATCAAATATTTTGAGCATATTTTTATGCGCCAGTTTCTCGCGGTAGTTGTAGTTGTTTTTAAGGATTTCGAGCAGGTTTTGCATCGCTTGCTCAAAATCTCCTTGCAGAGCCTGTTGGCAGGCAAGCTGATGGCGTGCATCAAGGTCATTTGGGTAAGATTCTAGTTGCTGTAACAGCGCTTCAATTGATTGGGTTTCACCCAGCGGTTGGTGAAAGCTGAGGCGTATCACTTCAGCGGAGAAGGGCTTGCACTTTTGCATGGCGGACGACTGTTTTGAAATAATGGTTTGCGCCAGTGCATAGTCGCCACGGTCTATGGTGAGTGTTAACGCGGTTGTGATGATGCGGCTGGGCAGGTTGCTCTCATTTGCTATCTGCTGAATTAAAGGGTGTGCCCGCTGCGGGTGACCCTCTTGATAGGCTTGTTGTACCTGCTCTAATATCTCATCGAGTGGGTGAGGTAGTTGCTCTTCAATAAAAGCGGAGAGAGTCTCTTTAGAGTGGACACCTGTAAAGCGATCCACCTCTGCGCCGTTTTTGAACAGCAGCACGGAGGGAACGCTTTGAAGGGCGAATTGCTTACTGAGTGGCCGCTGCTGTTCGGTCTCTACGGTGGCCAGTAAAAAGCGCCCCTGATACTCCTCTGCAAGTGCAGACAGAGCCGGTTTCAGCATCTTGCACGGCCCACACCAGCTCGCCCAAAATATAATCAGCACCAGTTTCTGGTGTGACGCTTGAACAACCTGCTCTTCAAAGTTGTCTGCGGTTACCTCAAATGAAAAAGTGCTGCTCATCAAAACCCCGTTAAATTAGGGAGCCTCTGATTAAGTCTGGATGAATTTAGGCTGAGAGGAAATTGTTCTCATTTGTTCCGAAATGCGCAGCAATAGTCGCTCTATTGGTGTGTTTTTCGGGATAAATGAGGGCGATTTCAGCCAGCATAAAACATTCATGACTTGATCAGAGTTTCCTTAGAGAAGAACTCGCTCGATTCCACCCTGTTTTATCTCATCGACAAAGCGCGATTGCCACTCATCACCCAGCGCTCTATTTGCCAGCTCGACCACGATGTAATCGGTCTCCATGCCGCTATCATCATCGAAGGCCATCAGCCCCTGCTGGCAAGCGGGGCAGGAGGTGAGCATTTTTACATTGCCATTGCGAGCTGTTGGGCTGCCGGTGAGTTGTGTGACCTCTTGTTCTAGCTGCTGCTGCTTACGAAAGCGCACTTGGTTGGCGATGTCGGGGTTGGAGACCGCAAAGGTTCCGGCCTGCCCGCAGCAGCGATCGGAAAGCGCAACCTCTTGTCCCATTAATTTGGCAGCTACTTGAGTGCCGTTGTAACTCTTCATGGGGGTGTGGCAGGGTTCGTGGTAGAGATATTGCACCCCTTCGACTCCCTCTAGGCTGACACCCTTTTCCATGAGATATTCATGAATATCGAGGAGGCGACAATCGGGGAATATCTGCTCAAATTGATATTTAAGCAGTTGATCCATGCAGGTTCCACAGGAGACGATGACGGTTTTGATGTCCATGTAGTTGAGGGTGTTGGCAATCCTGTGGAACAGGATGCGATTCTCCATGGAGATCTCTTTACCCTTGGCGGCATCGCCCGCCGCTGTTTGTGGATAGCCACAGCAGAGATAGCCGGGTGGCAGCACGGTTTGTGCCCCCACATCATAGAGCATGGCCAAGGTTGCCAGCCCTACTTGGCTAAAGAGTCGCTCGGAGCCGCAGCCGGGGAAATAGAATACAGCATCACTCTCACTGTTGACTTTGGCGGGGTCGCGGAGGATCGGGATGGTATTCTCATCCTCCAGTGCCAGCATGGCGCGGGTGGTCTGCGTCGGCAGCTTGGCGGGCATCGGTTTTTTTATGAAGTTGATGACCTGAGCTTGAATCGGTGCTTTATGAGTGGTGCCGGCAGGGCGTTTTTTTACCTGCCCTTTAAGTAGCGGCTTGGCCAGTTTGTAGGCGAAGCGTTGCGCCTTAAAGCCCCACTCCAGTAACCCTTTGCGCATCGCCTTGATGGTGGTTGGATCTTTAACATTGAGAAAAGCCATTGATGCCTGGGTGATGAGGCTGCTTTTGCGCTGTTTTTGATCTTTGAGGATCGTGCGCATGGTGATGGTGACATCACCAAAGTCGATATTCACCGGGCAGGGTGTGGCGCAGCGATGGCAGATGGTGCAGTGGTCGGCGATATTATTCATTTCGTCAAAGTGACGAATTGAAATGCCACGGCGGGTCTGCTCCTCATAGAGAATCGCTTCAATGGTCAGGCCAGTGGCTAAGATCTTATCCCGAGGGGAGTAGAGTAGATTAGCCTGCGGTACATGGGTGGTGCAGACCGGTTTGCATTTGCCGCAGCGCAGGCAATCTTTAATCGCATCGTTGAGTTGATCCAGCGCGGTAGACTCTAAGATCAATGCCTCCTGTTTTACCAGCTGAAGTGAGGGTGTGTAAGCATTTTCAAGGCCACCGCCCGCCATCAATTTGCCCCGATTAAAATGCTGATTGGGGTCTACGCGGTTTTTGTAGTGGGCAAACTCCTCGATCGCTTTAGGTGCAAGAAACTGTAGTTTGGTAATGCCAATGCCGTGTTCACCGGAGATAACCCCGCCTAAGCGGGTGGCCAGCGCCATCACCTGTTCAACAATTTTATCGGCTTCATGCAGCATCAGGTAATCATCTGAGTGAACCGGAATATTGGTATGTACGTTGCCATCTCCAGCATGCATGTGGGTGGCGACAAATAGACGGCGCTTGCGGTGCTCAGCGTGAAGCTTGTCGAGGCGTTTACGGATCGGGCTTAGCTCACGGCCCGCAAATATCTCTTTGAGTGGCCGTTCGACGGCATCCCGGTAGGAGATGCGTAGCACGCGGCGCTGTAGCAGGTTGAACAGGGTATCGCTGCTCTGCAAGGCTTGTTGCGCCTTCTCATCCAGTAGTGACGTGAACTGGGTGGCGGGCTGGTCAATACTCTCCAGTAGCTGGTTCCAGTCGGATTGAGTCGTCTGTAAGTGGTCTCGTGCCGCCGCTTTTTTACCTTCAAGAATGGCATCGTTCTCGTCGCTGTGCTCGTAACCGGCAGGCAGTATGACCTTAGTGAAATCAAGCTCAAGGTAGCTCAGTGCGGCGGCTATGGTGGCGAGTTTATTTTTGGTCGATTGCACAATATTGATGCGCTCGATGCCCTCATTATATTCGTTGAGGCGATCGAGGGGGATCACCACATCTTCATTGATTTTGAAGGCGTTGGTGTGGGCGGCGATCGCTGCCGTGCGTGCACGGTCCAGCCAGAAACGTTGACGGGCTTCGCGACTAGTGGCGATAAAACCCTCGCCTTCGCGCTGGTTAGCCATGCGCACAATAGTGGATGCGGCGGCGGCTACGCTGTTCTCATCATCACTGGCCAGGTCAATCAGCAGCACCATCTTGGGCAGTTCAGCGCGGGGCGCTTTGGTTGAGTATTTCACCGCACGCACATAGCGCTCATCCAGGTGCTCCATGCCCGCCAAGACCAGATTCGGCTGGCTATCGATAAAGTTTTTGCTCTCGACAATGGCGGGTACCGCCTTGGACAGGTCAGAGCCAAAAAACTCTAGGCAGATCGTGCGGATATGGGCGGGCATCTTGTGTACCAAAAATACCGCTGAGGTAATCAGGCCATCACACCCCTCTTTTTGTACACCTGGCAGTCCGCCAAGGAACTTATTGGTCACATCCTTGCCAAGTCCGCGCAGGCGAAACTCATCGGCGGATATTTTAATGATTTGTGGCTCACCACAGCGCCGCTTGCCATCCGCTTCATAGTGAGTAATACGGAATTCAGCAAACTCACGGTCGTGAATTTTACCCAGATTATGGTTGAGGCGTTCAACCTCAAGCCATTTTGCATCGGGAGTTACCATGCGCCATGAGACCAGATTGTCGACGGTGGTGCCCCACAGTACCGCTTTTTTACCACCGGCATTCATGGCGATGTTGCCGCCGATGCAAGAGGCATCTTGCGATGTGGGGTCGACGGCAAAGGTGAAGCCGTGGGCCTCGGCACGTTCAGATACCCGGCGAGTGACCACACCCGCACCGGTGCGAATGGTGGGCACTGGCGCGTCCACGCCGGGAATGTCGAGCATTTCGACTTCACCAAGCTGCAATAACTTCTCGGTATTGATGATGGCGGTATCTTCGTACAGAGGCACCGCAGCACCGGTATAACCGGTACCGCCTCCACGGGGAATAATGGTGAGACCCAGCTCGATACACGCCTTCACCAGCGGGGCAACCTCCTCCTCGGTATCGGGTGTGAGCACCACAAACGGGAACTCTACGCGCCAATCAGTGGCATCGGTCACATGGCTGACGCGGGCTAATCCATCAAATTGCACATTATCTTTACGGGTCTGTTTGTGGAGCTTGCGCGCCGCCTTTTTTCTCAGCGCGCTCTGGCTGTTGAGCCACTGTTCAAATGTTTTGATCGCTTCACGCGCACCGCTGACCAGCTTCAATGCTTGCGCATTGTTATCTGCGCGTTCAGCAATTTGATCGAGCCGATGGTGGAGTGCGTGGGTAAGCGAGTTGGCGCGTTTTTGATTCGCCAGCAGGTCATCCTGAATGAACGGGTTGCGCTTGACCACCCACATGTCACCCAATACTTCGAACAACATACGCGCAGAGCGGCCAGTACGGCGCTCACCGCGTAATATATTAAGGGTGTCCCACATCTCTTCACCCAGAAAACGAATGACAATTTCCCGGTCAGAAAATGAGGTGTAGTTGTAGGGGATTTCCCGGATGCGCTGGTTTGTTTTGGCCATTTAATAATGAGAGCAGCTGCCTGCTATAGATAAAGTAGTGATTAGGCCAGCTAGTGTAGCATAGCCACTAGTGCTCTTTACACGGGTTAATGTGTAGGGTTATTCTGCCGATATGGTTCGCAATATTAGCGTGCTTGCTATTCTCACCTTGCGCAGATAACAACGGCCAAATAAACAGACGAATATATAAACCATGAATGACCTGCCAACCTTTATCGACCTAGAAACGCTACAGGGTTTAGAGCCTATCGCTTCACTCTCCTATGAGCGAATTAAGGCGCTGGCTAGCCGTACTCCGGTTGAGATGTTGCCTGCTGGCAGCACCCTCTTCAGTGAGGGGGATGAGGATCAAAAGATGATCTTTGTAATTGATGGGGAGATTCGCTTGCACTCCAGCCGTGGCGCTCAACCGCACTTTATTCGAGCGGGTATGCCTGAATCCTGGAATCCTATCGCTAACCATCACCCGCGCCAAATGAGTGCCGTCACCGAGTGCAGCACAGAAATTATTCGCATCGATATCGAAGAGTTTGACCGCATACTGTCGTGGGATCAAATGGCTGTCACCGATGAGAATGGTGAACGTGCAGCCCCTAGTGCCGGTGGCAACGCCACCGCACAAATGACACAATCGGCCACCTTTGAAAGTCTGCCCTCAGCCAATATTGAAGAGCTGTTCAAACGTTTAGAACATATCGACACCAAAGCGGGTGAGGTGATTATTCGCCAGGGTGATCTTGGGGACTACTATTGGTTGCTGGATCAGGGTGAAGTTAAGGTGGCGCGCCAAGTAGAGCCTGGGGGTGCAGAGGTCGAGCTGGCAACGCTGGGGGCCGGTGCAACCTTTGGTGAAGAGGCGTTAATTTCAGATAACCCCCGCAACGCTTCAGTCACCATGTTGACCGATGGCGCATTGCGTCGCCTCGATAAAAAAGATTTTATTGCGCTGTTACGCGAGCCGATGGTGGATTGGATAGAGCTCAACCAAGCGCTGGCGATGCTGGGTGATCAGGGTGTTTTTCTGGATGTTCGGGTTGCTGCTGAATTTAAACAGGGGCACCTGCCGCAGGCGGTGAATACGCCACTGTTTGAGTTACGGCAAAAGGTAGATGGTTTTGATCAGTCGAAGCATTACATCTGTTATTGCAGTACCGGCCGTCGTAGTTCTGCTGCCGCCTTCCTTTTAAAGCAGAATGGCTTTACGGCCAGCGTGTTAAAAGGGGGCTTGAGTCGTGTACCCGCCTCATTCATTATCCGCTAATTAGAATAACCCCGTAGTAGCGTAACCCCTTGCCGAGGGCAATAAAGCTTATTGCCAGCAAAACAGGCAGCCGCAATACGCCCGCCATCAAACACAAAATATCGCCCACCACCGGTAGCCACGAGAGCAACAGTAGCGGGCTTCCCCAGCGTTGTAGCTGGGTCACTGTTTTCAGCTGTCGGGGTGTCAGCGGGCGATTTTTAAGGAACCCCATTGCCAGTAAAATACCCATTCCCAGCGTGATAATGGCCCCCAGCGTATTCCCCGCTGTGGCGATACCAAGTAACAACCAGCGATTATGCTCACCTTGGCTGACCAGATAGCCGAGTAGTATTTCGGAGCCACCCGGCAGCAGCGTTGAAGAGAGCAGTGCGCTGATAAACAGCCCCCACAGCACATTATTTCCATCTATTAATTCCATGCGCCGAGTCTAACCTGATTGTGCAGTGCGGTTAAGGAATCTCTGATCAAGTCTGGATGAATTCAGGCTGAGAGGAAACTGTTCTCATTTGTTCCGAAATGCGCAGTAATAGTCGCTCTATTGGTGTTATTTTCGGGATGAATGGTGACGGTTTCAGCCAGCATAAAACATTCATGACTTGATCAGAGCTTCCTTAAAGGATCTGGGTTGTTTTATGCTATAGTTGCGCCAATTTATTATTCACCAGAGGAGCATAAGATGTGGGAAAAAGCGTTACATATAATCTTTATGACCTCCTGGTTTGCCGGGCTCTTCTATCTGCCGCGACTGTTTGTCTATCATGCCATGAGTGATGACCCGGGGAGTCAGGCAAACTTCAAGATTATGGAGCGTAAGCTCTACTACTTTGTAACACCGTGGATGATACTGACTATCCTATTAGGTGGCTGGATGTTGTGGGATTACGCATGGGTCGCCTATGCAGACACCTGGTGGTTACATGCAAAACTCTTTTTATGCCTGCTATTGGTGGTTTATCATTTTATCTGTGGCCACTACGTGAAGGTATTTGCCGCCGATAAAAACACCCATAGTCATAAGTTCTACCGTTGGTTTAATGAGGCCCCGGTGCTGTTATTGGTGGCCATAGTGATTCTAGTTGTTGTAAAACCGGGGATGTAGAGATGGAAGAGATGTCAGCGGTACCCATTGTAATGTCCTTTTCCGGCAATGATCCAACCGGCGGTGCCGGTATCGTCGCCGATATTGAAACCCTGGCCAGCATGGGATGCCACTGTGCCCCGGTGATTACCGCATTGACGGTTCAAGACACGGTTAACATGGTGCGCTTCGATGCAGTGGAGATGGATCTGCTGATAGAGCAGGCACGCGCTGTCTTGGAAGATATGCCGGTGAGCTGCTTCAAACTGGGTATGCTCGGCAGTGAAGATGCGGTGGTGGCGATTCACACCATCCTCATGGATTACCCCGGCATTCCGGTGGTGCTTGACCCCATTTTACGCGCAGGTGGCGGCACACAGATGGCGGATGATGAACTCATTGAGGCGATGATCGAACTGCTATTCCCACTGACCACCGTGTTAACACCCAATAGCCTTGAAGCGCGTCGCCTTGCCCATGAAGCCGATACCCTGGATGCCTGTGCCCATGAGCTACTGGATATGGGGTGTGAATATGTACTACTGACCGGAGCACACGAAACAACTCCCGACGTAGTCAACCGACTTTATGGCAACAACCGCCTGATGGAACAATTCAGCTGGGGGCGCTTGGCCGAGAGTTACCACGGCTCGGGCTGCACCCTCGCTTCGGCAATCGCCGGTATGCTGGCCCACGGTGTGGAGCCATTTGCCGCGATTCATGATGCACAAGACTTTGCTTGGCAGTCGTTGAAAAATGGTCACCGACTCGGCATGGGGCAGCATATGCCGAATCGTTTCTTCTGGGCGCGTGGAGAGGATGATGAGCCGACAGTGGCCGAGTAACCATCTGCGTGGGCTGTATGTCATCACCGACAGCTCACTGCTTAGCGATGACCAACAGCTATTGCAGGGGGTTGCAGCGGCGATTGATGGCGGTGCTCGCGTGGTGCAATATCGGGATAAATCAAGCGACCAACAAAAGCGCTTGCGCCAATCAAAGGCATTATTGCAGCTCTGTCGGGAGCGGCATGTTCCGCTGCTGATAAATGATGATCTCTCCTTGGCAGCAACGGTGGGTGCCGATGGTGTACACCTGGGGCGGGGTGATGTCTCTCTGCAAGCGGCACGAGCGCAGCTGGGTGAACAGGCGATCATCGGCCTCTCCTGTTACAATCAACTAAATTTGGCTGAACAGGCGCAATGTGATGGCGCAGACTACGTCGCTTTTGGGCGTTTTTTTAGCTCCCACACCAAGCCACAAGCAACCTCTGTTGAGCGAGGATTGCTGGCACAGGCCAAACAGAAAATCCAGCTGCCAATCGTCGCTATTGGTGGCATCACTCCTCAAAATGGGGGGGCGCTGGTAGCGGCTGGCGTTGAAATGCTGGCGGTTGTTCACGGGGTGTTCTCCTCTCCGGATATTCAAACCGCCGCACAAAAATATAAACAGCTTTTTGCAGAATAACGAGAGAGAAGGATAAAGTAATGACCCAATCACACGACCTGTTTCAGGCGGCTCAAAAGCATATTCCTGGTGGGGTTAACTCCCCGGTTCGCGCCTTCAAAGGTGTCGGCGGAGAGCCGATTTTTTTCAAAAAGGGTGACGGTGCCTATGTTATTGATGCCGATGACAAGCAATATATCGATTATGTGGGATCATGGGGGCCGATGATTGTAGGCCATGCTCACCCCAAGGTGATCAAGGCGGTACAAGAGGTTGTGGTTAATGGCCTCGGCTTTGGCGCACCCACCCAGATTGAAACCACCATGGCTGACCGGGTGTGTGAATTAGTCCCCTCTTGCGAAATGGTTCGCATGGTCTCATCAGGAACCGAAGCAACCATGAGCGCAATTCGCTTGGCGCGTGGATACACAGGCCGCGACAAAATCGTCAAGTTTGAAGGGTGCTACCATGGCCACTCCGACTCCCTACTGGTAAAGGCCGGTTCGGGAGCTTTGACCCTTGGCGTGCCCACTTCACCCGGTGTACCAGCAGCACTGGCAGAACACACCATTACCCTGACCTACAACGATATCGACTCAGTTAAAGCAGCCTTTGCCGAAATCGGTGAGCAGGTCGCCTGTATTATTGTCGAGCCGGTGGCGGGTAATATGAACTGCATCCCACCCGTTCCAGGCTTCCTGGAAGGGCTGCGAGAAGTGTGCGACGAGTACAGTACAGTATTGATTTTTGACGAAGTGATGACCGGCTTTCGCGTCGCCCTGGGTGGTGCACAGGCGCATTACGGTGTAAAGCCAGACCTCACCACCCTCGGTAAAGTAATCGGTGGTGGCCTGCCGGTTGGCGCATTTGGTGGCAAGCGTGAAGTGATGGAGCAAATTGCCCCACTAGGGCCGGTATACCAAGCGGGAACACTCTCGGGCAACCCGGTCTCTATGGCCGCCGGCCTCGCCTCCATGGATATATTGATGGCGGAAGGGTTTCACGACAACCTGTCACAAAAAGCTACGATGTTGACAGACGGCCTAAAAGTGCGCGCTAAAGCAGCGGGTATCCCGCTCACCACCAATCAAGTGGGCGGCATGTTTGGCTTCTTCTTCTCCGAAGAGTCCCAAGTCACGCTCTTCCAGCAGGTCACCGAGTGTAATATTGAGCGTTTCCAAAAGTTCTACCACGAAATGCTTAATGAAGGTGTCTACCTTGCCCCTTCAGCCTATGAGACGGGTTTTGTCTCATCAGCCCACAGCAACGAAGATATTCAAGCCACACTGGATGCCGCAGAGCGCGCTTTCGCCAAGCTGTAAATCAAATCGCTTGAACCGTAAAACAACAAAAGATGCCTCGGCATCTTTTGTTGTTTATGGAAGCTCCAGAGTGCAAGCAGTGGCATTGTGAATGATGGCTACACTAGCAGAATAGAACCGAAACCCTGGAGCCGACTATGTCGGCTGAAAAAATTACAATCCCTGAAGATCTTTTACGCTTAAAGCCCTTTGATGCCTTAGAGAGTGCGGTGACATTGAACCCGGAAAAAGTGGAGCAAAAAGAGGCCTCGTAACTAAAAACGGCGACAACTACCTTGAAAAACACCGATAGTGACTATTGGGTCTGTTGAGGGGCCATTAAG
Organism: Chromatiales bacterium; assembly: GCA_026989455.1. Lineage (GTDB taxonomy): Bacteria > Pseudomonadota > Gammaproteobacteria > RBG-16-57-12 > RBG-16-57-12 > JAFLJP01. Next base: position 64 of record JALSJH010000091.1, on the reverse strand, counting down.
CGCATTTCATTCCGAGATAACATCACATCCGGGTTTATCCTTTCGCATAAACCCAAAAACGGCA
>JALSJH010000090.1 GCA_026989455.1 Chromatiales bacterium | reverse complement strand
TGTCGGCGGCCCGCCCGCGCAAGGAGCCACGGATCCCTGTGGTGTTGACACGGGAGGAGGTTAAGCAGGTTTTGGCCTTGCTGGAGGGAACTTCAGAATTGGTGGTGAAGCTGTTGTATGGGTGCGGGTTACGTATTACCGAGGCGGTGTGTTTACGGGTGCAGGATATCGATTACGATTATAAGCAGGTGACGGTACGCAATGGCAAAGGTGGTCGGGATCGGGTAACGCCGTTTCCGGGAAATCTGGAGCCATTGATGAAAAATCACCTGGAGCGGGTGCAGTTGATTCACGAGCAAGATTTGGAGAAGGGTTACGGAACCGTCTACTTGCCTTTTGACTTGGCTCGTAAATATCCGAAAGCCGAGGCGGAGTGGAGCTGGCAATATGTATTTCCAAGCCGGAAATTATCAGAAGACCCTCGTAGTCAGGTGACACAGCGCCACCATTTGGATCAGTCCGTGGTGAATAAGGCGATCAAACAGGCCGTGCGCCGGGCGGGAATTGATAAGACGGTGAGTGCGCATACTTTTCGGCATAGTTTCGCGACTCATTTGCTGCAACGGGGTACGGATATCCGCACCATCCAATCTTTACTGGGGCATCAGGATTTGCAGACAACGATGATTTATACCCATGTGTTGAAACAGGGTGGCGAGGGTGTTGTGAGTCCGCTGGAGGATTTGTAGGGAAGCTCTGCTGTATTTCTGTGGCCGGGGTTGCGGCCGGGGTCAGAGTAAAACAAGAGCTAATATCGGCCCTTGTTTTACTCTGACCCCAGAGTGTTTGACCCCAGGGTGTTAAATATCACAGTGCTTGACTCTGGTACTCACTCCTAATAAAGTCTTGCCCAAATAGAGGTGTCCTGCGAACGTCGTTGGCAGGATGAAACGGAAAATTGGTGCGCTCTAGAGCAACTCCAATGCTGCCCCCGCAACGGTAGGCGAGTCGAATCAGATCAAAATACCACTGTGTCATTTTATGATATGGGAAGGTGGTCTGATAGAGAGGTGATCATAGCCGCTCACTCGTAAGCCCGGAGACCGGCCTGATATTCGATTTTGACTGTATTGCGGAGGGCGATGCGGCAGGCTATCCTATTCCCCTGCCTTCTCCCCCCCGCTTTACCCGCATAGAGAGTGAACGCATTAAATGAGCGATCAGCAACGCAACCAACGACACACCCAACGTATGCAGCGTAAAAAAGAACTGATCGATGCGGGGGTTGCGCGTGCCGACAAGGATAAGGGGTTGATTCTTATCAATACTGGTAACGGTAAAGGTAAGTCCAGCGCCGGTTTTGGTGTGGTTGCCCGGGCACTTGGCCATGGGATGACGGTGGCGGTGGTTCAGTTTATAAAAGGGAGCTTTCAAACCGGCGAGGAGAATTTTTTCCGCCGTTTTCCTGATGAAGTTGAGTACCACGTGATGGGGGAAGGCTTTACCTGGGACACGCAAAACCGGGAGCGTGATATTGCCACCGCCATGGTTGCCTGGGAGAAGGCAGAACAGCTGCTCAGTAATCCGACTATCGACCTGGTGCTGCTAGATGAGTTAAATATCGCTCTCAAAATGGGTTACATCCCCTTGGATCGCGTGTTGGCGGCTTTGCGTGACAAACCCGAGATGCAGCATGTGGTGATCACCGGTCGCGGTGCCAAGGATGAGCTGGTTGAGATAGCCGATACGGTAACGGAAATGCGCGAGATCAAACACGCCTACAAAGCGGGCATTCGTGCACAAAAAGGGGTCGAGCTGTGAATAGCCACCGCTGCCGAGCCTTATTGATTACCGCTCCCGCCTCGGGCCAGGGTAAGACCACTGTAACCGCCGCCCTCGCCCGCCACTATCGCCAGCAGGGTAAGCGGGTCCATATATTCAAGTGCGGCCCCGACTTTATCGACCCGATGATTTTGCAGCAAGCTTCTGGGCAGCCCGTCTATTCACTCGATTTGTGGATGGTGGGCGAGGCGTTGTGTCGTCAGCAACTATTTGAGGCGGCTAAGGTTGCCGACCTTATACTAATAGAAGGGGTGATGGGGCTGTTTGATGGCACCCCTTCCAGCGCTGATCTGGCGGAGCTGTTTGATATTCCGCTATTACTGGTCATTAACAGCAAAGGCATGGCGCAAACTTTTGGTGCGGTGGCGCACGGCCTGACCCATTACCGCCCTGAATTGAAGTTTGCCGCTGTATTGGCAAATCGTGTTGCCAGTGAACGCCACGCTGAGATGTTGAGTGAAAGCTTGCCCGCTGCGCTGGGAAGTTTAGCCTACATGGGAAAAGATGAGGCGTTTGAGTTGCCCAGTCGTCACCTTGGTTTGCTACAGGCCAGTGAAGTGGCTGATCTGGATCAGCGTCTGAACCTGGCAGCGGCGGCACTGCACATCCCAAATTTAGAACAACTGGCTGCCGAAATCCACTTTGAAGCAGCGGTGAGTGAACCCCTCCCTCCTCTGCTCGAAGGTGTGCGTATCGGCATTGCTAAAGATGAGGCCTTCAGCTTTATCTATAATGCCAATATCGACTGTCTTGAGCGTATGGGAGCAGAGCTGCACTACTTCTCTCCGCTACATGATAATGCACTGCCCGAGGTTGATTCCCTTTGGTTTCCCGGTGGCTATCCAGAGCTACATGCAGAGCAGTTAAGCGCCAACCAAAAGATTAAACAGGCCATTATGGCTCACCACCAGAGTGGTCAGGCGATTTTGGCTGAGTGCGGTGGTATGCTCTATTTAAGTGAAGCTATTGTCACACACCAGCAACAGCATCATAGGATGGTTGGGTTATTGTCAGGGTCAGCGATAATGCAGCAGCGCCTGGGTGGGCTGGGTATGCAGAGTGTGCCGTTACCCGAGGGTGAGCTGCGGGGCCACACCTTCCACTACTCACATTTTGAAACCTCTTTTGAGGCGATGAGCTATGCTACCAAACAACGTAATGGCCAGCAGGGTGAGGCGATTTATCGCCAAGGGCGCTTGCTGGCCAGTTACATTCATCTCTATTTTCCATCCAACCCGGCGGCGTGTGCGGCACTGTTCACACCGCCGGTTTTGAAAATGACATTATAACATTACATAAAGTCTGCAAAAAACCTTTAAGGAGCTAACCATGCATATCGAACCCGGTCTTATCAGTTCTATTAAACTCACTGCGGCGGGTGTTACCGCTGTGGGTGTTATGGGCTACTACGCCAAAGCACTGCTGCTGCAACCCACGCTAATTTTGCGCACCTTGGCCGCCGCGCTGTTTTTAACTCTGTTTATGCAGAGTGTCTCCATGAGTGTTGGCCCCTCTGAGTTGCATTTTTTGGGTGCAATGCCTCTCTATCTGCTGTTGGGTTTTATCCCGACACTGTTTGGTTTCGCCCTCGGCCTGCTGCTGCAAGGTTTACTGTTTGATCCTGCTGATATGATGAATCTGGCGGCTAACTCGCTCTCACTGATCCTGCCACTGATCGCCTTGCACTACACCATTGGCCAGAAAATAGCTGCCGGGGGGATTAGCCGTCTTGCTATTTTGAAACTGGATGCGGTTTTCTATGCGGGTGTTACCGGCATGGTCGGTTTCTGGTTAATACTCAGTGGTACTGCAACACCTTTTGCTGCCTGGGCCGCTTTTGCCAGCTCTTATCTGGTAATTGTGATGATTGAGCCACTGCTGACTTATGCCACAATCCGTTTGATGAAGCGCCATGAACAGCGTCCACTACTGGGCAATCTGTTTGCTATCCGCTCGCTTAAGGTTGCCTCTTAATCATGGCGAAAGTGTGGTTTGTGGGTGCCGGTCCGGGTGATCCGGAGTTGATTACGGTTAAGGGTCGGAATCTGATTGAAAAGGCGGATGCGATTCTGTTTGCCGGTTCACTGGTTTCCGAAGCGGCCATGGGTTGGGCTAAGCCCGGCTGTCGGGTCATGGACTCCAAGGGTATGGATCTGGAGCAGATTGTAAGCTGGCTAATTGAGCAGGCACAAGGTGACGCTGTGGTGGTTCGCCTGCAAACCGGTGACCCCGGCCTCTATGGTGCGTTGATTGAGATGGTGCAACCCTTAGATGAGCAGAGTATTGAGGTGGGTGTGGTGCCGGGTGTCTCATCGGCAATGGCTTCTGCCGCCGCCGGTGTTGAGAGCCTAACCCTGCCTGAGGTGACCCAAACGGTGATCCTGACCCGGGTTGAGGGGCGTACTCCAATGCCTGCGGGTGAGTCATTGCCGGAGCTGGCGCAGCATCACTGCACTTTGTGTCTCTTTCTCTCCATCACCCTGCTAAAAAAGGTGCAGGCCGATCTATTAGCCGCTGGCTGGTCAGATCAGGCACCGGTGCTGGTGGTGCACAAAGCCAGTTGGCCCGGTGAGGAGCGGATTATTCGAGGCACCCTGGCGGATATTCGTGACAAGTGTCGGGCTGAGAAAATTAATAGCCAGGCGATGATTATTGTCAGCCCTACCCTCGGTTCGCGTGATTGGCCTGAGATCAAAAAATCCAAACTTTATGATAAAAATTTCAGCCACCGTTTTCGTAAAGCGGCTAACAAGTCATAAGTATTACCCCGAGAGTCATTCATCATGAAAACAACTATATTATTGGTAGGCCACGGTTCCCGTAACAAAGAGGGTAACCGTGAGATTGAGGCCTTCGCCACCACATGGAGAGCCAAAAACCCGCAGTGGCGTATCGAAATCTGCTTTATCGAATTTGCAGAGGTGTTGATTGATCAGGGGTTGGATAATGCGGCCAATGGATCGGATCGAGTCATTATTGTGCCACTGATTCTAAACGCCGCAGGCCATGTGAAAATGGAGATTCCTCACCATATTGCCGATGGCCGCAAACGCCACCCAAATGTAGCGTTCATCTATGCGCGCCACTTAGGTGCAAGCGAGCGGATTCTGGAGATTCTAAAGCGTAATCTGGGCAAAGCAATGGCCAGCATGGATATGCCGGACCCACAAAACAGCGGCGTTATTCTGCTGGGGCGCGGCTCTTCCGACCGGGTCGCTAATGGTGAGGTGGCAAAAATGGCACGCTGGCTGTTTGAAGAGAGCGATCACCCACTGGTTGATATCGCCTTTACCGGCATCACCTATCCACGCATAGAGAGCGTGGTACAGCGCCAGATAGCGCTGGGAATGAAGCAGCTGGTGATTCTGCCCTACTACCTTTTCACCGGCACCTTGATTGAGCGAATCAAGCGCCAAGTAGAGCGCCTGCAAACACAATACCCACAGGTCACTATCGCAATGGGTCGCTATTTTGGTTTTGAAGATGAGATATACACATTACTGAATGAGCGTATTGCAGAGGCGAGTGGCGATAGCCAGACAACGCATATGATGGAGTGTGATGGTTGCCTCTATCGTCAAGAGGCTGAGTCTGAACATCATCACCACCACCATGATGCAGCGTCACACACCGAGGCCAACCGATGAGCAATGTGATTACCGAGCAGCTAACCAAAGCGGGACAAAAAATCGAACATGACTCCTTTGCCATTGTCGACAATGAGGTAGGAGCACACCCAGCCTATAGCGATGCGGAGTGGCCAATTGTCCGCCGCATGATCCACGCCACCGCCGATTTTGAGTTTAATGGCTTGAGCCGTTTTCATCCATCAGCGATCGAGGCGGGCATCAATGCCATTGCCAAAGGTGCTGCCATCGTCGCCGATGTCGAGATGATCTGTGTCGGCCTCTCAAAGCCACGACTCTCGCATTTTTCAGTCACCACTCACCACTTTATCTCCGATCCAGATGTGATTGCCCAGGCTAAAGCGGAGAACACCACCCGTGCCGTACAGGCGATGCGCAAAGCCCAAAAACAGGGCCTGCTGGATGGTGGCATTGTCGCGGTGGGTAATGCACCCACCGCACTGCTTGAGGTGATTAGGCTGATCAAACGGGGTGAGATACGCCCTGCCCTGATTGTTGGAATGCCGGTCGGGTTTGTATCCGCTGCGGAATCGAAAGATGCACTGAGTGAGTTAAACGACATACCGTGGATCATTACCCAGGGGCGCAAAGGCGGCTCAACACTGGTGGTGTCAGCACTACACGCCCTACTGGCACTGGTTGAGGCGAGGCAAAAAAAGAGCCGCTGATGAAGAGAAAGATAAAAGGCACACGCAAAGGATTTACTACCGGAGCCTGCTCCGCTGCGGCCGCTCGTGCCGCTACGCTGGGGCTACTAGAGGGCGCTGTGCCCACGCAGGTTGAATCACAGCTACCCAATGGCCAGCGGGTCTCTTTTTCGGTAACCGATGGCTTTTGCAAAAATGGCATCGCCCACGCCGTGGTGATCAAAGATGCCGGAGATGATCCAGATGTTACCAATAAAGCGCTGCTGACCGCCGATGTGCGCCTGCTCTCTAACGCTCCAGGTGAGGTGGTGATTAAAGGTGGCAGCGGTGTGGGCGTGGTGACCATGCAGGGGCTTGGCCTAGAGGTCAATGGCCCGGCAATTAACCCAGTGCCCAGAAAAAACATTGAAGAGAATGTACGCATGGTAGGTGCACCACTGCTTAAAACCCAAGGCCTGGAGGTGACCATTTCGGTGCCCGGCGGTCAAGAGATGGCCAAGCGCACCCTGAATGCCCGACTGGGTATTTTGAATGGTATCTCTATTCTGGGTACTACCGGTATTGTTCACCCCTACTCAACCGCAGCATTTCGTGACAGTGTTATTCAAGGTATTCAGGTCGCCGCCAAGCAGGGGCAAGATACCGTGGTCTTAACCACCGGTGGGCGTACCGAGAAGTTTGTGATCGCCGAGCTACCGCAACAGGCACAAGCCTGTTTTGTACAGATGGGAGACTTTCTAAAATATGCGCTGGATACCGCTGATAAAGAGGGTATACAACATGTTGTGATTGGTGGCATGGTCGGCAAACTCACCAAAATGGCTCAAGGGGAAACCATTACCCATGCCAATCGTAATGCGGTCAATACCGATCTGCTGGCTGAATTGGCGGCTGAAATTGGTGTTCCGGAAGATGTCTGTAGTGATATTCGTGCCGCCGAAACCGCCCGCTATGCCGGTGAACGGATTGAAGCGCTCGGGCTCGGCGAAACGTTTTATCAAGCACTGGGGCGCAAGGTGATTAGCACCATTATGGCACGCTATAAAACAAGTTCATTTGATCTAAAAGTATTGGTCTGTGATTTTGATGGCAATAAGCTGGCGGAGATAGCACAGAGTGATTAATCCAGTTTATATCGTAGGCGTGCTAGATAACGGTATCGCCGGTTTATCTGCCCAAGCTGTGGCGCAGCTTCATCAAGCCGATGTGGTGATCGGCGCATCACGCACCTTATCACTGTTTAAAAATGAGCTATCTAACGCCAGCCAGCAACACGATATGGCCGCTGGTTTATCCAAACTGCCGGGCTGGATAGAAGCGGCGTTAGCGGATAACTTGAGGGTTGTGGTGCTGGCCACTGGCGACCCCATGTGCCACGGTATTGGCCGTTATCTGCTTAACAAGCTGGGTGCCAAGCGCTGCGAGATCATCCCTAATGTCTCGACGCTGCAACTGGCCTTTTCCCGCTTGGGGCTGGCGTGGCAGGATGCCGTTATCTGCTCGGTTCACAGCAAAGATGCGGGGGAGTGGTCGAGTGCCGCCGGGCCGGAACACGGCTTATACCCAGTATTGCAGCGGCTACGCAGCCACGACCTGATTGCGGTTTTCACCAGCCCCGATAACAGCCCGGATCGCATCGCCCGAATGCTGCTCAATGCGGGTCTGGCCGATGCGTTCACCCTATCCGTTGCTGAGGCGCTACTGACCGGCAATGAAAATATTATTCCAGACCTCTCAATTGATGAAGCCGCTGCCCGACGCTTTGCCGATCCCAATGTGGTTATTTTGCAACGTCAGACGCAAAAACAGCGTCCACTGTTTGGTTTGGCTGATGAGCAATTTTTACAACGCAAACCGGACAAGGGTTTAATCACCAAACGTGAAGTTCGTGCGGTGTCACTGGCTCGGTTACAACTGTGCCCAGATAGCATTGTTTGGGATATTGGCGCGGGCTCTGGCTCGGTCGGCTTAGAAGCGTCCAGAGTGTGCCAAAAAGGCTTCGTTTATGCGATTGAAAAAAACAGTGCAGACTTTGCCATCGCTAGCCAAAACCAGATCGCCATGGCGGCAACTAACTACCGTATACAACAAGGCAAAGCCCCCGATCTGCTTGCCGAGTGGCCCGACCCCGATGCTGTTTTTGTGGGTGGCAGTGGGGGTGAACTAGCGGTACTTATTCAACTCTTTCTCTCTAGAATAAAACCGGGTGGCTGGCTGGTGATGAACTTTGTCACCTTGGAGAATCTGGCTCAGGCGACACAAACGCTTACCGAAATAAATGCCCACTGGGATGTGACACAACTTCAGGCCAGCCGCAGTCAACCCATCTTGCAGATGCACCGTATGCAGGCAGAAAATCCGGTTTGGATTGTATCGGCACAACAAGGTGAGTCATGTGAGTAAAGGTATTTTGTATGGTGTATCACTCGGGCCAGGCTGCCCCGATCTAATGACACGCCGCGCATGGGCGCTGCTGCAAAGTGATCGAACCTGGGCCTACCCGATACGCAACCCTAACAGTGACAGCTATGCGCTGGATATTGCGCTGCGAGCAGGCATTAAAGTGCCCTCACAAGCGATGCCACTGATATTTCCGATGACTCATGATGCCGAAAAACTGGCTAAATACTGGCTCAAGGCCGCCGAATCGGTGCTGGAAAAGTTACAGCGGGGGCAAGATGTTCTGTTTCTGGTGGAGGGCGATGCCTCTACCTATTCAACCTTTGGCCATCTTGCTCGCACCGTGCTTGCGCTGGATGAGCGCATCAGAGTAGAAACCATTGCCGGAGTCTCCTCATTTAACGCTGCTGCCGCACGTTTGAAAATGCCTTTGGCGGATGTGGATGACACCATTGCGATCATTCCTGCCGGTTATGGTATCAAGACAATTTCACAGCGCTTGGATCAGTTTGATACCTTGATCCTGCTCAAGGTCAAGCCACTGCTGGATGAGATTATTGATCTGTTATCCGAACGTGGGCTGCTAAAACAGAGTCGTTTTATTGAAAAGGCAGGTTCGCCAGATGAGCGTATCGTTGAAGATGTCGCTTCACTGCACGGTGAAAAAGTTAATTACCTCTCACTATTGCTGGTTAAAAACCCCGATCGTCCGCGAGGTGAGATGATACGTGGTTGTCGTAAAAGAGTTGCACCCAATACAGGAAAAATAGATGAATAACCGTAACACACCGCGTGTGGCGTTGATCGCCATTACCAAACACGGGGCAAAGCAAGTGGCCGCCATGGCGCACAAACTTCCTGAGGCCGATGTTGTGGTATCACAAAAATTTGCCCCATTGATGTCAGCGCTACCCAATAGCGTTAGCACTTACGAAGGCGCACTGCGGGCACAAATTGGTGGCTTTTTTAGTGACTATGATCAAATTGTATTTTTTGTCTCTCTGGGCGCGGTGGTGCGACTGATTGCACCTCATCTAAAATCCAAAGATGAGGACCCCGGCATCCTGGTGGTCGATGATGCGGCACAGTTTGTTATCCCGGTTCTATCGGGGCACATTGGCGGTGCCAATGCTTATGCCGAGCAGCTGGCTGAGTTATTAGAGGCGACCGCTGTGGTCACCACCGCATCCGATGTGGGTAAGACCATTCCGGTAGATATTCTAGGGCGTGAACTGGGTTGGCAAGTAGAAGCGCCCAAACTTAACATCACCCGTGTCTCGGCTCATGTGGTCAATGAAGAGCCGATTGCGCTGATACAGGAGTGTGGCTCAAAAACGTGGTGGAAGCGCAGCACCCCTATTCCGGGCAATATTCATCTGTTTGAGTGTTTTGACGATGTTGATCTGGAAAAATATTCTGCGCTGTTGTGGATAACCCACCGTGAAATTGATGAAAAAATCTGGCAACAGTTGGAGCAACGCCTCGTGGTCTATCGCCCACCCGCAGGGCAAGTAGCGTGAGCCAAAATATGAGACTGATACTGGGTATCGGCTGTGATCGAAACGCATCGTTAACCACATTGACTACCGCTATCGATCTCGCCTTAAGCCAAGTGGATTGTGGGCGTGATGATGTTGTTGCGTTGGCCAGTATCGATAAAAAAAATGATGAAGTCGCGTTACTAGCGCTGGCACAGCAACAAGGGTGGCCGGTACACTTTTTTAGCGCTGAGCAGTTATCAAAAGTCGAGGTACCCAACCCCTCCGCAGTGGTACTCAAATATATGGGCACCCCCGCTGTGGCTGAGGCGGCTGCACTATTGGCTGCCAAAACCGACCTTAACAACCTGTTGGTTGAAAAATATAAATATCGCGGCACCGATGGCAAAAATGCCACGGTATCCATCGCAAGAGGCAAATCATGAGTATAGGTAAAATTCTACTAATCGGCTTCGGCCCAGGTGCCAAGCAGCATATGAGCCTGCGCGCCGTTGAGGCGATCAGTGAGGCGGATGTGGTGATCGGTTACTCCACCTACATTAATCTGGTTGCAGACCAGCTGGAAGGCAAAGAGGTGGTTCGCAAAGGGATGACCGAGGAGCTGGATCGGAGTATCGAAGCTTACCAGCAAGCCAAAAAAGGTAAAACAGTGGCGCTAATCTCATCGGGTGACATCGGTGTTTATGGCATGGCAGGCCCCACTTATGAAGTGTTACTGCAATCTGGCTGGCGACCCGATGATGAGATAGAGGTTGAAGTGATTCCTGGCAGTACGGCACTCTCAGCGTGCGCCTCATTAGTCGGCGCACCCTTAACCCATGACTTTTGTTCCATCTCGCTCTCCGACTTGCTAACCCCCTGGCCCGTGATCGCCGCACGTTTAAATGCCGTGGCAAAGAGTGACTTTGTGGTGGCACTCTACAACCCCAAAAGTGGTCGCCGTACCGGACAAATTGTCGAAGCACAACGCATCCTGTTACAACATCGCAAGCCAGAGACCCCGGTGGCGATTGTAAAATCAGCCTATCGCGAAAAACAGAATATTCAGATGGTACGACTGGATGAGATGGCCAACTGCAACATTGGCATGTTAACCACCGTCTTAATCGGCAACAGTTCAACTTTCATCGAACACGGCTTAATGATCACCCCCCGTGGTTATGCCAATAAATATAACCCGCTAACCGGCGAAGTAAATAGCGAAGAGAGGCGCGGCCGCTCCTTAACTATGGGACTGGATGGCTGGCAAGCGTGTGCTCGCCAATATATGCAAGAGAACCCAAAAAAATCACTGCGTGAAGTCAGCAACTATTTTGCCATGCCACTGGCACAGCTGATTACCGCGATAGCCGCCGCCAGCGCGGATGACCCAGCGGGTGAGTTCAAAGCCATTGCGCTCTCAACCGACCCATTAACATTAATTCAAAAAGAGAGTGCTGCCCTGGGCGCGATACGTGCGGTGGTACGCAGCGAGGCCGGCGCGGTCTCTGAGCTGATGTTAAATGGAGCAAATTTCAAGCAGCGTGGTGAGTGGCTAAATATCGAAAATGAACATTTTCATCTGCATATCCACTGGCAAAAAGTCGCAGGAGCCTGGATGGTACAACAGCATGATCGCCTCTACAGTATTCACTTTGTGGATGCTGTGGGTGATTCCGTGTTTAACCTTTCACTAAGAAAAACAGCGGCCAGATTTGATAAGCAGGCATTGGCGCACTATCAACAGCTTTGGCAACAGCAGAGAGAGCTTGTGGGAGTTGCTGATGAGTGAGGTAATCGAAAAACCGAAAATGGGTACCTACAAACGGCACTTGCTAATCTGTGTAGGCCCGCGCTGCTCCAAGGAGGGAGCGTCACAACGGCTGTTTGAGACGCTGGGCGAAAAATTCAAAGCCGCAGGAATTGATAAAGGAGCATTGCGTGTTAAGCGCACCCGCAGCCACTGCTTTGCCACCTGCAAAGGGGGGCCGGTGCTCTGTATCCAGCCCGATGGCATCTGGTATTACAATGTTACCGAAGATAACCTAGACCGTATTATTGAGCAGCATTTGGTTAACGGCAAACCGGTGGAAAGCCTGATTTACCATCGCGGGCCTTAGCTCTTTTTCGGGGCGAAATTTAAAGCCAATTCAGGTAGCAATCACTCAAGGAAGAGTTATGCAAACACTTATCATCTCAGATCGCCCCGGCTCCTGTGAATCGCCACAATCTTCAACTACCCACTGCCCACTGGGTTTGAAATTATAGATATAATTAACCGCGTTAAGGTAATAAGGCGCATTGTTATAAGGAAGTTCTGACTCTGGAATGGTAGTACCCGCAGGCAGACCCGCCTCTGGGCCGACATCTCTTAAGTTAACCAACAGCGCCTTGTTTTTCCAGCCATGGGGCACCGCCACATGACAAGAGCTACAACGAAAGGGTATATTCATTAGGCTAACAGCACCAGCATGTGCGGAATGGAGGTTTAGCGATCCATCATAACTACACACATTGACCTGAGTGGCTGAACTAAAACCACTGGGTGAAATGACCGTTGGATTCGGATTTCCGTAGGCATCATAGTTATGACATTTAAAGCAAACCCCATCAGCTTCTTGACCGGTGCCGGTTAGATCATCCCAGCTCCCTTTAAGCAAGAAGTCATTATTTGAACCGTGAGGACCCCAAGGGTTGCCATCCTCCCCGCCATTAGGCACTGCAGTTCCTGCTGCCGTGTCCGAGCCATGGCAATCGGAACAGTACATGGTTTGAGTTCCAACACCCGCATTCCAGGGGGGCAAAAAGGCAGAGGTATCTCCACCCATATCACGTATCGCCGCCGTACGACCGGTTGGCTGCATCACCGGGTGCCAACTGCGATGGTTATTGCTGCCGTAGTCGACTGTTTTGGTACACTTTCTTGCATAATAGGGCACGGGTGCATCCCTCGTACCACTCCAGGGTAAACCATTCCAGGGTGAATCACTAAACCCTGGTGTACCAGTAGAAGCAAAGGTATCCACGTCACCTAAGCCACAGGTCGGGTTAGGTGGATTGGAGCCAGCTGTAATATCGGCACCGGTACTGCACGTTTCACAAACACAACTGGCAACATCGGGGTTCCAGCCATCGCAATCGGGTGTCATGGTGTTAAGGGCCAGCGGAGAGATTACACGCCAAGTTCCGAAGGTAAAATCCCACTCATATTCAAAATAGCGATAACCCACAACCTGCCCTGAAGTCGCACCTGAATCATTGGTCTGTAGCGGTGAACCCTGGTGATGTATGGGCGACTGGAACTCCATCGCCTGGTTGGTGTAGAAGAACACGCCGTTGGTACCTGGCGGAGTGCCGCCCAAATAACCCAGTGGGGGTGGGTTGATATCATCAAACGCGTAATCGGAGTGACACTTCAAACAGACCTGATATTCGCGGGTTACATAGGGTTCAGTCACCAGTGAGGAGCCGTTTTGTGGCGGCACTCCTTTTTTGATGCTGTAGCTGATGGGTGAGGTGCCAAAGGTACTGGCACCATAGCTCGGCTCTACCCCCCAGGTACCCCGGAGCACCCCTGAGATGAGGTTGCTGTGCTCGGTAGCCCCATCGGTCAGGTTGTGGTCATGGGTGCCTGCGGCGGCCGGGTTTGAAGGGGCATCGGTGGCCAAGCGGTTTTTGGTGACCCGAT
>JALSJH010000089.1 GCA_026989455.1 Chromatiales bacterium | reverse complement strand
CCCCCCCTATCCACGCTGTATTGGTCAAGTATTTCTGTCGATTTTTCTCAAGCCAAACTGAATCAATAATATATTTTTTAAACGCCTAAAAAGAAGGCAAAACGCCACCTCTCCTTTGAAAGTACTCAAAAATTATGGGGACACAATAGACAACCGTGCTGTGGTTCGATAATGGCAAGATTAGCAATTATCATTTTACCTGGGCGTATCCATGCCTAAACCTGCTGTATAAGCGCATAATTACACGATAAAATCAAACGGTCACACACTGTTTCTCGTCTCTACTCGAGGCTTAGGGCAATATAATAAGAACCTTAAACCTAAAAAAGGGGACTGATTGCTCAGTCCCCTTCCTCCCTTTAAAGCAAGAAGCTTGTTTAAGAAAGCTCTGATCAAGTCATGAATGTTTTATGCTGGCTGAAATCCTCCTCATCGATCCCGAAAGTTGCACCAATAGAGTGACTATTACTGCGTATTTCGGAAAAAATGAGAACAATTTCTTCTCAGCCTAAATTCATCCAGGTTTAATCAGATACTCCTTAAAGATTACTCTTCGTCAAAGTTCTCATTTGGGCAGCTAACGATAGAGTTGGCCATCATCAGGTCGCCGGTCTGGTCAGTTGCGCTGGTACCACCCCGGTTGAAGGTGGCATCATCATCGATGTCGATACAGGTATCGGCAAAGCCGGTTACGATGGTGTTATAGATTTTAGCACCCGTTCCCCGGCGCAGCATGATACCGTCCGCGCCCGTATCACCTAGTGGCTGACCGATGATGGTCATGTTAGCCAGGGTAGGCATTGAGATTGGTGTCGCCTGTGGGTTGTCGCCATCGTTGTCCGCCTCAATACCACGGTCTGCCTGATCTGCCGCCTGCTTGATGACGATGAACTGAGCACCCCCTCGATAACCTTGACCCCAGTCGAAGCTGTCGTCACCGTTGTCGGTTAGTACGATGTGTGACATGAAGGTCTCGGAACCGAAGTGCTCGATACCATCATCTAGCCCTTTATGAACCTGAATGTGGTTCATGGTGGTGGCAGAGCCGACGCTAAACAGTGTGAAACCATTCAGTTCGTTGCCGTTACCATCCAGGTCATTACCCGCTTGGCGAACAACCAGATACTCAATAATACCGCTGTTATCCGCATCATTGGTGCCACCGTAGTAACCGATGCCCCCTTCAGCAACGACGTCACAGGGTGTGCCACATTCGTTAGATTGGGCGTAACCCATCAAAGCGAAACCAGCCCACTCACCTCGGTCTGCGGTACCATCACCACCGGCAACCCAAGCATCAAACTGGCTAACAGAGGTCATTACGATGGGATCAGCAGCGGTACCCCGTGCTTCAACCGTTGAACCACGTGTTACAACTAGCGCCTCCTGCGAGCCACCTAGAATCAGCGTGCCTGCATCAATCTTCAGCGTTACTGAAGCCGCTGCAGCCGCACCGTTGAGCACGATGTTACCGTTGCCGATATAAGTGCCCGTGCCTGAGGCTAGCTGATAGATGTTGTCTGCGGTTAGATGGATGATCGAGCCATCGGTCGCGTAAGAGGCCGCTAGCGTACACAGATCCATCGAGCCACCCGCACCACCATTTACGCTGGTAGGCAGTGTCTTGGTACCGTTTACAGTCGTGCCTGCAGGACACGTTGCATCTGCAACCGGAGCTGTCGTATCCCAAACGGTGTTGTTACCATTTAGGCCGACTGTCCAACCGTTCGTCCAGTTGTCTGCCGTATCCTGAGGGAATGCGCCAATGTAGTCCGTGGTTACAAAAGTAGAACCCATACCATCAATCGCATTTGGCTGACCATAAGCCATCAGGTTTGGATTAACTTCGCGGTTATTGCTACCCGCATCGAATGCCGCTTGAATGACAGAAGCCGCCACATCCGCGTCGCCGCTTTCAAAGCTCTCTTTCGGGCAATCAATGACCACGTTCTCAAACACGATGTTGCCTGCATTCAACTGGTTCTCTGTATCGGAACCATCCAGATCAATACAGCTGTCAGCAAAACCCGTTACCACGGAGTTGTAGATTTTGGCACCCGTACCACGACGCAGCAGAATACCGTCTGCACCCGGCGCGCCATTCGGCATACCGATCAGTGTCATGTTGGCCAGAGTCGGCATGGAGACTGGCGTTACAATGGGGTTGCTGCCATCATTATCCGCTTCAATAGCACGATCCGCTTGATCTGCTGCCTGTTTAATGACCATGAATTGCGCACCACCCCGGTAACCTTGACCCCAGTCAAAGCTATCGTCGCCGTTATCGGTCAGGACGATGTGCGACATAAAGGTCTCTGAACCGAAGTGCTCAATACCATCATCCAGACCTTTATGAACCTGAATGTGATTCATGGTGGTTGCAGAGCCGACACCAAACAGTGTGAAACCGTTTAGCTCGTTACCGTTGCCATCTAGGTCATTACCCGCTTGGCGTACCACGAGATACTGAATAGTACCGCTGGTATCTGCGTCGTTGGTGCCACCGTAGTAACCAATGCCACCTTCAGCAACCACGTCACAGGGGGTGCCGCACTCGTTAGACTGAGCGTAACCCATTAGTGCAAAACCTGCCCATTCACCCCGGTCAGCCGTGCCGTCACCCCCCGCAACCCAGGCATCAAACTGGGCGCGTGAAGTCATTACGATAGGGTCTTGTGCACTACCGATGGCATTAATTTCAGAGCCACGGGTGATGACCAGCGCCTCTTGCGAGCCACCTAGAATCAGCGTGCCGGCTTGGATATCCAGCGTTACTGAGGAGCTGGCTGTGACACCGTTGAGCACCCCATTACCATTACCAATATAGGTGCCGGTACCTGATGCTAGCTCATAGACATTGTCAGCCGTTAGCGCCAGAGTAGAGCCATCGGTCGTATAGGTCGCCGCTAGCGTACACAGATCCATTGCACCGCCGCCGACAGCTACAGGCAGATTGATTGAGCCATTCAGCGTTGTACCCGTTGGGCAGTTGCCATCCACAGACGGTGTTGCTGCCGGAGCCCATACGGTTGTGTTGCCATTCAGGCCAACCGTCCAGCCTTCGGTCCAGTTGTTGTTAGTGTCTTGTGGAAATGCACCGATGTAATCCACGTCAACAAAGCCATTACCTAGGTTGCTACCGATAATTGAGTAGGCAGCATCCTGAAGATCTGGCGAGCTGGCAGTAAACAGATAAGTGGCATCTTGCAAGTCAGGAGAGCTTGCGGATGGCTGGCCATCAGATGCCAGTTGTGGATCAATAACACGGTTATTGTCACCATTGTTAAACCATGCGGATACCTCATAGGGATCATTTGCGCCTGAAGGAGGCGGCGTAGTGCCCCCACTATCAGAGCTTGAGTCACCACCGCCACAACCGGCCAAACCAGCTACCGCGCCTGCAACCAGCAGTGCGAGGAGTTTCTTTTGAAAAACCATTTATCTCTCCAAGTTTTAATAGAAATCACCGCTGATTCTATGCGCCTAAAATGTAACTATGACGACAGTGCTGTGACAGAAATACTACAAACGATAAAAGGTCATTATTTTTTTAAAAACAAATTTAGATAAAGAGCGCCACTATTCAACCTGGTTGGGTTTTGCTTCAAAGCGAGGCGTTTTCGCAGGCAAAGAGCGAGCACATCGAGGGTATTTGAGCGATTGTGTACGAAAATAACGAAGCGTTGAGGCAAAAGATGAGTGGGCTGAATCGACAAAAAACCCCGCTAAGCGAGGTTGATGTCAAGTTGCTTTTCTACCCAGGGATTAGGGTCTACTGTTTACCACGCATAAAGTTAGGAGGGAAAATCATATACCAGTGTCACTTTAATGCTGCGGCCTCTCTTATAGCGCTTCTCAACCTGGCCACCTTTGGTTGACTCAATGGTCGGATCAAGAAGGTTCTTTATATTGACTTTTAACTTCCACTTTTCACCATGAAAGCCATCAACCAAGGTTTTTTGGTAAACAAAATCCAAGGTCGGAACCGGCTGCTCATAGACATCGGGTACACCGGAAGTTTCTACCTTGGTAATCCGCTCACCCGCCATATTAAACATCAACGAAGATTCGGTCATGGCCACTAGATTTTCATAACCTAGCTTCAGGTTGATCACCCAAGGTGATTGCCCCTGAAGCGGGCGCTCTTTTGAGGTCATATTGTCGGCTTCGTCACCCAGCTCAACACTGGACTCAATTAGCGACATATTGGTATCAATAAAGAACCGGGACATGCTCCTGCCAAAGAAGCGTGATAGCCATGCGCGCCCTTGCAATTCGATACCGTAGTTAGTGGCCCCTGCGACATTAAAAAAGGTCACCTCGTTACCGCCACCCAAACGGGTAATCTCCTCAATGGGTCTATCAAATGATTTATAGAACAGGGCCAGAGAGATCGTTTCGAAGCGCGTTAAATAATTTTCCCAGCGAATATCAAAGTGACTGATTTCAGCCTCCTCCAGCTCTGGGTTGCCGCGATAGTAGCTGCCGTTTTCACGATTTAACCAACGCGCATCGGTAATCTCTTTTAGCTCAGGGCGATTTACTGTCTTGGAGTAGGCAAAGCGCATTTGATGCTGTTGATTCAATAGCCAAGTCAACGAGAGTGCTGGCAATATCACACGGCTACTCTTGGCGGGTGTCTCAACCGCCACCAGAGGGTTATCCAAACGGTAGGTTTCGGCATACGGGTTGTACTGTTCGGCGCGCAGCCCTGCCATCACCTTTGCAGATTCATAATTGAACTCGCCCAACAGGTATTGTGCAGAGACCTTTCGTTGTGCACGAAAGGCATCCTCTGGCATGGTAATTACATCCAACTCATAACCGTCTGCACCGATATTATCGTTCGTCAGCACCTCATTCGGTGAATCAGAAATCAGCTCATCAGGAGAGACTAGACAGTTCGCATTGTTACAGTAACGGTTATTAACCAGGCGGAACCCCGCAGAGCTTGCGTCACGCTCTTTATCTTCATAGGCCAAGCCAAATTTCAGATCGGTGTTTGCTGACCATAAATCATAGAGTGGTAGTTTAAAGTCCAAACCAAGGGAAAAAACCTCGTCACTCATCTCATCAAAGAAACGCTGATTGGACTCACCGAAGCGGGAGAATGCCCAGACACCATCATCCGATTGTTCATAGCGATACTTACGACGATCCGGCGCATATTGGGTGGCTAGTGCATAGGTGGCACTCCAATCCATACTTAGATCTTGCCACTGTTCAAAATAGTGTTGGCCGGTAAACTGCTGAGTAAACAGTTGGCGCTCTTCCCAATCCAGTGTGATATCGCGTGCGGTGATCTCATTTTCAGCAAGAAAGAGCTCTTCGTACTCTACTGATTTAACCGTCTTGCGCGCCAGCATCGTGGTTGAACCAAAGGCATGTTCTGAGCCAATCTCATAGCCTAGGTGAAGCACGCCACTCAGCTCGATCTCATTCTCGGTAATCTCTCGGGTGTACTCATCTTCAGAGACCAGGCCGCCCTGACCATTCAGGCTGTAATCCCACTCCTCTTCAGCGCGGTGTGACCAGTTATTGCTGTACTTCACTGAGAATAGATAGCCCCAACCGGTATCGCTATCACCTGAGTAGTCTTCCCAGCGGTCACCCACACTATATTTAATGCCAACATTCGGCATGATGGTCATATTTTCAACCGCGTAGTTTCTGGAAAATGACTCTGCGATCACCTCATTCTCTTGATCCGTACCATTCAGATCTGTGCGCCCACCTTGGGTGCCACTCTCTACCTTACCCGGCATCGCACGGGAGCCATCATCAAAGCCAAGCAGGTCATAGGCACCCCCCTCGTAGGTGCGCCCCTCTTGAAACAGGCTTTGGCTATTGCCACCGACGCTGATCGATAGCGTCTTAAATCGATCCTCTGCCAATTTTGCGGTACGCAGCTGCACCGCACCACCGCCAAAGTCCCCCGGCATTTCTGGGGAGTAGGTCTTCTGCACCACAATTGCACCCAAGACATTGGTGGGGATCAAATCCAGCTCAACCGCACGACGATATGGGTTTGGACTGGGTAGGGATGTTCCATTCATGGTGACCGATGAGTAGCGCTCACCCATGCCACGTACATAAATATACTTTCCGCCAACAATCGTCAGCCCCGTGACGCGCTTCAATGCGCCGGCCGCATCACTATCACCACTGCTGGACATCTCACTGGCTCCCAGTACCTCGCTGACCGATGAGGAGGTGCGCCTCTCATCGCTCAGCGCCAGCAAACCCCCTTCAATCGCTGGCCCGGAGACCACCAGCTCTTTCAGCTCGAAGGTGCTGGGTGTTAGCTCAAAAATATGCTCGAAGGTTTCATTGGCAACCACCTCTACCGAAGAGAGTGTCTGGGTGCTGAAATCGGAATGAACCACCGAAATAGAGTAGCGATCTTCAGGAGCCTGAATAGAGAAATAGCCATCCACATCGCTACGAAAATCCCCCGCTAGGCCACTCACAAAAATCTTAGCACCCGGAACAGGCAGGCTTGCGGTTAACGACATCACCCGACCACGAATCGTCCCCTTTGGCCCACTCTCATCCTGTTTTTTCTCACGCTTTGTCGCAACCACCTCCAGCAAGCTATCACCGGACTTATGCGAGCTCTCTATATCAAAGATTGCAGATCCCCCTTGCTGCTTAGGCAGGGTAACAATCAGCTGCATACTCTCATCTTCGCTTAACACCAAATCAAGAGTTTGCTGAAAGCCAGCGCTTGGTTGGTTAATTGTTAGCTGATATTGCCGAGCGGCAAGATAAAGATGCATGGCACCGTTTTCGCCGCTCTCATTCAGCAGCTGCTCGCCGTCATAGAGCTGCACACCGGATTGCGGTACGCCCGACTTAAAAAAGTAGAGGCTTATTAGCGCATCACCCGCTGTAGCAGTGGATGAGAGCGCCAGCAAAGCAGATATAAAAAACGATTTGATAAAACCCATTACACTTATTCTCATTGGATAGCTTAGCCCGGACACTTCATGAATTTGCGCAAAGATCACGCCGGAATTTGGTTTTACGGGTTAGATACACAGCCACTGTTCGGCGCGACAATTCTCCATCGCCTTACGCAGGGTGATTGCACGCTGAAACAGTTTGGGTTGGGTGATATAGCTTAGGTGCCGATCTGCAATATCGTAGTGGCTGTTTTTGTAGGCGGCATAGGCCAGGGCATAGCGGATATTCTGATCTTGCAGAATGCCGTTACGATATAAGGCATCCTCCATCGCCTCTACCTTATGAAACGCCTGTTGCTCTAACAGCAGCGCCAGACGCTGCTTTAGCTTTTTCTCTTGATCAGTGGCCTGCTCATTGAGGTAGCTTGCCCGCAATAATTTACCGGCGCGACGATAAAGCTCTGCGGCATCGGTGAGATATTTTTCATCCTGCATCGCCGCCTGCTCCATCAGACCGGCAGCGGTATGTATACGCCCCAAGTCGACATAGCTGCGTGATAGTGCCAGTAGTACATTGACATCACCCGGCTTGCTGATACGGGCGGGCTCGAGAAAGCTCAATGCGGCAGTGGCTTGGCCACTGGCACGCAGCGCTTCACCAATCGCTACATAATCATCTACCGCTACCGTGAAGTGCGCTACATACTCCAGCCCTTTAGCTGCCGCCTGTTGGTATAACTCCAGTGAGATCAGAATGAATACCTGGCGGCGCATGAACTGCCCATTGTCAGGAAAGCGCTGTTCACCCAGTTGCAGTGCTTGCCAGCTCAATTGTGGCTGTTGTAGCTCCCAGTGAAGCTGTGCCTTTAGCATGATAATTCCGGGCATCTGTAGCGCCTTTTCGCCCGCATTATCGATTTGCTTCAAAGCGCTGGGATAATCTTTTGCCCCGTAATAGGCTTGAGCCAGATAGATATTCACCAGCGGCGCACTCTGCCCCACTTCAATCGCCCGCTCAAAGGCGGTAATGGCTGCGGTATAGCTGCGCATATTCAGCTCTGCCAAGCCCTTTAGGGTGTAGTAGCGAATCTTATCCAGCGCTTCATCCGTTAGATCCACCTCTTCCAGTGTGATGATAGCCCGCGCATAGTGACCATCCTTGATCAGTAGTGCAGCCAACCCCAGATAGTCCAGCTCTTTATCGCTCTTTTCTGCTGTGGCCGCGCCACTACATAAACCGATGAGCAGCAGGGCAATTAATATCTTCTTCAACATCATCATTAACCCAAATCGAAACGGATAGTCTGGTTGGCCCAGGTCTCTACCGACTTACCTTCATATTTAGCCGGCGAAAATTGCCAACCTTTCACCGCACGAACCGCCGCATCATCGAAGGTGCCCGATGGCGAGGAGTCGATCACCTTAATGGTCTCCACCCGTCCTTGTTCGTTGATCAATAGACTCAGTACCACATAGCCCTCAATCTCTTTCGCCTTGGCACGCGCAGGGTACTCCGGCTGAGTGGCAACTGTGGCGCGTGGTGGCTGATCCACCATTTCGCTGGTCATGATCACACCGCTGGTGTCACCCAGCAGATCACTCTCTATCGCGCCCATTTGATTCATCTCAAAACCGGGCATACCTAGATCAATTCCCGCAAGATCACCTCCAAAATCCAACATGGGTGGTGGTGGCGTATTGCTCGCCTTGCGGGGTGGTGGCTTACGCTCAACCTGCTTCTTTGGCTCTGGTTTGGGCGGTTGCTTCACCTCAAAGGCGACCTGTGAACCCAGGCGCTCCTTCTCATCTGGCACAACCGGCGTGTTGAGATAGCCGAGAATGAGAAACAGCAGTGAGACACCGCCCCCCATCCACAGCAGGCCACTGGCGCGACTGCGCAGCTTTTTTTGCTGATACATGAACTAGCCCCCTTCGCGTTCGGTCACAACACCCACATCCGCCGCACCGGCAAGGCGACACTGATCCACTACTTCAATCAGCTTGCTGGCCGGTACATTGTCATCGGTGATCACCAATACGGTGCTTTCGCCATTTAGCCGCAGAATCTCGCGTAGTCGTGATTGAATCACCCAACTACGCACCGGTTGGTTATCTAAAAAGGTGTCACCACGGGCATCGATATAGACCCGTACTGCCTTAGTGGAGGAGGGGGTCGCGCTCTGTGCCTTGGGACGCTGGATCTCTAGATCCATATCTTTGACAAAGGTGGCGCTCACCATGAAGAAGATCAACAGGATGAAAACCATGTCGATCAGGGGTGACATATTGATCTCTTGATCCGTGCTCTCTCGTTGACGATATCTCATCTCTTCTGCTCCGCAATCGGCATACTACAGAGAATGTCCTTGATCTGATTCAAGTCCATCTCAATACGTGTTTGACGTCTCTCCAGGTAGCGGGCAACCAACAGACCTGGAATGGCAATGGCGAGACCAAACTGAGTGGTAATTAACGCTTGGGAGATCCCCCCGGCAATGCCTCCATCCTGAGTAAACATCGCCATATCTACCAGTGAATCAAAGGTCTCGATCATGCCGGATACCGTACCCAACAGCCCCAACAGTGGCGCAATCAGCACGCAGGTACGAATCAGCACCACGTGCTGCCCCATCGCCAGGGTGTAGTCACTGAATAGATCATCCAGATGGCGGCGCAGATAGGGCACGTTGCGTCGTTTCAACGCCATGCCCTGCTCAACCGCCTCAGGAATAATGCCGCTGCGCTGTTCCCATTTGCTGGCCTGATAGCGCTCGATTAAATTCCTCACGCTGCGCTTGCTGCCGCGTTTTATCACCGACCAGCGATAGCCAATGCCATACCACATCAACACCGCCAAAAGGATTAACGGGGGCATTACATAGCCACCCGCATCCATGTAGTAGTTAAAGCCGTCTAATAGTTCGTACATGCCTTATCCTGCCCTACCAGAGGTATACCAGCGGTTGAGCCAAGGGAGGCATTGCTTATATGCAGTGCCGCCTTCTCCATCTCGTCCTTGATGCGATTACTCCAGGCATTCAGCAGCGTGCCGAGAATCAATATCGGAATCGCCACAATCAGCCCCAGCTCTGTGGTGACCAGCGCCGTGGAGATGCCCCCAGAGAGCAGTTTAGGGTCACCGGTTCCAAACTCAGTAATCACATCGAAGGTCGCGATCATCCCTGTCACCGTACCCAACAGGCCCAGCAGCGGCGATACGGCGGCAATGACCATAATGAAGGCTCCAAAACGGTTCAGGGTTGAAGATTCGTGCAGAATACTTTCGGAGATAATGTCCTCCAGATGATCCCGATCACGGTCGAGGTTGCGCAGCGTATCCGCCACCACCCGTGAAGTAGAGCCTTTGAGCTTTTTGCAATACGCCATCGCCTCATCCCGCTTACCCTCGGCAACCAGCTTGCTCACTTTGCGATCTACTTTGCCGGTAGCGGTGCTCGCTCCCATCAGGAAGAAGCCTCGTAAGATCACCAGCAACAGACCCAGCAGACCCAGCGTAACAATCGTCCAGGCGATGACACCACCACTCTCGATGACCGCAATTGCCCCCTCCTCTTTGCTGACTTCAACGCCTTTATTCAGAGACTCAAACAGGAACAGTGACAGCGTTGCAGGGCCGTCACCCCGCAGCAACTGATCAATATCTATCTTGGTATTCTCGCCCCACACCTTAAACTCGCCCGCACCGGCGGGTGCCAAAACACCTCCCCCCTGAGGGCTGCTGCCCAGTGCCGCAACATTCCCGATGCGTAGAAGGGTGCCGTCGACCTGTGCACCATCGGCTAGGAAGAAGCTGCCCTCCTCTCGATAAATGCCAGACATGCGGGCAATGCTTTGCGCGGCGATATGATATAACTGGCTCAAACGATGATCCGATGCACCTTGTAGGTCGTAGTCACTCTGCTCAGTAAGCTTGACCTGGTAATCAGCCAGACTCGCTTCCGCCTGATCAAAAGTAGATTGCAGTGCATCCTTATTGCTCTGGTTCACCTCAATCTGACGCTCAGCCTCAACCGCCAACTCGCCAAGACGTTCAGAGGTCAGCTCCATATCCAGCGCTTTGACCTCCCACTCTTTAATCTCATCTCGTAACTGCGTTTCGTCCCTACGGCTCTTCGAGACGATCTCTGCCAGGCGCTTCTCCAGCTCATGCTTCTGGGTCTCTAGAAAAGCGAACTCCTTTTGATAAGCTTGTTGCAGTGTGCTTTGAACGCCGGCCTGCTCTGCATTAGCCACACCCACCATCAAGGCGGGTAGCAGCAGAGCCACTTGTAAGCTTTGTTTAATCAACTTCATCATCTAAACCTCAAAATTAGATCGCGTTAGGCAGTTCAAACAGGCCGGTACGCACCTGCTTATCAAGGGCATCAAAAAGATCAGCCACCTGCGGTTGCTGTTTCTCTTCAACCAATTGAAAGTGCCAGCCATCGCCCTGTTTGCGAGCCATGCCATGACGTTGATCGGGCGTACGGAAATAGAGCATCACCATGCCCAGCTTTGCCACATCGGCCAGAATGATCTCGCCATTCAGATCGATAGATTGACGATAGATGCCAATCTCACGGGTAAGGCCCAGCTCATCTTCACAGAAGGCCCACAGGCGATTGGCAGTACGGGAAGGGGAGACCACACCCGCTTTTAGCTTGTTGCGAATCTCTTCGAGTGCCATCAAACGCTCAGCGCTCTTAAATGGCAGCCCTTGGGTAATGACCACCTCAAGCTCATCCATGGCACGATTCAGCACAGGGGTCAGTTGGCTCTCATCACTACCCGCTTCGGCAGCCAACTTACGATTTTTTTCCAAAGTGGCACGAAGCCGCTGCTGCTTAAGCGCCTCACGATTAACACGCCCCTCCAGCTCAAAGCGCTGCTCTGCCAGCATTTTAATCTTCTGGTGGCTCGACTCCCGAGTCAGCTCCAACTCAGCATTCAAGTCATCCACCTGGCCTCGGAGTTCAATTAAGCGTTGCGAAAGCAGCTCTACTTCATCCGCTGCCATAGCTGGCATCGTCAAGCTCAACAAAACAGCAAGTACCACAAGCACCCTAGCGGTGTTGATAACCATGTAAGTCACCCTTTAAATATCAAGAAAAATCCAAGTGGTGAATTCTAAGGGTGGAATATGACGAAATGCTTTCTCTTTTGTTACGGTTTTTATAAGCTTTTATTACAGGGAGAAGTCAGCAGGGGGCGGATAAGGAAGAAAGCGGCAAACAGAGCCCGAGGAGAGGGCTCTTCCGCTTTTATATGTCAGCCCTTGGCGGGAAATTCATATGCCATATTGAGTCAGGATGAGAGCGCTGCGCTTATGGTGTCTCTTGGTAGTAGATATTCACGCTGGCGAGGTAGTGCACTTGTGCGGTGACTTTTGAGAAGCGTTGATTTACTGTGGCGCTATCTTGGTTGTTTGCCAATATTTTTAGTGGCAGGGTGATTTCAACCACGATTTCGCCATTAAAATAGTGCAGTAAGATGCGCGTTATATGGGCGCTTTCCGGTTCGTTTTCCCACGCTACCCGCAGTATCTTTTCAACCTCGCCTCGCAGTGGTAACGCTGTATTTGGGCGCGTGTGTTCATCATCTTCAGGGTCTATGTGTACCATCACATCATTGATTTCATCAAACTGACTGATGAGGGTGGTGCGAACCACTTCGCTGATTTGGTGCCCCTCTGAAACACTGAGGTAGGGTTCTACCTGGATATGTACATCGACCAGTGCATCACCGCCCATGCGGCGCGTTCTGAGCATGTGCAGGTTGCAGACACTGCTGATGTTGGTTATACATTTTTCAATCGCTTTTACCTGCTCTTGATCCAGCGCGGCATCGGTGAGTTCTTGGGCGCTTTGCCAAACCAGGTCGGCTCCTACCTTGGCGATCATAATGGCAACTGCAATTGCGGCGATAGCATCGAGGTAGTTGAGGCCGAGCATGGCACCGCTGATGCCGATGATGACGAAAATAGATGAGATGGCATCGGTGCGGCTGTGCCAGGCGTTGGCGTGCAGCATTCGCGAGCGCAGTCGTTTGGCGGCGTGTGCGGTGTATTGATAGATCGCCTCTTTAAGAATTACCGAGAGGGCGGCAATGGAGAGCGCGAGCCAGCCGGGTGACAGTAGTGAGGTGGGTTCAAATAGCCGCAGGGTGGCATCCCAGGCGATACCGATGGCGACCAAGATGAGGGTGCCGCCGAGGAGGATGGTGGCGATGGTTTCAAAGCGGCCATGGCCGTATGGATGGCCTTGATCCGCCTCTTTGCTGGCATGTTTGGCGGCGTAGATGACCATTACGTCCGTTGCCAGATCAGATAGGGAGTGGATGCCGTCCGCAATGAGGGCTTGGGATTGGCCCAGCCAACCAAATAGTAGCTTTAAAATGGCCAGCAGTAGGTCAATCGCAGATCCGATAAGGGTGACTTTGCGAATCTCCCGGTAACGAAGGTGGTGCTGGCTGGGAGGGGCATTAGGTTGGTTGCTCTGCCCCATGAGTTAACCCTCGCCGATTTCGATGGTGATGATTAACTCACTTGCTTGATCATCATGTTTGATTTCAATCACTTTGTGGCCATTGATGCGACTCCAGGTCGGAATATCTGATTCAGCACCGGGGTCGGTGCAGGTGACAGACAGCGTGTCGCCTGGCTTAAGTTTTTTGGCGGCATTTTGGGTGCGTATGACTGGCAGCGGGCAGAGCAGGCGGCGTGCATCAAGTGTGTGTTGGCTCATATGTGCCATGCCTCGGGTATCTCTTCGTTGCGCAGCGGTGCCACGGTTAATTCTTCCTCTGTGCCATCACGCAGGTGCAGGCATACGGTGACCGCATCACTGTTTTTATCTTTACTAAAACGTGCCACTAGGCGGGCAGCTAGTGCTCTATCTTCCATCTGCATCTCACCATCAATGAGCACCAGTGGCCCGGGGCAGCTGACGGTGGTGAAGTGGTCAAACTGTTTTCGATAGCCATCCATAAAACGGTTTTCACCATCTTCACGGCCAATAATCAGCTTGAAGTGGGGCTTGGGGCGAATGTGGCGGCCCACTTTTAGCAACATGATGTCATCCATCTCATATTCGCGGCTGTTGCGGGCATCCCAAAGGTCGACCAGCTTTTTGGAGTAGGACTCATCAGTGAGGAAACAGCAGCCTCCGGCGGGCTGGGCGTAATCTTTAAAGCCAAATTGGCTGGCCAGTGCCATTTGTGGTTTGCGACTGCGGCCATTAAAGTCATACATGCGGTCGCGTGTGATCCACCCCTCGCGCTCTGGGAGGGTTTCGGGTAGGTTTTTTGCGCAGAGTGGACGAACCAGTATATCAGCCGCGCCGGACTCCCGGCTGACTACGTTCATGGTGTCACGGCGCTGCGACATGGGGCGCTGGCCGACAACTTCACCGGTGATGATGAAATCAAAATCGTTCTCCTCCGCCCACTCTCGTGCTTTGTTGACCATAAAACATTTGCAGTCCAGGCAGGGGTTCATGTTGGCACCGTAGCCATGTTTTGGGTTGATCAACACGGCTTTGTACTCATCAATGACATCGATAATATGCAGTTTTATACCCAGCTGTTCAGCAGACCATAATGCGTTGTTGCGCTTTGGTTTCGCTTTATCTTTTTTGCGGATGGCGTGGGTGTGGCCTTCGACGCAAAAGCCAGTATAGAAATTGATCCCCTCTACATGGATGCCTTGTTCCAGCATCACTTTGGCAGCGAGGAGAGAGTCAAGGCCGCCAGAGATAAGTGCGACCGCTTTACGTTGTTTTGTCATGGAGTTGTATGATCTTTTCGAAGGTTATCAGTTTAGCCTAAATGGCCGATTTTTTCTTGCTGCCAATTTTAGGCTCTTTACCGGCCAGAAGGTTGCGAATGTTGCTGCGATGTCGCCATAACAGCAGTGCGGACATTATGAGGGTGATGAGGGTGGTGATGTCGTCACCGATAAAGAGCCAGGCATAGAGTGGAGCCAATAGCGACGCAGTGAGTGCAGAGAGTGACGAGAGCCTGAAAGTGAGTGCCATAACCAGCCAGGTGAGCAGAATCGAGAGGCCTACCATCCAGTTCATCGTGACCAGTACACCGAAAGCGGTGGCCACTCCTTTACCCCCTTTAAACTTGAAAAATAGCGGATAGAGGTGGCCAATAAAAGCGGCAAAAGCGACCACCGCGATGAGGGCTTGCTCCATACCGATGATGAGCGCAATCAGTACCGGAATGACCCCTTTTAAAATATCGAAAAAGAGCACGCTTGCCGCGAGTTTTTTTCCACCAAAACGCAGCACATTGGTGGCGCCAGGGTTACCTGATCCTTGCTCGCGGGGATCGGGCAGAGATAACGCCTTGCACAGAATGATGGCAGAGTTGAGAGAGCCGAATAGATAGGCGATCAGAATTAACAGGTAATCCATAGTGGGTGAACTTTGCTAGTTGTCTGTTATAAAGGCGGGTATTATGGGGGATAAATTGAATTATTAATACCACCCAGGCTTTTACAGGAAGATCGCTATGCTGAAAAGTTGGGGTGGGGTTGACAACAAAAAAGCAGGTGCCAATGGACATTATCTATATTCGTGACCTTAAAATTGACACGGTAATTGGCGTTTTTGATTGGGAGCGCCAGATTACCCAGACCATCAGCTTTGATATTGACATGGCAACGGATATTCGCAAAGCTGCCGCCAGTGATGAGCTGAAAGATACCCTGGATTACAAGGCCGTTTCAAAGCGCTTGATCGAGTTTGTAAGCGGCAGCGATTTTCAGTTGGTAGAGACGCTGGCTGAGCGTATTTGTGAAATTATTATGGCTGAATTTAGCGTGCCTTGGGTGCGTTTGCGACTGAATAAGAAGGGCGCGCTGCGCGGGGCGAACGATGTGGGCGTGCTGATTGAGCGTGGAAATGCCGGGTTATGACCACTGTTTTTGTCAGTGTCGGTTCCAATATTGAGCGGGAGAAGAATATACGCCGGGGAGTGGATGCGCTGCGTGTGAGTTACGGCGAGCTTAGCCTCTCTTCAGTCTATCAAAGCCAAGCGGTTGGATTTGAAGGGGATGACTTTTACAACTTGGTGTTGAGCTTTGAGAGTGATCAGCCGGTTACCGCAGTGGCTTCGACACTGCGGGAGATCGAGACCCGCTATGGTCGAATACGCAGCAGTACCAAATTTAGTTCACGCACCTTAGATCTGGATATTTTGCTGTTTGGTCAAGAGGACTATCGTGCTCAGGGGTTGGATATCCCCCGGGCAGAGATCGGCAAGTATGCTCATGTGTTACAGCCGTTGGCCGAATTGGTGCCCGAGCAGCGACACCCCATTTGTGGGCAGCGTTATCAGCAGCTCTGGGCTGAATTTAAAGTGCCCGAGCACACCTTGTGGGTGGTGCCTTTCGACTGGAGTTAAATCCCCCCCCAAGAGTCGCTACGACGTGGCTTTAGGCGGGGTATGATCAGGCCGAGGATGATGCCAAGAAATAGCACCACCGCACCCACTGCAAACCATTGACGCGCTTCACTATCCTCCAGTGCCCGGTTTTTCTCTTCGGTAATACGCAAACGATTCCTTAGCTCCACCATCTCGTTGGTAAGCCGACTATTTTCACTCTCCAACTGAATTGGCCGGGCGGCAACCTCTTCTAAAACTTCCAGTTTATGCTCTGTTGTCTCA
Organism: Chromatiales bacterium; assembly: GCA_026989455.1. GTDB lineage: Bacteria > Pseudomonadota > Gammaproteobacteria > RBG-16-57-12 > RBG-16-57-12 > JAFLJP01. Next base: position 17,393 of record JALSJH010000089.1, on the reverse strand, counting down.
AGCTGCTCACTCAGTGCGGTGCGCTCTTGGGTTATGCTCTCTTTCTCATCGCTGATTTCAGCATGGCGCTGTTGTAGTGTTTGATGTTGCTCTTTAAGCGTGGCCAGCTCGCTCTGCACTTGGCCAAGCAGCTGTCGTGCAACGGGTCTATTCACCAGGTATTGATTGAGCACCCAGCCCTCTACACCTTTGTCGGTACGCACCAAGCTAAACTTGCCATCTTCACTCTGTTGCAGAATCGTAAGTCGAGTGCCTGACCCCAGGTTTTTCTCAATTTTGAACTGCGAGCCGGGGCCGCTGCGGAGTGTGATCAGCAGATAGTCATTAACATATTTCACCACTTCGGCAGCGACGGTTCCGCTAGCGAACAGTAGAAGTAGCAGGGTAAAAATAAGGCGTTTCATGGCTTTTTGACCTTTATTCTGTGAGAGCAGATACCACACTGATTATGGCACTATTTTCCTCAAAAAACATAGCTAGCTGTTTAAAGAGCGACCACCATCTACGGTGAGTATGTGACCGGTAGTGTAGGGCGCGCTGCGGGCTAAAAACAGCACTGCCTCGGCAATATTATCGGCCTCCCCCTGACGCTGGAGAAACGTGCGCGAAATGATACGCGCCCGCGTCTCATCATCCATATCGTGATCCGGCCATAGGATAGCACCAGGAGCTACCCCATTGACGCGAATTTCCGGGCCTAGTTCACACGCGAGGGATTTTGTCATCATCACCAGGCCTGCTTTGGCGATTGAGTAGAGCGGGTGGTTTTTGAGCGGGCGCTCAGCGTGGATATCGACAATGTTTACAATCGATCCCCGCTGCTTTTTAAGGTGGGGTGCGGCGGCTTGTGAGAGAAAAAAGGGTGCCTTGAGGTTTGAACCCAGCAACTCATTCCAAATTTCTTCAGTAACATCGGCCACCTCAGTTGGATAAAAGCTGGAGGCGTTGTTGACCAGTAGATCCAGTCGTCCCCACTGCCGTTGCGATTTTTCGATGAGTGGCGACAGGCTCTCTTGGTGGTGTAGGTCGGCTTGTAAGGCTGCTGCGGAGTGAGGACGGATGGCGTTGAGGTCGTCACAGAGGCACTGGGCTTCTTGGTGGGAGTGACGGTAGTGCAGCACCACGTTCATGCCCGATTGATGCAGCTTCTGTGTAATCGAAGCGCCAATTCGATGGGCTGCACCGGTGATGATTGCAACCTTACGCACTGCTTTCGGTGTGGTATCCTTCGCCATCGTTAGCCCCTTTTCTCATTTAATTTTAATCTTAACGTGTTTTAAGAGCGAATAAACGGTATGAAACAATTTCGTGACGTGGCGGCGCAGTGCAGCCAACTACCGGTACCCGATGCCTTTGCCCAGGCCCATAGCCGAGCGCTGTTTGAACAGATTGCCGATGAAATTGAGACCGAGGGCGGTAGTATAAGCTTTGCTCGCTTTATGGCGCTAGCGCTGTATGCTCCGGGTCTCGGTTATTATACAGCTGGGGCGCAAAAATTTGGCGAAGCGGGTGACTTTGTTACTGCGCCTGAAATTTCCCCCCTCTTTTCACACTGCCTAGCCCATCAGGCGGCACAGGTTTTGCGCGCGTTGGATGGTGGCGATATTCTTGAGTACGGTGCCGGTAGTGGTGTGATGGCGCTAGAAATTATGCGTGAGCTGGCGCGAATCGATTGCCTGCCAGACCACTATTACATTATAGAGTTGAGTGCGGACTTACGGCAGCGACAGCAGCAGCGGCTGCGTGAAAATTTACCACAGTTATCAGAGCGGGTGGTCTGGCTGGATGCGCTGCCTGAAGTGCCGATTAACGGCGTGGTATTCGCTAACGAAGTGCTGGATGCGATGCCGGTTAATCTGTTTGAGGTGCAAGGCGAGGGGCTGCAAGAGGTCAAAGTGGTGCTGGGTGAGCAAGGGCTCACTTACGCCTTGAGTGAAACAGGTGAGGATTTGTCCAAGGTTGGCACGCTGGCTGAGCTGGCGAAACAACGGCCTGATGGATACCGCTCGGAATATAACGCGGCGGTTGGCCCATGGTTACAATCGATGGCAAGCGCACTGGGAGAGGCGGCGGTATTTTTGGTTGATTATGGTTATCCTCAGCATGAGTTCTACCACCCGCAACGCAGTGGCGGCAGCTTGATGTGTCACTACCGGCATCGCAGCCACGCTGATCCACTGATCCTGCTCGGTCTGCAAGATATTACTGCCCATGTTGATTTTACGCAGGTTGCTGAAGAGGCACACCGTGCCGGTTTTGATGTGAGTGGTTTTACCTCACAAGCCTATTTTTTGATGTCGCTAGGCCTCACCGAACGATTGGCGGATAATGATCCTGATGATATCAAGCAGCAGATGTTGATTGCCCAGCAGGTAAGAAAACTGACCATGCCCAATGAGATGGGAGAGCTGTTTAAAGTGATCGCCCTGCAAAAGGGGTTAGCATTGCCGCTGCAAGGATTTATGATGAATGATCAGCGGGGGCGGCTTTAGTAACTCATGAAATACCCAAGAGAAGATATTAGGATTTAGGTTATGGATTTATTACAGGCATTCTGGCTGGCGGTGATTCAAGGCATAACGGAGTTTTTGCCTATCTCCAGCTCGGCACATCTCATTTTATTGCCGACTATTTTCGATTGGCCGGATCAGGGGCTCGCCTTCGATGTGGCGGTACATGTGGGCGCACTGTGTGCGGTAGTGGTTTATTTTCGCCAGGAGCTACGGGTGTTGATCCGCGACTGGACACTTTCGGTGGTAAAACGAGAGAGTGTTGGCGAGAGTCGCCTTGCTTGGGCAGTGGCGGTAGGGACTATTCCCGCTGGGTTAATCGGTTTTTTTCTTAACGATATCATTGAACTTTACCTGCGTTCGCCGATTATTATCGCTTGGGCCACCATTGGCTTTGGTTTGCTGTTGTGGGCGGCTGACCATTTTGCCAAAGGGCGCAAAACCGAATATGAGTTGAGCTGGGGTGGGGTTGTTTTTATCGGATTTGCTCAGGCGCTGGCGCTGATTCCCGGTACCTCACGCTCCGGTATTACCATGACCGCCGGGTTGATGTTGGGTATGACGCGAGTCGCCTCGGCCCGCTTCTCTTTTCTGCTCTCGATTCCGTTAATTATGGCCGCCGGTGGTCTGAAAGGAAAAGAGCTGCTGGAGAGTGCGCTGCCAGTTGACTGGAACGCCATCGCCCTAGGTGTGCTCTTTTCGGCATTAACCGCCTATCTCTGTATTCACTTTTTCCTGCAACTGGTGGAGCGGGTGGGGATGCTGCCGTTTGTTATCTATCGGCTGGTGCTGGGTGTTATCTTGTTGTGGATGTTCAGCTGACCCTGTTACTTTGAGATCTCTCTGGCGGGGTTGCCAACCACGGTCACGTTGGCATCGATTGACTTCACCAATACGCTGCCCGCGCCGACCACTGATTTTTCACCGACACTGGCCAGTATCATGGCTCCTTCACCAATCCATGCCCCTTGGCCAATCGTGAGCTGTTCATAATTAACCTCTCTGGAGGCACCCTGTGAACAGCTCATTTGGTGCTGGTGGCGGCCACTGGGAATGCTGACCTTGCTGGCTATCAGTACATCATTTTCAATGGCTACTCTTCCCACGATGCAGCCAGAGCCGATATAGACCCGGTCGCCCACTGAGGCTTCACGGTGGGAGAAGAATGAGCCGAAGCTGATGGTGAAGTCCGCGCCGCACTCTTTTATGGCAAATCGATAAAAAATACGGCGTAGGTAGTCGCCGATGATGCCCGGAATAGTGGCCATGCATTGTGCGAAAATAGTATAAATGGTGTGTGAGTTAGGCAGTAGCTTCCTTTCCAGGAGAACTAAAACCAAAATCGGAATAAGTAACAGAAAGCTGACTATTTCAGCTATCCGTTTTAGTAGTGACTTCACTGTTATTTCCTTGTTATTTTTGCTATTAAGCCTCTTTTTTTAGTAGGAGGTTGAGTCGTTACGCCAATTTTTACTCTGTTAGATAGTAATCTTGATACCCTCTGAAAATCCCGGCGCGATCAATCTTTCCATTGGGATTATGTGGCAGCGGCCCCTTTTTAATAATAATTTGCGGCTGCATAAAGGTAGGTAGGAATTGTTTGCAGTATCGCTGCAGCAATTTACCCTCTTCCCCTTCACGCAGGGTGACAACGGCAAGGATTGCCTGCCCCATTACCGGGTGTGGAACACCGAAGGCAACCCCTTGCTTGACTAGCCCGCTCTCATAGAGCACCTCTTCTACTTCGGTTGGGCTTACACGATAACCTGAGGTTTTTATCATCTCATCCTCCCGCCCGATAAAGTAGTGGTAGCCCTCTTCATCACGGTATACCTTGTCTCCTGACCAGACGGCAATTTCAGCGGGCATACAGCCACCATGGTGAGATGGAACAGGCTTGAAGCGTTTGGCTGTCTTCTCCGGGTTGTTCCAGTAACCGAGCGCAACCAGCGCCCCTCGGTGAACCAGCTCGCCGGGTTCACCCGCAGCGCAGAGGCTACCATCTTCCCTGAGCACCATCACCTCTGCATTTGGAATGGCTTTACCGATTGAACCGGGCTTTAGGTCAAGTTGATCCGGCGGTAGGTAGGTTGAGCGAAAAGCCTCCGTCAGGCCATACATCAAATAGAGCTCGGTTTCAGGTAGCTGATTACGCAATTCTTGTAGGGTGGTTGCCGGCATCGCGCCGCCGGAGTTAGTGATATAGCGCAGGCACTGTTTGATCTGAGGGTGCCAATTTAGCTCTACAAGCTGGCTCCAAAGTGTGGGAACGGCTGCCAGCCCAGTAATCTGCTCTTGAGCGATGAGATTTAGTACCTCCCGTGGCAGCAGGTAGTCGAGAAGGTGTACTTGTGCACCACTGATAAAGGCACTGGTTAGTTGACTAAAGCCGTAGTCAAAACTAAAGGGCAGCAGCGCCAGAATTTTATCACTCTGTCGATTATTCAGGTAGCTGGCAACACTTTCCGCACCCGCGATGAGGTTGCGATGGGAGAGCACAACCCCTTTCGGTTTGCCGGTACTCCCCGAGGTGTAGAGAATGGCCGCCATATCGCTGTCGATGTTCTGGTTGTGTGGCGTGTTACTGCTGAGGCGGGTAAAAGTGTTCCAGCCCATTGTTGTAAAGTGGGGCGGTGGCGCAAAATTTAATGTTTTATCGTCCACGATAATCAGTGTGTGGAGGTCATGGCACTGGGCGAGCACCTCTTTGAGTTGTGCCGCTTTTTGGCTGGAGGTCACCAGAATTCGGGCATTGCAATCGTTCAGTATATATTTGACCTGCTCAGGTTTAAGTATCGGATTAACCGACACCATTACCCCATCGGCATAGCTGGTGGCAAAACTGGCGACCACGGTTTCGATGAGCTTGGGTAGATAGATAGCGACGCGCTCAGATCTCTCCAGCCCCAGTTGCTGGTAGCCCGCAGCCGCTTCGGTAATGTGAGCAGCCAGCGTGTGGTAATCAACACTTCTCTGCTTATGTTTAACCGCTATATTGGCGGGGAGAGCGTCGGCGGTGTGGGTGATTAGATGGTGTAGTTGTCTTTTCACAAATAATCCATTCTTTTGGTGAAAAAATTGTGGGTTAAGTTTAATCGTGTGGGGAGAGGAATGGAACGCCCACTCTCTATTTCACTCACCACGCTATCTCCGCGTACAAAATGCCATTTCGAATAGTGATGCTTTTAAGGCTGTTTTTGGTCATGCGATCACCAAACTGCTTTTCATCCAGGCGGTAGAGTACAACCGCTGTTACCGACTGTGCAACCAGTGGTGAGATAATATCTCTTAGCCACTCGTTATGTTGTGAAGCAAGTCCCTCTATAGTGACTTCTTGTACTCTGGGTTGAATCAGTAGGAACTCACCACTCTTTTCGTTATACCCCAGCTTGCCATCGACCACCGTGGTGCCTTGGCTCATGGTCTGGTTGGGGTAGTAGGCGGCAATCTGCATCGCCAAAGTGAGGCGCTGGCCCGCGAGGGTTATTTTAGGATTGCTCAGTTCAATCTGGACAAACAGTGCCTGCTTTTTGATCGGAAACTGTTTTTCTGCCACCTGCTGTATCTGCTCCGGTGTGATCTCTATTTCAAACGCCAGCAGTGGTGTGCTGATTAGTAGGCTGAGTATGAAAATAATGGTTTTATACATACTGCCCCGCACACCAGCCTGAAGCCCAGGCCCATTGAAAATTATACCCCCCTAGCTCACCGGTAACATCCAATACTTCACCAATAAAATAGAGTCCCCGGCTATTTTTTGCTTCCAGGGTTCGGGAGGAGATGGCATCGGTATCCACCCCGCCCAGTGTGACCTCAGCGGTGCGGTAACCCTCAGTACCCGCAGGTTTGACGCGCCACTGCTTGAATTGTTCCACAATCATCGCAAATTGCTCAAAACGACTATTGGCTAATGGCTGCTCCAGTAGTGTTTGGTCGATAAAAGCGCTGACAAGTCGTTTGGGCAGTTGTTGGTTGAGTACTGTTTTGATCTGTTGTTGAGGGTGTTGCTGCTGCATCTGTTTTAGGTGTGTGAGCAGATCAACGTCGGGTAACAGATCAATCTCTATGTGCTCGCCAGCTTGCCAGTAGCTGGATATTTGCAGAATGGCCGGGCCACTGAGGCCGCGGTGGGTAAAGAGCAGGCTTTCACGAAACTGGGTAAGAGCATGGGTCACCACACTATTGATAGCAATACCCGATAAGCAGGCAAAGCGCTGTTTATCATTGGCATGCCATGTGAAGGGTACAAGTCCCGCACGGGTGGGTTTTAGGGGGATCGCAAACTGCTCGGCTATCTGATAGCCAAAGGGACTGGCACCCGTGGTGGGGATCGATAAGCCACCGGTGGCGATAACCAGTGATTGGCAATGGAGTGTTTCCCGGTTGCTATCGATGCAAAAATGGTCGGGGTGCTGCTCTATTTTCTGAATCGTACTGCTTAAGCGAATTTCAACCCCGACTTGATGGCACTCGCTCAGCAACATCTCTAAAATATCTTTAGCGCTCTCATTACAAAACAGCTGACCATGATCTCGCTCATGAAAAGGGATGTCGTAGCGCTGTACCAAGGCTAAAAAATCCCACTGGCTGAAGCGTGAGAGGGCCGATTTACAGAAGTGGGGGTTATCGCTTAGGTAGTTCTCTGCGGAGACCCCATAGTTAGTAAAGTTACAGCGCCCACCGCCAGACATACGGATTTTATTGCCCGCTTTTTTTGATTTTTCCAATAACAGCACCCGCTGGCCACGCTTGCCCGCTTCGATGGCGCACATTAACCCGGAAGCACCGGCACCGATGATGATGACATCCCACGGCTTCAACATAGCTACCAGCGTTGTTGTGGAGAAATGTCTGGTAGCGCTGACGGCTCGCCGCCTGCTCTCCTCCAGCCATCGAGCAGCGCTCTTTGGCGCTGCTTTAAAACGCTGGCAGAGGGTTGCTCCGCTAGATTGAAAAAACGCTGCTGTGCTTGTACTAACTGCTCGTGACTGAGTTCCAACCGGGCGAATAGAGTGCCCACAAAATAGTCGGCAGCTACTATTTTTTCAGGCTCTGGGGAGAGTCCGGCCAACGGCGTTTGAAAGTTTGTGTGCTCTTTAATGTGGTGTCCAACTTGTTGCGCCAGCACCGCGTAGATCACCGCATCACCCTGGGCGATGTGAAGTTGTTCGAAATAGTGTGGGTTGTAGCTTATGAAGGGGGCGGTAATAGGGCGCTTTTTCCAATTAACATAGGGGTGTTTTTCCATGCGCACAAGTTTGCTCCAGGCCGCGATGGAAGGAGTGGAGAGGGAGCGGCAGAGAGTGATCTCTTCACCTTGATAATCAATCAGCTGAGTGACTCTGCTTAGCACCTGTTGAGCATGAAGTGAGGCAGGCTCACAGTTTTCGAATGGCTTGATGCTGTCGATGATGTCGGGTGTTTTTGCTTCACTGGCATAGGTGACCAATGGAGTCAGCAAGAGCCCACTGGCCAGTATTATCAATGGTGTTATTTTCATCTCTCTTTTCCTTCAAAAAAGAATTCCCTTTTTACAGTGTGGAAGTTTACCACCTACCCTGAATATTTCATTAATTTACGAAAAAATGCACAGGCGTTTGGTTTCACCGGGGGTTCTGCGGGCACAAAACATAACGATGCTATGGCCTGTGGTATCCGCTGAATCCAGATCTCTCATGCAGCGGTAGCGGCTGGTACTACCGTTTCGCAGCTACAATCGAGAGGCAACTACCTTGGCAGTTGCTTGTAGTAGCTCTACATTGTCGTATTGAGTTAGCTTGTTGCTGCGAATGATCAGCTTTACATCTTCCACATAGGCTTCGCCTCGTTGTGAGTAGCTTTGCAACCCATCAGCAAGTTCGATTGAGTCGAGTGGTTGTTGCTTGGTTCGCATGGTTGACCTTATTTCACGTAATGTTTTGTAGGCTAAGTGGGTATTTAAATTGCGCATGTAGGCGCGAACTGAGGCTTGCAGGCTGTCGAAGCTGCGTACGACATGCTTGGCGCCTTGGTTGCGGGCTTCGGGCACCAAGCCGCTATTTTTTGAGTAGGACCACTGACCAAAAAGGCTGTTGCCCTGTAGCGCGAAGCGGGAGGTTCCCCAGCCGGATTCAATGGCACCTTGTGCCAGCATGAGTGAGGGCGGGAGTTGGTCGAGGCGTTGTAGTAATTGCTCTAGCTGCTTTGGCTCATCTGCCTTATTGGAGAGGCGGTAATGTTTTAACCGCTCTTCGAGCCACGCTATCTGTTGACCGTTAAATTCACTCTGCTGGGTAACCATTTTTTCCAGTATCACCCGCTGTTTTTCAATGTGGTGATTTTCCAGTAATACAATGGGTAGCAAGGTGCGTAGGAAAATCGACTTTCGCTCTTCGCTAGAGTAAATCTCAGGCATATCCTGTGGCAGTGTCTTTATCAATAGTGCCGGGATCTCCCGTTTTTCCAGTGGCCACTCCAGCCCGTGAGATACCAGCAGAGCGGCGAGCTCGGTCACTTTTTTTGGGGTGTCCACCTCTATAACTAACGGTAAGCTCTCAACAGGTTGTTGTGGTGTGGAGGGCTGAGTCGAGAAGAGCCAAAAGAGTATGATGGCCAGTGTGAGGTATGAGGCTACCCCCAGCATTGTTGTCGAGTTTTTCATGTTCTATTACAGTCCAAAATTGGTTAAGCAAGTTCTGATTAAGTCTGGATGAATTTAGGTTAAGAGGATCTTGCTCTCATTTGTTCCGAAATACACAGTAATAGTTGCTCTATTGGTGCAATTTTCGGGATAAATGAGGGCGATTTCAGCCAGCATAAAACATTCATGACTTGATCAGAGCTTCCTTAAATTAAGATCTCAAACCAGATAGGGAGTGAGATAATGGAGAGTCCGGTGGTGAGTGTGACCACCGAGGCGTAGAGTGGTGTATCCAGTTTAAATCGATCGCAGATGACCAGGCCGAGCACCATGCAGGGCATTGCCGCCTCGAGTACCACGGCGGCAAGCAGCTCACCTTCGAGGCCTAGCTGCTGGGAGAGCCACAGCACTAAAATAGGTGTTAATAGCAGCTGTATAACCACTACCGGGGCCATAATAGGCAAGCTGGCAAGGGTAAAACTTTTCCACTGCAACCCCATGCCAAGGGCGATCAACATCAGCGGAATGACCGCACCCGCCATCATGGAGAGCCACCCCTCAATAACACTGGGCATGGGTACCGCAGCGGTATTTAGTGCTATTGCAGCGATTGCCGCCCACAGTGGTGGGACTTTGAGTACGGCACGCAGTGGATGCTGGTCCTTCTCTCCTTCACCATAAGCAGCCCCGACCATCATGCCAACGGTGAGTAGTAGCGGGGTGCAGGCAAACAGGTCATATTGAATCGCCACGCTGCGCGACCACTCACCCAGCGTGCTCTCAAGCACCGGCAGGCCAAGATAGGTTGCATTGGGAAAACCACTGGCGATAATCATCGCGCCTGCAATCGTGCCGGGGACCTTCATCCACCTATAGATAATACCCCCTAACAGCAGGCCCGTTAAGACACCTGCGGCGGCAACGGTGGCAATTTTAAGCACATCCAAATTGAGTGGTGCACGCCACAGCACCAGTAGCACCAGTGCCGGAAGCAGTAGGTTGTAAACCAGGCTGGTAAGGCGAATGCGCACATCATCGGCGGCCAGCCCCATGGGCTTTTTTATGCGCCAAAAGATACCGCAGGCAATCAACCCGGCCATTTGTGCTAACACCTCATACATTCATCGCTTCCTTTGGGGGTAAGATTAAAGAGGGTCATAAGGTGGGTCATCATACCCTAGTACAGCGACAATATAATATGGTCGCTAGACTAGTACTCCATCAATGTGATAAATGCTGAATCCGTAATTATCATATTGATGGCGTACTGGTTTTATGAATTAAAGAGGTCCCCTTCAGTAAAGAATGGCTTCGCCGTTATCAGTTGAGTGGGTGGCGGCTTCTGAATGAATAAAGGTAGGCACCTGATAATCGTGGTAACAATGGGTATGTGATGGGGTTGAAAGCACGCTTTAGTAAATGGTTGGCAGAGTGGTTGAATCATGAATGCGAGATTCACGATGTGCCGCTGTGTGATTTTGATCGGCTCGCTTTTGAAGTCCGCCCGTGTGATGTCTTGCTAGTGGAGGGGCGCAGCCGTGTTAGTCAGGTGATCAAAACCATTACCCAGAGTATCTGGACGCACTCGGCTATCTATGTGGGGCGTTTGCATGATATCGATGACCCGGCGTTACGGGAGCTGGTAGAGGCTCATTATGAGGGCGATCCCAGCGCCCAGCTGCTGATTGAGCCTATTCTCGGCAGAGGCACCCTTGTCACGCCGCTGGAGGCTTACCGTGGCGAGCACTTGAGAATCTGCCGCCCCAAAGGGTTGTCGCCCCTCGATACACAGGCGGTGATTAAACATGTAGTGCAGCACCTTGGGGTTGAATATGACTTCAGGCAGATGCTTGATTTGGCACGCTTTCTCTTTCCCTATGGCATTTTGCCTAGGCGCTGGCGCTCTACACTGTTCGAACACAATGCGGGCATTCCCACTAAAACGGTCTGCTCCAGTATGATCGCCTCAGCGTTTAATAGTGTGGATTATCCGATTCTTCCGGTTATTCACAAGGAGGCGGACGGTCGCTATCGACTCTATAAGCGTAATACCCGGCTCTACAAGCCGAGCGACTTTGATTGTTCACCCTATTTCGAAATTGTTAAATACCCCTTTATGGGCTTTGATAATTTAGCCGCCTACCGTCAACTACCTTGGGATGACCATGGTCTGGTCTGCAACGCAAAAGGGGACTGTTTTGTACCCCCGATAGTGGAGAAAACAGCGGATGAAAAGTAGTAATAATACTCAATGTGGAACAGTGAGAGGCTAATGCCATGAGCACACTTTTAGCGCTATTTCTTTTTATTGCGACCCTCTGGGCCGTCAGTTACCACCGGTTAGCACTGCTGACGGCGAGTGGTGCGGTACTCGGCATGTTGCTGTTTATCAGCTGGGTGGGGGCTAGTGGTTGGCTGCTGATACCTTTGTGGTTGGTGACACTTGCGGTGCTGGTGATACTTAATGCGCCATCACTGCGCCAGGGGCTGGTGAGCGCCAAGGCGTTAACTTTTTTCAAGCGGGTACTGCCTGCATTGAGTAAAACGGAACAAGAGGCGCTGGATGCGGGGACGGTTTGGTGGGATGGCGATCTGTTTAGTGGTAAGCCCGACTGGGAAAAACTATTAAGAATTAACACCTCAACGCTTAGTGAAGAGGAGCAGGCTTTTCTTGATGGCCCGACCAATCAACTCTGTGCCATGCTGGATGATTGGGAGATCACCCATGAGCATAAAGATCTGCCGCCAGAAGTGTGGCAATTCATTAAAGAGAATGGCTTTTTCGCCATGATTATTCCCAAATCGTATGGTGGGTTGGCATTTTCAGCGCTGGCACACTCGGCAGTGGTGAGTAAAATTGCCAGCCGTTCGATCACAGCGGCGGTTACCGTTATGGTGCCCAACTCTCTGGGGCCTGGTGAGTTGCTACTTCACTACGGTACCGAGGCGCAGCGTGAACACTATCTGCCGCGTTTGGCCAGCGGCAAAGAGGTCCCCTGCTTTGCCCTGACTGGACCAGAGAATGGTAGTGATGCCGGTGCGATGCCCGACAAAGGGGTGATTTGTCGGGGTGAGTTTGCGGGCGAAGAGGTGCTGGGCATTCGTCTTAATTGGAATAAACGCTATATTACGCTTGGCCCTGTGGCGACCCTTTTGGGCTTGGCGTTCAAGCTCTACGACCCGGATCAGCTGCTGGGTGAAGAGGTGGCGCTGGGGATCACTTGTGCGCTGATTCCGACCGAGACCGAAGGGGTGGTGATCGGTCGTCGCCATCTACCACTGAATATGGTGTTTATGAATGGCCCCAATCAGGGTAACGATGTGTTTATCCCCATGGAGTGGGTGATTGGTGGGCCTGAGATGGTTGGCCAGGGGTGGCGCATGCTGATGGAGTGCCTGGCCGCAGGGCGTTCGATTTCACTGCCAGCGCTCTCAACTGGTGCGGGTAAGTTGTCGTGCCGGGCCACCGGTGCCTATGCGCGTATTCGTCAGCAGTTTAAAACACCCATAGGGATGTTTGACGGGGTCGAAGAGGCGTTAACCCGTATTGCCGGTCACACCTATATGATGGAAGCGGCACGCACGCTGACGGCGACTGCTGTCGATCTGGGTGAAAAGCCAGCCGTTATTTCAGCGATTGCCAAATACAACATGACGGAGCGGATGCGAGAGGTGCTGAATGACGCAATGGATGTTCAGGGTGGCAGTGGGATCTGCATGGGGCCGCAAAATTTGTTGGCGCGCCCCTACCAGTCGATTCCCATTGCGATCACGGTAGAGGGGGCAAATATCCTGACCCGCACCATGATTACCTTTGGTCAGGGTGCGATTCGTTGTCACCCCTATGTAATTAAAGAGATTCAATCGTGCCACAGTGATGACCTAGAGAGCTTTGATAAGGCGCTGTTTGGGCACGTTGGTTTTACGGTCAGCAACGCCTCCCGGGCACTTTTTCTGGCACTGACCCGCAGCAAGTTGGCGGCCAGCCCCACGGTGGGTGCGGACAAACGCTACTACCAGCAGTTGACCCGCATGAGTGCGGCATTCGCATTTGTGGCTGATGTGGCGATGTTGGTGTTAGGCGGTTCATTGAAGCGGCGTGAGAAATTGTCGGGTCGCCTGGCGGATGTTCTCAGTCAACTCTACCTCGCTTCTGCGGTATTAAAGCACTACCACACTCAGGGGCGGCAAGGGGCCGATAAGTCGTTGATGGAGTGGACGTGTGAAACCGCGCTCTACCAAATACAGGAGAGCTTAGATGGGTTTTTGCGTAACTTTCCGCATCGGCCAGCGGCTTACCTGATGCGGGCGGTTGTATTTCCGCTGGGGCTGCGTTATCGCACACCCAGTGATGTGTTGGGGAGCCGGGTGGCGGAGTCGATTTTATCCCCCTCTGCTGCGCGAGATCGGCTGACGGATGGTATCTATCTTCCAGAAAAAGAGGATCAGCAATTGGCGCGATTAGATGATGCGCTGATCAAGGTGGTTGTCGCGGAGCCGGTGGAAAAAACCCTTGGAAAACTGGTGAAAAGTGGCGAGATTGAGGGTGGCAGCAAAGAGAGACAGGCCGAACAAGCGCTGGAAAAGGCGTTTATTACCCAGGATGAGGCTGATAAGGTGAAGGCGGCTGCTGAAGCGCGCTGGAAAGTGATTCAAGTGGATGATTTTAGCCACGAAGATTTGGCACACTAGGAGCTGGACTTATGTCAAACAAAACAACACACCTGGCACGCCCGGTCTATGTAGTGGATGGTGCGAGAACGCCCTTTTTAAAAGCAAAGGGTAAAACCGGCCCCTTCCACGCGGCTGATCTTGCCGTGCAGGCGGGCAGAGCACTTCTGTCACGTATGCCGTTTGCCCCCCACGAAATTGATGAAGTGGTGATGGGGTGTGTGATGCCAGGTCCTAATGAGGCCAATATCGCTCGGGTAATCGCGCTGCGTCTCTCCTGTGGCATCACCACCCCGGCCTGGACGGTGCAGCGTAACTGCGCTTCGGGTATGCAGGCGCTGGATAGTGCGGCAAGCAATATTGCCAACGGTCGCGCCGAACTCGTCTTAACCGGCGGGGTAGAAGCGATGAGCCATGCCCCGCTGTTGTTGAACGAGACAATGGTCAACTGGATGGCCGATCTGTATGGCGCTAAAAAGCCACTGGATAAACTGAAGGTGCTCACCCAATTAAGGGCGGGGCATCTTAAGCCCATTGTGGGTCTGCTGTGTGGCCTTACCGATCCGATCAATGGCCTAGGCATGGGGCAGACGGCGGAGATTATTGCCCACCGTTTTAATATCTCCCGACGAGAGATGGATGAGTATGCGGTGCGTAGCCACCACCGCTTAGCTCATGCACAGGCGCAGGGGTGGATGGATGAAATTGTACCGATCTATGACAAGGAGGGTAATGTTCACCTCAGTGATGATGGGGTTCGTGGCGATAGCAGTGTAGAGAAGTTGACAAAATTAAAGCCAGTTTTTGACCGCCATTTTGGCAAGGTAACCGCGGCTAACAGTGCTCAGATTACCGATGGTGCAACCCTGCTGCTGCTCGCCAGCGCCGAGGCGGTTGAAAAGTATAAACTGCCGGTGTTAGGAGCGATTGTGGATAGCCACTGGGCTGCGCTGGAACCTTCTGAAATGGGGCTAGGCCCCGTCCATGCCATGGCTCCCATTATGCAACGACAGGGGCTTGCGCTGGCTGATGTGGATTATTGGGAGATTAATGAGGCCTTTGCCGCTCAAGTGTTGGCCTGTGTTGAGGCCTGTAAAGATGAGCGCTACTGTCAGCAGCAGCTGGGGTTGTCAGCGGCCTTGGGTGAAATAGCGTCGGCACGGTTGAATGTGGATGGTGGTGGTGTGAGTTTAGGCCATCCGGTAGGTGCTAGCGGTGCGCGTATCGTTTTGCATCTGTTGCATGTACTGAAGAGGAGTAACGCCAGACGTGGTATTGCCAGCCTCTGTATTGGTGGCGGACAAGGTGGCGCGATGCTGCTTGAACGGGAGGTGGATTAATCATGGGCGAGAAGAAGAGCTACCAGCATTGGCGTAAAGAGCAGGGGCGTGATGAGATTGCCTGGCTCTATCTTGATCGGGCGGAGAGCAAAACAAACATACTCTGCCGGGCGGTTATTGAGGAGTTGGACGAACTACTCGAAGAGCTTGAATATGATAAACCTGCCGGCGTGGTGATCACCTCAGCTAAAAGCAGTGGCTTTATTGCCGGTGCTGATATTGGTGAATTTACCACCTTAAAAGATCAGGACGACGGCTTTGCCCTAGTGCGCCGTGCTCAAGGGGTGTTTGACCGCCTGGAGGCACTGCACTGCCCAACGGTGGCGCTGATTCAGGGCTTCTGCCTTGGCGGTGGCATGGAGCTAGCACTGGCTTGCCGCTACCGTATTGCCATTGATGACCCTAAAACCAAGCTAGGTCTGCCAGAGGTTAAGTTGGGTATTCACCCAGGGTTTGGTGGCACGGTACGTCTGCCACCGCTCATTGGCGCACCGGCTGCCATGGATCTGATGCTCACCGGGCGTTCTTTGAGTGCCAAGGCTGCCGCCAAGGTGGGGGTGGTTGATCATGCGGTGCCCGAACGGCACAAGCTCAGCGCCGCCACTCAACTGTTACAACAGCAGCCCACACCCCAAAAAGTCAAGGGGTGGAAAGCGTGGGTTAGCTACGGGTTGTTGCGGCCACTGCTGGCCGGCATGATGCGCAGGAAATTGGCAAAAAAGGCACGTCAAGAGCACTACCCGGCACCCTATGCGGTCATCGAACTGTGGGAGAAGTACGCTTCTGACCCTAAGGTGATGATGAAGGAGGAGGCGGTTTCGGTCGCCCGCCTGGTGATGGGGGATACCGCACAGAATCTGATTCGGGTCTTTTTCCTGCAAGAGCGCATGAAAGGATTGGGCAGTAAAAGTGACTTTAAAGCAGAGCGGGTGCATGTGATCGGTGGTGGTGTGATGGGGGGCGATATTGCGGCCTGGTGTGCCATGCAGGGGCTACAAGTAACACTGCAAGATCGTAGTCATGAGGTGATTGGCCGTGCCATAGGGCGAGCACACGGGCTATACAAAAAGAAGCTGAAACACCCGCTAAAAATTCGTGATGCAATGGATCGCCTGCGCCCCGATATTGAGGGGCGAGGCATTGCCGAGGCGGATCTGATTATTGAAGCAATTTTTGAAAATGTAGAGGCGAAACAGCAACTATTTAAAGAGGTTGAAGCAAAGGCAAAACCCGATGCGTTGCTGGCAACCAATACCTCGAGCATTCCGTTGGAGGCTATTAGCGGTGTGCTGGATGACCCTTCCCGTCTGATTGGTCTACACTTTTTTAACCCAGTGGCACAGATGCAGTTGGTGGAGGTTGTCCGTGGAGCAGAGTCCAACGAAGCACTGATTGATGCCGGTTGCGCGTTTACCAAACAGATTGGCCGACTGCCGCTGCCAGTTAAAAGTTCCCCGGGCTTTCTGGTTAACCGGATACTCATGCCCTACCTTATTGAGGCGGTGATATTGGAGTCCGAAGGGGTGCCCGCCGTATTGATAGACCAAGCGGCAACCAAGTTTGGTATGCCCATGGGGCCGATTGAGCTAGCGGATACGGTGGGGTTGGATATCTGTCTGCATGTGGCAGAAATACTCTCCCAAGAGTTAGGCGGTGAGGTGCCTGAAAAACTCCGCAGCATGGTCGCCGCCGGGCAATTAGGGCGTAAGAGTGGCGAAGGTTTTTACAAATACAAGAAGGGTAAGCCGCTGAAACCTAGTGATACGGGTACCCCGCCACCGGACGATCTGACCGACCGCATGATTTTACGCTTTGTGAATGAGGCGATGGCCTGTTTGCGTGAAGGGGTGGTTGAGGATGAGGATCTGCTGGATGCCGGTATTATCTTTGGTACGGGCTTTGCGCCATTCAGGGGTGGGCCGATGAACTACACTGCCAAGTGTGGTCGCGATCAGTTAAAGCAACGTTTAGATCATCTACAGCAAGAACATGGTGAGCGTTTTACACCGGATGCCCGCTGGTAAAGAAAGCTCTGAATAAGTCATGAATGTTTTATGCTGGCTTAATCAGAGATCCCTAAAGGAGCTATCATGAGCGACAACGCAATCAAACGTGATCAAGTCACTACCCTTGACGGCCTATTTCGTGAGCGGGTGGCGCGAACCCCCGATCTGCCCGCCTATCGAGAGTATGATCAGGAGTCAGATCAGTGGCAGGGTAGTAGCTGGGCTGATATGGGGCGTGAAGTAGCCC
>JALSJH010000088.1 GCA_026989455.1 Chromatiales bacterium | reverse complement strand
ACCCTTGACGGCCTATTTCGTGAGCGGGTGGCGCGAACCCCCGATCTGCCCGCCTATCGAGAGTATGATCAGGAGTCAGATCAGTGGCAGGGTAGTAGCTGGGCTGATATGGGGCGTGAAGTAGCCCGCTGGCAAGCGGCACTGGCCAAGGAGTCACTGCAGCGGGGAGATCGTATTGCGGTGATGCTGAATAACAGCCGAGCCTGGGTCTGTTGTGAGCAGGCGGTGATGGGGTTAGGGTTGGTGATCGTGCCCTTTTATACTAATGATCGTCCCGACAATATCGCCTTTATTTTGCAGGATGCCGGGATCAAAATCCTGGTTTGCGGTGGTAATGAGCATTGGCAGCAGTTACAACCGATTCATGCTCAGTTAGATGGTTTACTGCGCATCGTGACGGTGATGCCTTGTCGCAACACCGCCTCTTTTTCCCGCTTGATTTCGCTGGATGAGTGGTTGCCGGATGATGCCGAGGCGATGCTGGCCGAAGGGGCAGAGCCGGATGAGCTCTGCACCATTGTCTACACATCAGGCACCACGGGTCGCCCCAAAGGGGTGATGTTGAGCCACAAAAACCTGTTGCTCAACTCATTTGGCGGCGAGGCGACCGCTGAGCTTGATCATAATGAGCTGTTTCTCTCATTTTTGCCGCTATCACATATGTTTGAACGGATGGCGGGTTACTACATCCCGATGATTGTCGGGGCAGAGGTCGCCTATGCCCGCTCGGTTTTGCTGCTGGCGGAAGACCTACAAACCATTCACCCTACTATTTTAGTCTCAGTGCCGCGTATCTATGAACGGGTCTATGCCAAAATCAGCGCACAATTGGCAGAGAAGTCCCCGATGGCCGGTAAGCTCTTTGCGGCGGCAGTGGATGTGGGCTGGCGACGCTTTCTCTTTGCCCAAGGACGCGGTAGCTGGTGCCCGACGTTCCTTGCCTGGCCTCTATTGAATAAGCTGGTTGCGAGTAAAATAATGGCCAAATTGGGTGGGCGGCTTAAATTGGCAATTTGTGGTGGTGCGCCACTCTCGCCAGATGTGGCGAAAACATTTATCGGCCTGGGCCTCGACTTACGCCAAGGCTATGGATTAACCGAGACCAGCCCGGTGATCAGTGTTTGTCGTGGTGATAAAAACATCCCTTCGAGTGTGGGTGAGCCGCTGGAGGGTGTAGAGGTGATGATTGGCGAAAAAGATGAGCTGCTAACCCGCAGTGACTGCGTAATGTTGGGTTATTGGAATAACCCACAGGCGACCCGTGAAATGATTGATGAACAGGGGTGGCTGCACACCGGTGACAAGGCGCGTATTGATGATGGGGTGGTGACCATTACTGGTCGCTTGAAAGAGATTATCGTGCTCTCTAATGGCGAAAAGGTACCGCCGGCGGACATGGAGATGGCGATCACCATGGATCCACTATTTGAGCAGTGTATGGTGATTGGCGAAGGTCGGCCCTACCTTAGCCTGCTGACGGTACTGAATCCTGAGCAGTTTGAGAAATTGGCGATGGGGCTGGATGATGAGAAGTTGGAGGCGGTGGTGTTGGCACGAGTAACAAAGCAGATACACTCATTTCCCGGCTATGCGCAAATTCGCCGCGCACATTGTGAGCTCGTCCCCTGGAGTATCGAACAGGGCTTGATAACGCCGACGCTGAAACTCAAGCGCAAACGGATTATGGCGCACTATACAGAGCAAGTGGCGGCGCTTTATCAAGGGCATTGAGTCATGCTATACGCTTCTTCTCGGCCCGCTGGGTTGCCATGCGGGGGCAATGACATCGGGCATCTTTGAGCGGGATAAGAGCCTGGCGGGTGTTAGGGTGAAGTCACCATAACGCTGGTTGATGGTGTCCATCACTTGGTTGAGGGCGTGGCGGCGAGGGTCGTGCTCTGCAAATAGTTCCATTTGCAGGTGTGCAGGCTGAGGGTTTAGGGCGGTGACTTGTACCTGATGAATCGCCTGCCCATGCCACTGTCGCTGTAACACCTGTCGGCAAAGTGCCAGCAGCAAACGGCCATCACTGCCCGGTTGAGCTAGGCGGCACTTCTCTCCCAGCCACCCTTTGTTAGCTCTCAAGCCAATCCAGAAGTGACTCGCTTCCATGTTGTGACACCGCAATCGCGCCACCACCTTTTCGCTCATGTGCATCAAATAGGTCAGTATCAGTTGGCGATCACGGCTATGTGGTGGGATCACCTTGCCATGTCCGATACTCTTGGGTGGCGCGATATTGCGCCGAACCGGGGAGGGGTCCTTGCCCTGACACATATACCAGATACGTCGCCCCACATTGCCATAACGCTCCGCCAGAACACTGATCGGCAAGCGTGGCATGTCGCCACAATAAACCACGCCGTGACGCGCTAGAAAGGCCCCGATACCCTTGCCAATGCCACAAAGCTCCGTAACGGGCACGCTTTTTAACCGCTGCTGCGTCAGCGAAGGGGGGATAAGGGTGAGGCCATTGGGTTTTTGCTGTTTTGCGGCATATTTGGCGGTGGTTTTATCACCACTGACACCCACAGAGCAGAGCAGCCCGGAGGCTTGAAAAACGGCGAGCTTGACCCTGCGTGCAATGCGCCCCGGTGGGCCATGCAGCGCTTGAACGTGGGTGATATCCAGAAAGGCCTCATCCACAGAGAATATTTCGATGTCGGGAGTGATCTCCTGTAGCCTTTGCATAATGGCAGTGGAGACTGCCGCGTAGCGTTTTGGCCGTGAGGCCACCTGAATCAAGTGGGGGCAGAGCGTGCGCGCTTCGCGTAAACGCATGCCGGTTTTGATGCCAAATGAGCGCGCCTCATACGAGCTGGTAATAATACAGGTACCCAGCTGGCCATTAGTGATGGCGATGGGTTTGCCGCGCCATTCGGGGTGATCGAGTTGCTCGATGGCGGCAAAAAAAGCGTTCATATCCATCAGAATAATGGCTCTATCCCACAGCGAATGTTCCACTTTCTACCTCGGGTAGTGACGTATTTGACCGATCAAAACACCTTGAATCTGCACTCTCTCTGCTGCATAGCAAATCGGCCGCAGGGTGCTGTTTTCAGGGATGAGGGTCACCTCTTCTCTATTGTTGGCACCTAGCCGTTTGAGTGTCGCCTCTTCATTGTCAATCAGTGCCACAACAATCTCCCCTTGTTCTGCCTGCGTGGTGCTGAGAATAACCACCCAGTCATCATTTAAAATACCTGCATCTATCATCGAGTCTCCCTGTACCTTTAGTGCATATCGCCCTTCGCCTTCAAAGAGCGCCGCTAGATCGAGTTGGTGGTGGTCGGGGATCGCTTCAATCGGCTTTCCTGCGGCAATACGCCCGAGGAGTGGCAAGTTGAGTGCATCTTCGGCATCACTGTTGGCGAGGCCAATGCTTCGCCACCCTTTGTGTGGATCGCGGGTTAACAGCCCCTGATCAATAAGGGAGTTGATATAGCGGTGAACCGTGCCTTTGGAGTGGATGCCGACACGCTTTCCGAGGGCCTCTAAGGTGGGGGCTTGACCGTGCTGGGCGATGTAATGGCGCAGCGCTTGAACTATTTTCTGTTCGAGTGGGGTGGGCATGACAGCCTCCTAGGCATTTCCTGAAGAGTAGAGAACATTAAGAGAACTTTCAAGTGCTGTTTTTTTCTGGCGCTAATGTATCTGGGTTAGTAGCGCGCAAAATATGAATCGTGCAAAACGCTCAAGGAAGCTCTGATTAAGTCTGGATAAATTTAGGCTGAGAGGGAGTTGCTCTCATTTGTTCTGAAGTGCGCAGTAATAGTTGTTCTATTGGTGCAATTTTCGGGATAAATGAGGGCGATTTCAGCCAGCATAAAACATTCATGACTTGATCAGAGCTTCCTCAAGGTATATTTGAAAAGGTGAGGGGAGTGATTAATTATGGATGAATGCGTGATGGGTTCGGTGTGCGATTATCGCTCTTATTTATGGCTGATAAGTGGGGTAGTGCGATGATCTCCAATGGTTTTAAGCAGCAGACCACTTTGATGCTGGATATTTTCTCTTCGCTGTTTGTTTTTGCGGTTGGCCTAGCTCTATTGGCGGTGGTGGTCATCTATATTATTGATGTCACACAAAAGACTCATGCTATACGTCGAAACTATCCTGTTATTGGTCGTTTCCGCTATTTTTTTGAACACTTGGGTGAGTTTTTTCGCCAATACTTTTTTGCAATGGATCGGGAGGAGATGCCTTTTAACCGCGCACAACGCTCATGGGTGTATCGTGCGGCAAAAAACATAGACAATACAGTCGCTTTTGGCTCAACTCGGGATCTGCGCCCACCGGGCACCATTCTGTTTGCCAACTGTCCCTTTCCCGGTCTGGATAGAGACAGTGTGGCAACCCCGGCGTTAACCATTGGCCCCGATTGCCTATACCCCTATACCGCAAAGTCGCTGTTTAATATTTCTGGTATGAGTTATGGGGCGATCTCGAAGCCGGCGGTGCAGGCGCTCTCATACGGGGCATTAAAGGTTAATTGTTGGCTTAATACCGGTGAGGGTGCCATCTCTCCGTATCATCTGGAGAGTGGTTGTGATCTGGTGTTTCAGATTGGCACCGCCAAATATGGGGTGCGTGATAGTGAGGGCGATCTGAGTGATAAAAAATTACGCGAGGTTTCCGCCATTGAACAGGTACGGATGTTTGAAATAAAACTGAGCCAAGGTGCTAAACCGGGTAAAGGCGGCATTCTTCCTGCCGCTAAGATCACTCCAGAGATTGCGGCTATTCGGGGAATTCCCCAGGATCAGGATTCGCTCAGTCCTAATCGCCATGAAGATATCAACAGTGATGGTGAGCTGCTAGATATGATTGATCGGGTGCGGCGTGTTACGGGTAAGCCGGTGGGTTTTAAAATGGTACTAGGGCATGTGAAGTGGTTGGATCGGTTTTTTGCTGAGATTGTGGCGCGAGGCCCCGCATCTGCGCCCGATTTTATCACCCTCGATAGTGCTGATGGTGGTACCGGGGCAGCCCCCATGTCATTGATTGACTACATGGGGTTGTCGATAAAAGAGAGCCTGCCCGCACTGGTGGATAAGCTAAATGAGTATGGGTTGCGAGACCGGGTGAAGGTGATTGTTTCCGGCAAACTGGTTACCCCTGCTGATCTTGCTTGGGCGCTCTGTATGGGTGCCGATTTTATGACCTCTGCACGAGGCTTTATGTTCTCCATGGGGTGTGTTCAGGCGTTGCAGTGCAATAAAAACACCTGTCCCACCGGTATTGCAACACACAACCCTAAGTTGCAACGTGGCTTGGTGTCGGAGCTTAAATCGGAGCGGGTTAAACATTATGTGGAGAATATGTTGCACGAAGTGGGGATGATTGCACACTCCTGTGGCGTAAAAGAGCCACGTCAGCTGCGCCGCACTCATGCACGCATGGTGATGGAGGATAGTCGCTCAATTGCATTGGATGCCCTCTATCCTGATGTGGTTAAAAGGGATGAATAGCGATAATTCTGGTATGCTTGGCCGGTTTTTAGGCTTATTATCCGGCTTAGCTGGACGAGGCTCTACTTCGCTAGGATTTACACAAAAAATCTAATGAATGCCAGCATGGTTTTGGCAGGGACTTTAAAGGAACTAGAATGCGAGTTTTGGTAACGGGTGGTGCGGGGTTTATCGGTTCAAACCTTGTTGATGATCTCTTAGATCATGGGGTATTTGTGCGTGTTCTCGATAACTTTTCTACGGGAAAGCATGAGAACCTGCCTGCAGCGAGTTCGCAGCTAGAGGTGATTGATGGTGATGTGGCAGATGCAGCATTAGTTGATCAGTGTGTACAAGGTGTTGATGCTGTTGTTCACTTGGCTGCGGTTGCCTCGGTACAAGCCTCTGTTGATGAGCCGGTAGAGACTCATAAAACTAATTTTGATGGCACTCTTAATGTATTGGAAGCGGCGCGGAAGAGTCAGGTCGAACGAGTCATCTATGCATCGTCAGCAGCTATCTATGGTGATACAGAGGTCTTGCCAGTTGTTGAGTCCACCGTAAAAAAACCGATGACACCTTACGCGGCTGACAAGTTGGCCGGTGAGTATTACCTCGATTTTTATCATCGTCAGTTTGGTCTTAAATATTGTGCCTTTCGTTTCTTCAATATTTACGGCCCACGCCAGGATCCTAACTCACCCTACTCCGGTGTTATCAGTATCTTCACCAGTCGTATTTCTCAAAATAAACCGATAACGATCTATGGTGACGGTGAACAGACGCGGGACTTTGTTTTTGTCAAAGATCTGGTCAAAATATTAACCGCAGCGATTAATAAACCTGACTTGTCAGCGCATGTGGTTAATGTGGGTGCGGGCAAACCGACCTCATTAAACGACATGATCCAAGCGATTGAGTCAGCCGCTGGTAGATCAGTGAAGAAAAGTTTTTCTGATGCAAGGGCGGGGGATATTCGACACTCGTTGGCCTTGCCTGAAATGTTAGAGAGCCTGCTGGGTATGGTGCCTGATACGCCCCTGAAGGTGGGGATAAAGTCATTAGTAAGTAGTCGTGAGTAAAGGGTTTATATTTGATCTTTTGTCAAAATAACCCGCTATATGTAATTTACAGTTAAAAGGACAAATATTCCGGATGGTTAGAATATTTAAACACTATGTTCCGACTTCTCTATTGCTGTTAGGCGTGGTTGAGTTGTTACTACTAATGGCATCACTCTATTTGGCAGATGCCTTCCTCAGTTTTCTGGTGCGGGATGTGGCGGGTGCTGCGATTCATATGATGCACCCAACGCTCTCAAATGCCAGCCTGTTTTTATTGGTGATCTTTAGCTCATTGATGGCTATGGGGCTGTATCGGCGCCGATTGAGTGGCAAGCTGGGTGATCTATTGTTGCGTATTATCCTCGCTATGCTGATTGGTGGTGGATTGGTGCATGGTATCTTTTCACTCATGCCAGGTATCGAGTTGGGTGGTGATATGGTGTGGACTGCGATCTTGATCTCATTTATCGGTGTGCTCTGTTTTAGACTGATTTTTTTCGTGGTGGCTGATCAAAAGTATTTGAATAGGCGTATTTTGGTGCTGGGTACCGGTCGTGATGCGGTAGAGGTTGCAAAATTACGCCGCAAGTCCGATTGTCGCGGCTGTACGATTGTGGGTTTTGTCAATGTCACAAATGAAGAGGAGCTGGTTAAGCCCGAAAAAATCTTGAGGGCTAAGGGTTCAATAACGGAGCTGGTAGAGGCCCACTTTATCGATGAGCTGGTTGTCGCAATACAGGATAGACGCAAATCGTTGCCGGTTGACGAGCTGCTGGCGTGTAAAATGTATGGTACTCAGATTACCGATCTCTCGACATTTTTTGAGCGCCAACTGGGGCTGCTGCGCCTTGATATTATTACGCCCAGTTGGATGATCTATTCAGATGGATTTAAATCTGGGTTATTCAATGGAATGGTCAAGCGCGGCATGGATCTTGGCGTTAGCTTGGCGATGCTTTTCGTGGTTTGGCCAGTGATGTTGTTAACGGCTATTGCAATATTTGCAGAGTCAAAAGGGCGCGGTACCATTTTCTACAAGCAGGTGCGAGTGGGTGAAAAGGGCGCGCCGTTCGAGGTGATTAAGTTTCGCAGCATGCGTATGGATGCTGAGAAAAATGGCGCTCAGTGGGCGACTCAGGGTGATGACCGGATAACCTCTGTGGGTCGATTTATTCGCAAAATGCGCATTGATGAGCTTCCCCAGTTACTCAACGTGTTGAGGGGTGATATGAGTTTTGTGGGGCCGCGCCCAGAGCGCCCGGAGTTTGTGGAGGAGTTGGCAAAAAACATCCCCTACTTTCATGATCGTCACATGGTGAAGCCGGGTATAACCGGATGGGCGCAAATTGGTTACCCATACGGTGCCTCTGAAGATGACTCCAGAAAAAAATTACAGTATGACCTCTACTATGTGAAGAACTACAGCTTATTCTTGGATCTATCGATAATTTTTCAAACCGCTGAGGTTATTTTATGGGGACGGGGGGCGCGTTAATGGGTTCAGTTGACGGCGACTTGGTGTGGTCTTGAGCGATGACAGGGTTGCTGTATATCATCGCCAGCGTTGTTTTCTCTGTTTTTGCCTTTGCCACCCTATTTTTTGCCCGTAGCCACCCGCTAAAAGTCAGTTTCATATCATCACTGCTCGTAACCGCGTTATGGGCAGGTGCTTCGGCTTTTGGCCCTGGTTTTTTATGGCACTACCTTGAGCTTGCCCGAGATCTTTCATGGATCTGGCTGCTTATCTACCTGTTGAATCCGGCACTGAAGTGGGCATATCTTGAGCCTGTTTTTCGTCGTGGTGCGCTGATTTTTATTGCGCTTTTCCTCTCTTTGTTGGCGATCGATATTTACTTCTCCCTGCGCTTGGTTGGTGAAAACCGAGCAATATTGTTCACGCTCTGGTCCTATGAGTATCTGTTGCTTTCAGTTGCCGGGCTGGTTTTAGTCGAGCAGCTGTTGCGTAATGCAGACGCGGAGCTTCGTTGGGCGGTCAAACTGTTAGCCATCGTAATCGCCGTACAGTTTGTATACGATATTGCGCTCTACTCTTCATCGCTGTTGAGTGCCAACCTTGATCAATACCTGTGGAATGCACGCCCGGTCTTTATTCTGCTGCTGATACCGTTAATGTGGATCTCAATCCATCGGATCACTAATCGAAAAAGTAAAGTTGTTATCTCTCACCATATCGCTTTTCACAGTGTGAGCCTGATCGGTGTTGGGGTCTATTTGCTGTTGATGTCGGCTATTGGATACTACCTACAGTTTTCGGGTGGTGAGTGGGGGGCGCTGTTTCAAATTATATTCCTCAGTGTTGCACTGCTGGCTTTGCTGGTTTTGGTCTTTTCAGGGCAAGTGAGGGCGCTGATTAAAGTCTATGTAAGCAAACATTTTTTTGATTATAAATATGACTACCGTGATGAGTGGTTGCGCTTTTCAGATTCATTCTCAAAGCTGGAAAATAACACACCCCTTGAAGAGCGAATAATCTTGTCAATCGCTAATATTATTGACAGTACCGGTGGTTTGATCTGGACGAAGGAGGGGGATGAGTACATCAATACCATCGCACTGAACCATGAGCCACTGCCTAAATTAAGTGACCATGAGCAGGGCAATCTAGTGGCTTTTTTGGAGGAGAGTGGCTGGGTGGTGGATGTGCGTGAATATAGAGATAACGCGGAGCGATATGAGTGGTTGATGTTGCCAGAGTGGTTGCTGGGTGATGCGACCATAAGGTTGCTGGTTCCCATTGTTCATCAGGGAAAACCGCTGGCAATTCTCGGGCTGAATCAACCCCGGGCTGACAGGGAGTTTAACTGGGAGGATCGTGATTTATTGAAAACGGTGGCTCAACAGGCGGCGGGTTACCTAACATTGATGAATTTATCTCAAGAGTTGCACGATGCTAAGCAGTTTGAGGCTTTTAATCGCCTGTCAGCCTATGTGGTCCATGATTTGAAAAATGTGGTTTCACAGCTCTCTCTGGTGGTGAAAAATGCAGAAAAGCATAAAAATAATCCTGAGTTTATTGAATCAGCACTATTAACAGTCGATAATGCGGCAAATAAAATGAACCGGATGCTCTTACAGCTGAGAAAAGATCGCAGTATGATGGTCGCTGCCAACAGTGACAGGGTGGATTTGCTCAATTGTCTGCAGGCGGTCTGTTGTGCGAGGCAGGAGAGTACCCCGCCCCCCGTATTGATCAATAAATGTGATGCAGCCCCCTCTACTCTTGCAGATAGAGAGCGCTTAGAGGTGGTGTTGACTCATCTGGTGCAAAATGCCCAGGAGGCAACGCCTGAATCCGGTAGGGTTGAGTTGATAATTCGGGTTGAAAGCGGCAGGGCGGTTATCAGTATAAGCGATACGGGTTGTGGGATGAGCCAGGCGTTTATCCGTGACCGCCTGTTCAAACCTTTTGATACCACCAAGGGCAATGCCGGGATGGGAATTGGTGTTTATGAGGCAAAAGAGTACATTCAAAACATAGGTGGAAAGATTGTGGTGACGAGTGACCCGGGCCAGGGCACCGTTTTTGAAATTGATTTACCCATGGTGATCATTGAGTGACTACGGATATTTCATGTATACGGCAAGGATTAGGTGTGGCTGTTGAATAATCAGGTAAAAAAATTGCAAAAACTTGTGGTGATCGAAGATGACCCTGGCATGCAGAGTCAACTTAAATGGGGGTTTGACTCCTATGATGTGGTTATTGCCGGCAGTCGTGCAGAAGGTGTTGCCGCTTTAAGGCGGCATGAGCCGTGTGTGATCTTACTGGATTTAGGGCTGCCTCCTGACCCGGAAAATGCGAGCGAAGGTCTGGCTGCACTCGAAGAGATCCTCTCATTGGCCCCTCATACCAAAGTGATTGTGGTGACCGGGAATGATGATAGGTCAAATGCAGTTAAGGCGATCTCTATGGGGGCGTTTGATTTTTACCAAAAGCCGATTGACTTGGATATTTTGACACTGATCGTAAGCCGGGCGTTTCACGTTTATGACTTGGAAAAAGAGAATCGATTACTAAGCCGCATGGGTAAGAGTGCGTTGTCTGGTATGATATCGGCTAGTCCAGAGATGCAGAAGACGTGTAAAGTTGTTGAGAAGATTGCACCGACCAATGCAACGGTGTTGGTTTTAGGTGAGAGTGGTACTGGCAAAGAGTTGATTGCCAAGGCACTGCATGATCTGAGCCCTCGTGCTGGCGAGCGCTTTGTGGCGATCAACTGTGCAGCAATCCCTGAAAACTTGCTTGAGAGCGAGTTATTTGGCTATGAAAAAGGGGCTTTTACCGGTGCTGCGAAGCAGACTATCGGCAAAATCGAGCATGCCGATGGCGGTACACTTTTTTTGGATGAAATTGGTGATATGCCATCGCTGCTGCAAACCAAAATGTTGCGCTTTTTGCAAGAGCGAATCGTTGAGCGAGTCGGCGGGCGGAAAGAGATTTCCGTTGATGTTAGGGTGGTTTGTGCCACACATCAAAATATTGAAGAGTTGATTTCAGCCGGTGAATTTAGAGAAGACCTCTATTACCGCATTTCAGAAATCACAGTAAAAATCCCGGCGTTACGGGATAGGTCGGGTGATGCAGTGGTGTTGGCACGCCACTTTTTGACAAAATATGCAAATGAAATGGGAAGCGTGGTCAAAGGCTTTTCTGCGGATGCGCTGCAAGGCATTGAGCAGCACGCCTGGAAAGGGAACGTGCGTGAGCTAGAAAACCGCGTTAAACGTGCAGTGATCATGGCGGATGGCGCATCGATTAGCTGTGAAGATCTGGAGTTAATGGAGCCGGATGCCGCGCCCTCTGCTGTTTTGTTGAATTTGCGACAAGTTCGAGAAAAGGCAGAGCTGGCAGCACTGCAGCAGGCGATGGCGATGTGTAATGAGAATATCTCACAAACGGCGGAGATGCTGGGTGTGAGCCGTCCGACGCTATATGATTTACTGGATAAATATAAGATGAGAGATGCATAAACAAGGTGCGTCCATGTCGAATAGCGCGATCAAGGATTCAATCGCATGAAGTATGAAGCTGAAATTCAATGGAAGAGTGCGCTCTCACTGCTGCTGATCGGTTGCGGGGCGATACTCTATTCATATTGGGATACCTTTGGTCGCCTGTTTGCGCTGTGGAATGATGTCGAAGGTGAGTATGCCCATGGCTGGTTGATTATTGCCGTGGTTCTGTTTCTGGTGTGGGATAAGCGACACACCCTCTCCCGCATGCAGCCACGACTGGATATTCGACCAGTCGCTCTTATTCCATTTTTTGGGTTTTTCTGGTTACTTGGCTCATTGGTGGATACCAATCTAGTGCAGGTGGTCAGCGTTCTGCTGATAATGATGTTGTTTGTCTGGTTTTCTCTTGGTTATAAGGTTACCAAAGAGCTGCTGTTTGCCATGTTGTTTATTTTCTTTGCAACACCGGCCTGGCTGCCGTTACAAATGCCGTTTCAGGTCATTACCGTGCACGCGGTGCATCAAATGCTGATGCTGGCGGGTATTCCGGTGATCAGAGATGGCTATCTGTTAACAATTCCTGAGGGTAGTTTTGCGGTGCTTGAGGCTTGTAGTGGGCTTCGCTATTTCTTGGTAGCCTTTGCCCTTTCAACGCTCTTCTCTTACCTGAATTTTTACAGCTTTAAAATCAGATTGCTGTATGTCTTGCTGTTTTTGATGGCATCACTGCTGGCCAATTGGCTGCGGGTGTTCGTGGTTATTTATGCTGGGCACTTAACCCAGATGGAGCACGCCTATATTCAAGATCACGCCAATCTTGGCTGGTATATCTTTTTAGTGATGGTGGCTCTGCTGTACTGGTTCGGTTACAAGTATCTGGCTAAGTGGGATACGGTGCCTACGGAAAAAGAGCAGGAAACCGTACCAGTAGCTACTGGTAGGTTGCTCACGTCACAGCCAACGAAAGCGGCTGCGCTGCTGTTAGTTTCGGTGCTGCTGATTACTCCCCCCGTATTGTCTGACTACTTGCGTAGCAATAATCAAATACCTCTCAGTAACGTAAACATGCCGGATATTGAAGGCTGGGCTATGCCGTCTGAGTTCCCCAAGCAATTGTTGTTGCCGGATTATAAAGGGGCTGACTTTACCATTGGTGCTGTTTACCAGGGAGCGACTGCAGATGTGCAGGCAGCGGTGGCTTATTATTCATCATCTAAGCCTGGGGCGCGTCTTATCGATTATACCAATCGCATCGCAGATGGTGCAAACTGGTCACAGCTAACATCTGAAAAGGATTACTCACGGTTGTCTGTCCATGTGAAAGAGGTTACCATCCGCTCCGGCACGGGGGGTGATCGGTTAGCTTGGTATTGGTATAGAGTCGGTGGTCGGGTTAGCACAGAAAAATACCAGGCAAAGCTATTCGAAGTGCTCGGTGTTTTGACCGGTCGCCCTGATGCGGCGTTGATTGTGATTTCTGCTGGCTATGATGTTAATCCCGATGAGGCTAGAAGCATACTCACCTCTTTTTACGAGGAAGCGAATGCGGGTTTAAATAGCTTTGTGGATGAGCTGGCTAATGAGATGGAAGGCTTGAAGCCTAATGGGTAAAGAGCGACAGGGGAGAACGATGGATTATTGCAACAGGAAGGGGCTTGGCGGTAAACAGCCACTCAAAGTTATTGTTATGGCATTTGCTATGGCTCTACTTGCCTCGTGTTCAAGTGAGCCGGCCGACAGCAAGGCGTTTATTGAGCAGGCACTGCAGTACTATCAGAGTGGTAAAATAGAGCCTGCAATTATTGCTTATAAAAATGCGCTGATTGCGGCTCCGGATGATGTGACTGCCCGCACTGCACTGGGTGAGATCTATTTGGCCATGGGTGATGCCTCCGGCGCTGAAAAAGAGCTTGGCAGGGCACTACGCATGAAACCCGACGATGAAGCGTTGTTGGTCAGCATGGGTCAAGCACTGTTATTGCAAGGGAAGTATAAAGAAATACTCCGGGATTTTGCCCCGATAGAGACAATGAGTGATCAATCACAGGCTGAGTTGTATGTGATCCAAGCGAAGGCTCACTTCTCATTGGGTGAATTCGACTCAGGCTCTGAACTGGCGGACAAAGCACTGCAAAAAAATCCAAATGCGGTGTCGGCTCATGTTCTGCAGGCAAAAAGAGAGTTGATGTCGGGTGATGTCGACTTGGCCGAGGCTAGCCTCGATAAAGCATTGTCCCTTGATGATAAAGATCCGGAGGCGCTACTTCTCAGAGGTGATCTGGCGATGAAACGCGGAGACTTCCCTGCCGCGCAATCTGCTTTTGAGCGAGTAGTCGATAACGCCTTTAAGGAGGTGATGACGCTGCATAAGTATCAGGCACTGAATGGTTTGGTGCGGGCAAATCTGGCAGAAAAAAACTATAGTGATGCCCTAAAGCATGTTGAGCAGTTACTAGCATCCAACGACCGAAATCCTGAGGCCCTCTATCTCCGAAGCATGATCGCCTATGAAAAGAAAGAGTACGCGTTGGCAGAGGACTACCTAGAGAAATTATTCTCAATATCTTCCGACCATAAGCCATCATTGCTATTGATGGGGGCGGTTAAATATGTGTTGGGGAGTTTTGAACAGGCCAATAAATATTTAAGCCAATATATGGCGATTGATCCGGACAACCTGTTTCCTCGCAAACTGTTGGGTGCGACCCGCTTGATGCTGCAGCAGCCAGAAGAGGCTTATGAGATTCTAAGTAAGGGGATTGTCGGTAACGCAGACGACCAGCAGCTGATCACCTTGATCAGCACTGCGGCAATTCGCAGTGGTAACTACCAGCTTGGAAAAGAGTATATTGATAAAATACTACCCTCTTCACCTGAAAGCAGCTCACTGCGTTCAGAGTTGGCGATGGCCTACCTCTCAGGAGGTAATGCGGATGATGTGATTGCACTATTGGCTGGGAGTGGAAATAACGGTGATTTGAATGAGCAGATGGCACTGGTGGCCGCTTACCTGCAGAAGGGTGATTTCTCCAAAGTTATTGATCTCTCTAGGAAAGCAATAGAAGCGTACCCTGCGCAACCGAATGGCTATATCGCCATTGCCAAAGTCTATATGGCCAAGGGGGATTTCGGTCTGGCTCGCAAGGAGCTGCAGCAAGCTTTGGATCAGGGCGAACCCTCGGTTCTGCTTTTGTCCTCCATGGCTGAGTTGGAGTACCGGGATGGCAAGCTCGAGAAAGCACGAGAATTCTTTGAAAAGGCGCATTCGCTGGAGCAGAAAAATGAACGTATAGCGATTGGTCTTGCACAGATCTATGTGCAGCTCGGACGTGAGAGTGATGCACTTGAGTTGATGGAGAAGCTGATACGCCTTGACGATAAAGCGGTTATGCCACGCATGTTGCTGGCGAGGCACTACTTGCGCAACGGCAAGCCTGAGACGGCTGAGAGCTATTTAAATCAGATATTGGAAAAGGCAGAAGACTCCATTGCCGCTAAAGTGTTGATAAGCCAGCTATACATTCAGTCAGGACGGTTTGATAATGCGGTGAGCGTTCTCAATCAGCTTGTGAAAGAGGATGACTCTGTAGCTTCGCTGTTGATGCATGCGCAAGTACACCTTCAACTAGGTAATGAGGCGGTTGCGCTCAATTCACTTGAACGGGCAAATAGAATTGATCCGCGCAATGAGCAGGTTATCGTGATGATGGCGGTTGCTGAGGCTAAGTCAGGTAACTTTCGTGCCGCGCATAAATATTCTGATGAGTTGATTGCGGCACACCCGGATAGAGCGGGCGGCTATATGTTGAAAGGTGACTTTTATGCAGCCCAGGGGGAGTTTAAGGAGGCACTGGAGGCCTATAATAGCGCAAAGAAAATCGCTCTGAGTCAGGTGCTGGTCGTAAAATTATACCAGGTTAAACTAAAATTAAATCGACAGGATGCGGTTGCGGAGCTTGAGCAGTGGGTTGAAAAAAATCCAAGCGATGTGAATGTTAAGAAAATGATCGCATCGGATTATCTTGGTCGCGGACAATACGAAAAAACCTTACATCTGTATAATGATGTTCTACGGGACAATCCGGATGATTACCTTGTCTACAATAATCTTGCCTGGGTTCATCTGGAGTTGGGAGATATTGAGCGAGGAAAAGCGGCAGCGGCTAGGGCATATGAGCTAAAAGAAGATGACGCGAATGTTATCGACACCTATGGGTGGCTGCTGTTTAAGGCGGGTGATGATGTGAAGGCGGAGAGTCTATTGTCTCAAGCCTACGCTCTTATGCCGAATAGTCCTGATATCCAATATCACTATGCTGCGGTGTTAGCAAAGGCCAATAAACACTCCGAAGCAAAGAGACTTCTGGCAGAAGCTTTGGAGGATGCGGGTGGTTTCATGGAGCGCAGTGATGCGGAAAAACTATTGAAAAGTTTGAACTAAAGTAGTCTGCAGGCCTCTGTGGATAAAGGTATCCGGTTATCGTATGTCATGTCGCTGTTTTCAGGCGTTTGCTGATGCGTAGGGTGTATACTCTAATAACTGGCGGGGTTTTATGAATAGGGACAGATGTGCTATGAGATTAGCGGTTGTTGTTGTGGGGTGTTTGAGCGCGTTTTTGTTGGCGGGGTGTAACGCTGCGGGTCAATATAATTCGCTGCAGGCGAACGATTCTCCCCAGTTGATAGAGGGCGTCGAAGAGAAAGGAGTGCCGCTATCACTCAGCGAGATGGCTCTGCCTGAAGAGGGAAGCGATAAGCCAGACGAGTTAAGGTATACGGTTCAAGTCGGTGACATGCTCAATATATTTGTTTGGCGCAATCAAGAGCTATCAGTAACGGTGCCAGTCCGCCCAGATGGCTATATATCCATCCCGCTAGTGGATGACCTGCAGGTTGTGGGTGTTACCACTACTGCGATCTCCCGCCAGATTGAGGCGTTGTTGCAGTCCTATATTAAATTCCCGAAAGTAACGGTGATGGTGACAGGCTTTGGGGCCGCCTATTCGCAACAGGTCAGAGTGATCGGCCAGGCGGCAGAACCGAGAGCGTTATCGTACAGAAAGGGGATGACACTGCTGGATGTGTTAATTGAAGTGGGTGGTCTCACCGAGTTCTCTGCGGGTAATCGAGCCGTGTTGATTCGTGATAATAATGGACAGCAACAGAAGATAGAGCTGAAACTCGAAGATTTAATAGAAAAAGGTGATATAAGCAAAAATAGAGCTCTAGAAGCGGGTGATATCGTCATCATCCCAGAGTCATATTTTTGATCTGGGATTTGTGAGCTAAGCAACCAAAGATGAGCCGTAGTATAGCGAGCAACTAATGGTTCGTGATCAGATCTTTGTGGGTATTAAGGATGTTGTGTAGTGTTGGCTCATGAAAATGAGCTTTATTACATTATGGATTGCTGTTTGGATCTTTGTAATTAATGGGTTTCTTCAATAAATGAATGAGCAGTTAAAGCAAGCGTTATCGATCGGGTATCTTTTTTGGCGTAAAAGGTGGCTGGTGTTGTGGGTGGTAATCGGTATCAGCATGGTCGGTTGGCCAGTTGTTCACTTCATGCCAAATATTTATGAATCAAAAGTGAAAATATACTTGGATACCCAATCAATTCTTGGGCCGTTACTTGAAGGCTTGGCTGTTGACGGGCAGGGTAGTAGTGAGGAACAGCTTGATCTGGCGCGTAGAACGCTGCTTAGTCGTACCAATCTTGAGATAGTCGCCCGATCGGTCGATCTTGATCTTCGGGCCAATAGTCCCGAAGAGTTTGAAAATATTATTGTGGGCTTGAGGAATAAAATAGGGATTAGGGGCAGTGAGCGGGAAAATATATATGTGATCTCCTACTCTGATAAAGATCCCCGGCTAGCTAAGCGTGTAGTCGAATCGCTGCTTGAAACATTCATGAACTCGATGTTGAAAAGTAGTCGTGGTGATGCCGAATTGGCGCACCGATTTCTTGAGACCCAGATTGCGGTTTATGAGCAGAAGCTGATCGAGGCTGAAGATGCGCTAAAAACATTCAAACGAGAAAATATTGGTTTAATGCCGACAGAGGCGGGTGGCTACTTTCGGCAGCTGGAGGCGGCTGAAAATAATTTAAGCCGTGCTCGCCTGGATCTGAGAGAGGCGACACGACGACGTGATGACCTGAGAACAGAGTTGGATCAAGAGAAGTCGGTGATTGAATCACGAACTCAATACTCAGCGGTTGCAGTAGGTGAGACACCCCTTGAACAGCGCCTGAGTGCGATGCGGATGCGCTTAAATGAGTTGACGTTTAATTACACAGATTCTCACCCGGACATTCTTGTTCTACGAGAGAATATTGCGCTGCTGGAGTCTCAAGTAGCTGACAGTAAAGCCGCTGATGAGGAAGGTCAGGCAAGTAGTATCGCTATGTATACCGCTGACCCGGTTTATCAAGAGTTGAGAGTTGAGCTGAGTCGAGTGGAGTCAGAGGTCTCAGGCTTGAGGGTGCGTGTTGCCGAATACTCGCGCCATGTCAATAAATTCAAAGAGCATGTCGATACCATCCCCATGGTGGAGGCGGAGCTAGCGAAGCTGAATCGTGACTATGATGTTAATAAGAGTAACTACGAAGCGTTAGTGTCGCGGCGTGAGGCGGCGATGATTTCACGTGAGGCTGAACTTAGCTCTGATCAGGTGCATGTGCGTGTTATTGACCCTCCTCGTGAGCCGGTGATACCCGTTGGTCCGAACCGCCCGCTGCTTATCACCGCGGTGATGCTGGGTGGCTTGGTATTCATTTGTGGCGTGATTTTCCTTAATGCACAGTTAAGACCGCAATTTAATTCGATCCAGTCGTTAAGAACAGCAACTGGGCTTCCGGTGTTGGGTGGCGTTTCGCTCTTTAAAACACCTGCACAACTGAGAACCCGGAAAATAAAAATGTTCACATTTTTTACGTTGGTGGCACTCTTTTTGTTGGTGTATTTGATGGTTGTTGCTTTTGAGGCGGGTCTGTTTTCAGCCGCCATGATGTACCTGAATATTTCATCATGATTGATGGTATAGGTGATTTTGATGGATAAAAATAAATCAGCCCAACCGGGTGAGTCGCTGACATTCGTGCCAACACTCGGTGAGCAAGAGATGATGCAATTTAAGCGAAAATTTCTCTCTTCAAAGGTGGGGCATAAACAGCTGAACTTTGCAGAGATGGAGCGCGCAGGGTTTATCACACCTGAAATGCCACGCGGCCAGCTTTCTGAAGAGTTTCGGCAGATCAAACGCCCGTTGATAAATAATGCCTTTGGAAGTAGCTCATCACTGGTTGAGCGCGGGAACTTGATTATGGTCTCCAGCGCCCTCGCCGGAGAGGGGAAAACATACACAGCCATTAATCTGGCGTTAAGTATGGCTCACGAGATGGATCACACCGTGCTGCTGGTGGATGCGGATGTGTTGCGCCCCACTATTTTCAAAAAACTGGGACTTAGTAAAGAACTGGGCTTGGCCGATTACCTGCGTGATCCAACCATGACGGTTGCAGATGTGATGTATCGAACCAATATCAGTGATTTGGTGTTGATGCCAGCGGGTGGGTATTCTGCTCAAAGTGTTGAGTTGCTTGCCAGCTCACGAATGACTCAACTGATCACTGAACTGGCAGAGCGTTATCCAGACCGTATTGTCATTTTTGATGCGCCCCCACTACTACTCTCCAACGAAGCAAAGATTTTGGCCGAAATGGTGGGGCAGATTGTTATGGTGGTGGAGGCAGCAAAAACACCCCAGGGGCAAGTGCTGGAGGCACTCGATGACCTGATCAGAGATAAAAGTGTTTGCATGGTGTTGAATAAGTGCTCCTTTATTGACTCATCAGGCGGTTATTATCAGCAATATAGTGCCAAATAGCTGGGCTGGTTGATGAGCGATATCGGTGGGTAATGGAATGTTAAGGATAGCTACACTTATTGTTGCCCTGCTATTGGTGGGGGTTGCCAGTGCTGATTTTAGAGTCTCTCCTTCACTTGAACTCTCTGAAAAATATTCGAATAATCTCTTTCTGACTGAGCAGTCGAAGGTTACTGACACAGTGACTCTGATCAATCCTAGCCTTTTGATGGAGTACCAATCGGCTGATATTCAGCTGGCTGTGGACTACGGTGTCACCAAGCAAATAGTAAAAGATAACTCGAACCTTGATATGGCATACCAAGATCTGAATATCAACTTTTCGGCATACCAACGCAATAATTTATCTTTTGCCAGTAGCGCAAGCATCCAGCGGCAGCCCGTCTCCTACGGCAGAACCACAACCTCAAGAATCGTTGTTAGTGGCGACCTCGAAAAAGTGAAGACAGGGTTTGTTAATCCCTCTTTATCGCTATCGAACTCTGATTACACACTCGATTTCGACTATGTTTTTGGTCTCTCACGCTATGAACGGCAGGCTCAGGCAAGCAGTAATATAAACAGCAAGGTTTTGGAGTTAGGATCAGGAGATAGTTACGGTCCACTCACGGTATCGGCAAAGTGGAGTGAGACGGATGTTGATTATGTCACCCTGCTGGGTGCCACGAGTTCATTTCAAGATATTTATTTTAAAATGGCCTACCAATACACTACAAAACTACAGCTTAGTTATCGGCGCGGAAAAGAGCGAAATGTAAATAGCCGTCTATCCACCGAACAACAAGGGTACTATTGGAATACCGGGTTTTCATATCGACCGAAGAGCTACTTGTCGCTAAGTTTGTCGAGCGGTGGGCGCTACTATGGCCGTAGTTATGCCGGAGAACTCTCTTACCAGCGATCACGTGTCACCATTGATGCGGGGTATGAAGAGGAGACAACCTCAGATGCCACGCGTGCATTCATGCCCAGTGAAGGGTCCTCGGTCGAGCCTGACTTTCGATCATACCTTACCGTAAGAAATGATGTCTTTTTAACCAAAACATTGACCTCTAGAGTGTCGTACCAGAGGCAACTGCTGCGTATCCAGTACTCAAGCTCAGGCACTCACCGCTCATCACAAGAGGGTGGCTCATTTCAGCGCACTTACAGCCATCGATTTTTGGCAGAGTACCAGATGAAGCGAAGTGACTCACTCAGCCTGCGGTATGATTATATCAGGGTCTGGTCCAATCCACTTGAGGGTGTGTCGGCGGATAAAATTGTAACCGTAAATTATCAGCGACAGGTCAGCCAGGATTTAAGTCTCTCTCTGGAAGCCTCTAATCGAAACCGATCGGGGTCTGGTGGTGGTGAAGGATATACAGAGAGGCAATATGCCGTGACTATAGAGATGAGTTTTTAATCATGACAATAGCTGCTCAAAAAATAATAAGTAACGCGATGACTATTGATGTTGAAGACTATTTTCAAGTCTCAGCCTTTGCCAATAGTGTCGACTATGCTGATTGGGATACCTATTCGTCGCGAGTGGTTGAGAATACGCATAGAATCTTAAAGGCGATGTCGGGCGCAGAGCGAGTGGGAACTTTTTTTGTGTTGGGTTGGGTGGCAGAAAGGGAGCCTCAGTTGGTGAGGGATATTCTCAGCGAAGGGCATGAAGTGGCATGCCATGGCTATAGCCATCAACTGATTTATAATCAGACACCGGAGGTTTTTTATGAGGAGACCCGTCGAGCAAAAGAGATTCTGGAAGATATTATTCAAAAGCCGGTAGAGGGGTATCGGGCGGCAAGTTATTCGATTACCAAAGAGTCGATGTGGGCAATGGATATCTTGGGCGAGCTTGGCTTTACTTATGATTCTAGTATCTTTCCGGTCTATCATGATCGTTACGGGGTGCCTGATGCGCCTAAGCACCCCTATCAACACACTTTAAGCAATGGTTCGTCCATTGTTGAATTCCCTATTTCTACGAAAAAACTACTCGGTTATCAGCTGCCTGTGGCGGGTGGTGGCTATTTTAGAGTTTACCCTTATCCGTTTTCAAGGTCGATGCTAGGAAGTATTAATAAAAAGGAGAA
>JALSJH010000087.1 GCA_026989455.1 Chromatiales bacterium | reverse complement strand
ACCCCAGAACCCTAAGAGTCTTTACCCGAGTTATACAGAGCACCATGAAAATTTTGCTTGCGCCAATGCAGGGGCTGGTTGACCAGCAGATGCGTACTTTTTTGACTAATATCGGTGGCTTGGATCTCTGCGTCAGTGAGTTTGTCCGTGTTACCGACCGTCTTTTACCGCGCCGGGTTTTTCGTCGTATCTGCCCGGAGCTTCTCCATGATGGCGTTACCCCAGCGGGTACTCCTGTCGTTGTGCAGCTGCTGGGCGGTATCCCCGAGATTGTTGCGATCAATGCGCAACGCGCTATCGAGATGGGTGCTCGGGGGGTGGATATTAACTTTGGCTGCCCCTCCCGCTTTGTTAACCGCAAAGCAGGCGGTGCGGTATTGCTTAAAGAGCCTGAACGGGTTCAGCAAATTGTTGCTGCGGTGCGTTCGGTTGTCCCCCTCGGCACGCCCCTCAGCGCTAAGATCCGCCTTGGCTACGAAGATACCTCCCTAGCACTGGAAAACGCCCACGCGGTTGAGGCGGGGGGTGCCGATAGTATTGTGGTACACGGGCGTACCAAAAAAGAGGGTTATCGGCCACCCGCCGACTGGCACTGGATCGCCCGTATCCGCGAATCACTCACTATTCCGGTGGTGGCTAACGGCGACATCAACTCCGTGGAGGAGTATCTACGCTGCTTGAGTGTCAGTGGCTGCAAAGATGTGATGATAGGCCGAGGGGTGATTATCAACCCCGGCTTGATACAGCAGATTCGCCAGTTTCAAGTGGGGAGCGATGTCAATGGCATCCCGTGGCCCTCGATTATTCCACTGATCGAAACCATGCTGTTGGAAGGTATGGCCGCACAGGTGGCGGATCGGCACATCGTCTCGCGCCTCAAACAGTGGCTCAGCTATTTGAAACAGCACTACAGCGAAGCCCGACAGTTGTTTGACCAAATCCGCACGCTTAATGACCCACGCCAGGTTCTGCGACTGCTATGCCAGTAAAAAAGTAGCGATGCCCCTGTTTTATCAGTAGAATCCGTTACGGTTTAATGAAGGAATAGGCGACACTCATGGGTTGGGAAGCGTGGTTTACCCTAGCAATTATCGGCAGCTGCTTTAGTGCTTTGCTTTTAAGCAAAGTTTCAGCCGATGTGATTATTGTTGGCGGCCTGATGATTTTGCTGCTGGTGGGCATTCTCACCCCTCAGGAGGCGCTGTCTGGGATGGCCAATGAGGGGATGGCAACGGTGGCGCTGCTGTTTATTGTTGCCGCCGGGCTGAAAGATACAGGCGCTATCGGCTGGCTTAGCCAGGCGATGCTGGGTCGGCCAAAAAGTATTATTGTCGCCCAGCTGCGGCTCATGGCACCGGTCATGGCGATGAGTGCGGTGCTGAATAACACGCCGGTGGTTGCCATGCTGATTCCAGCGGTTAACGACTGGGCCAAGCGCCAGCAGTTCTCAGTTTCAAAATTGATGATGCCCCTAAGTTATGCCGCTATTGTCGGGGGCACCATGACCCTCATTGGCACCAGCACCAACCTGATCGTCAACGGCCTCTACATTGAGCAGAGTGGTACCACCGGTCTCGGCATGTGGGAGCTGGCCTACCTCGGCCTGCCTGCGGCATTAATGGTACTGCTCTACACCCTGTTTACCAGCAAGTGGTTGTTAAAAGAGCGCCTACCGGCTATCAGCCAGTTTGATAATATGCGCGAATATACCATTGAGATGGAGATCACCCCCGATGGCCCCCTCGCGGGAAGCACTATCGAACAGGCGGGGCTGCGCCAGCTGCCCGGGCTATTCCTCTCAGCCATCGAGCGAGATGGTGATTTAATCCCCGCCGTTTCACCACGCACCCAGCTGCTCTCCAGTGATATTTTGATCTTCGCCGGAGTGGTTGATTCAGTGGTCGATCTACAAAAAATCAGAGGGTTACAACCACCCAGCGAACAGCACGAAGAGCTCAACTCACAGCGTCATGCCCGCACTATGGTTGAGGTTGTGGTCTCTAATAGTTGCCCACTGCTGGGGCAAACCATTCGTGAAGGGAAATTTAGGGCCCACTACAATGCCGCCATTATTGCGGTGGCTCGCAATGGTGAGCATCTGAATCAGAAAATTGGTGATATTAAACTATCAGCGGGCGACACCCTACTGCTGGAAGCCTCGCCCTATTTCATCGAGCGGCAGAGAAACTCCCGGGATTTCTACCTAGTCAGCACCTTAGTGGGCGCAAAGCGCCCCAACCATGACAAAGCCGCGCTGGCCATGTCGATTATGGTGGCAATGATCGCCGTCGTGACCATCGGCTGGCTCAGTATGTTTAAAGCCGCTTTTCTGGCAGCGGGCGTGATGATTCTAACGCGCTGCATCACCCCTGGCAGTGCCCGGCGCAGTGTGGACTGGCAAGTGTTGATTGTGATTGCCGCCTCCATCGGCATTGGCGCGGCACTCACCCAAAGTGGTGCCGCCAGTGCCATCGCCCATCAACTGGTCACCACCGCCGGTGCCGAGCCGATGCTGGCACTGGCGTTAATCTACTTAATGACGGTGCTCTGTACCGAAATGATCACCAACAATGCGGCAGCGGTTTTGATGTTCCCCATTGCGCTAATGACCGCACAACAGCTTGATGTCAGCATGATGCCTTTTATTATCTCCATTATGTTTGCCGCATCATGCAGCTTTGCCACCCCCATCGGCTACCAGACCAATTTAATGGTATATGGCCCCGGCGGCTACCACTTCTCCGACTACCTGCGTTTTGGCCTGCCCATCACGCTGATACTTTCCGTCATGGCACTCACCATCATTCCTATCGTCTGGCCTTTCTAGCCATCATGTTTAGCCTCTTTTCAGTCGACCCCTCATAACAAAAAACCAACCCCAAACATAAAGGTAGCAGCAAGCTTTAGCTTGCGATAAACCCGCCATCTTTCGCCATCTAAAGATGGCTCCTACAATATAATAGGGCGTGTTTTTATCTTTCATAAGGAGGCGCTGAACCAGCGGATGAGAGCCTGACGCGCAATAAAAAGGCCCGCAAGATATCACCTTGCAGGCCTTTTTTGATGCGACAGATGGAAAGCTTAATCGCTACGTTCCGTCACTTCCAGCAGGTGGTAACCAAACTGAGTTTTAACCGGCCCCTGCACTTCGGCAATCGGCGCGCTAAAAACCACTTGGTCAAACTCGGGCACCATCATTCCCGGGCCAAACTCACCCAGGTTGCCACCATCACGACCCGAGGGGCAGTCTGAGTGTTGTTTTGCCAGATCAGCAAAATCAGCACCCGCCACAATCTGTGCTTTTAAATCATTACACTGCTCTTCGCCCTTCACCAGGATATGTCGCGCACTCGCTTTTGCCACGTTGTCTCTCCACTTATCAGTTTAAAATCAGCCACTACTTTGCCAGAAATCGATACCTTTGGAAAGGAGTCAGGTAATTTGATGCACTCATGGCGATAATTTGCCACCTCGACTCAAACTACAAAGCAATCAACCGATTATAACTCCACAGAGCGCAATGCAATCAGGATCCAATTCATATGCACGCAACAATTCAAATCATCTTACAGCAGCTCAACAGCGTCATTCTCGGTAAAGAGGTGCAGCTCAAGCTTGCGCTGGCCTGTCTATTGGCGCGGGGGCATCTGTTGATTGAGGATATTCCGGGGGTTGGCAAGACCACCCTCTCCCACGCGCTGGCCACCACGCTGGGGCTAAAATACAGCCGCATCCAATTCACCAGCGACCTGTTGCCTGCTGACATTCTCGGCAGTGCCATCTATGAACGACAGAGTGGTGAGTTTCATTTTCATGCTGGGCCGGTCTTTTCCCAGCTGGTTCTCGCCGATGAGATTAACCGCGCCACGCCTAAAACCCAAAGCGCACTTCTGGAAGCGATGGAGGAGCAGCAGGTGAGCATAGAGGGTGAAACCCGTCCACTACCCGACCCCTTCTTTGTTATCGCCACCCAAAACCCCTCATTCCAGGTGGGCACCTTCCCGTTACCGGAGTCACAACTGGATCGCTTTCTGATGCGGATTCAACTGGGCTACCCCGATGCGGTGGCCGAACGGCGGCTGCTTTCCGGTAACAGTGGCCGCGAGCTACTAAGCAAACTCTCTGCGGTCACCACCACCCCACAACTGTTAGCCTTGCAGCAGCAGGTGAGTCAGGTGCAGTGTACCGATGCTCTGATCGACTACCTCCAAGCGCTGCTCCACTTTAGCCGCGAAGCACCCTATTTTTCAAACGGACTCTCACCGCGCTCGGGGCTGGGACTGTTGCAAGCAGCCAAGGCGTGGGCATTTATTGAGGGACGTGACTACCTGCTACCCGAAGATCTACAGCAGCTACTGCCCCATGTGGCTGGCCACCGCCTAGTGAGTCAAGAGGTGGGAGAGCACTACAACAGCGAAGCACTGCTCAAACTATTCCAAGAAGTTCCCGTTAGCTGATGTCACTCTCAAGCCGACTCAATCTGGCTCGCTTTTTCAACGCAAAAGGAGCAGAAGCAGGCACGCTCACCCTCACCCAGCGGCGCATCTTTATCTTACCAACCCGGGCAGGTGTCAGTTTTGGCATGATACTACTGGCGATGTTTTTAGCCGCTATCAACTACAACAACAGCCTCGCCTATCTGCTCACCTTTTTACTCACCAGTGTGACCATTGTCTCTATGTTGCACTGTTATCGAAATCTACAAGGGCTACAGCTGCGTGCCCGCACCCCGCAAGCGGTGTTTGCGGGTGAAACGCAAAAGCTGCCTATTCACCTCTACAACCCCTCCTCCCAACGACGGCTAGCCATCAAGCTGGGGTGGCCAAAGCAGCCACCGCAACAGGTTGACCTAGACCCGCAACAGGGCAAGTGGGTCAACCTCGAGCTGCCCGCACTATCCCGTGGCCGGCACCCGGTGGGACAAATTACCCTCTACACCCGCTTCCCTTTAGGCTTTTTCCACGCTTGGAGCTATCTCCATTTTGAAGTATCGGCATTGGTTTACCCCAAGCCTTCCGGCATACGCCGTCTGCCTGAAGAGCCTTTTCAACAGCAGGGCAGTGAAGGTGATCGTGGTCGCGGCAGTGATGACTTCATCGGCCAGCGCCCCTACCACCCCGGAGACTCACTCCATCACCTCAACT
Organism: Chromatiales bacterium; assembly: GCA_026989455.1. Classification (GTDB taxonomy): domain Bacteria; phylum Pseudomonadota; class Gammaproteobacteria; order RBG-16-57-12; family RBG-16-57-12; genus JAFLJP01. Next base: position 8,876 of record JALSJH010000087.1, on the reverse strand, counting down.
GGAAAGCGCTGGCTCGGGAGCGCGGCCTGCTGACCAAGCAGTTTGGCGGTGACCGCTCAGATGAGTTAAACATCAGCTGGCAGATGCTGGCCGAGCAGACCACCGAGGCTAAAATCAGCCAGCTATGTCGCTGGGTAGTTGAGGCAGAACAGAGCCACCTCCGTTATGGTCTGGAGATTCCCGGCGCTCATATTCCAATCGGCCAGGGGCAGCAGCACTACGAACAGTCTCTAACGGCATTGGCACTGTATGGCCAAAAACCATGAGTTGGTGGCGCAAACAGAAACCCAAGCGCTATCAGGAAGATCAACGCACCGCGCCGGTTAACGGTGTTATCTGGCTACTGGCAGCACTGCTGCTAGTGATCTTGCCACATCTGTTACGTCAACCCGGCTGGGTGGTAGCAACCTGTCTGGCGATCCTCACTTGGCGGCTATTCAAAGAGTTTAAAGGGTGGGCACTGCCGCGCACCGTTTTCAGGTTACTGCTGGCGGTGACCCTATTAGCCGGCACCTACTTTCAGTACCGCACCCTGAATGGCCTAGATGCAGGCACCACCCTGCTCACCCTGATGTTGAGCCTAAAGCTGATCGAACTCCGCACACTGCGTGATGCCATGATCGTGATACTGCTGGGATACTTTCTAGTATTGAGTGGATTTTTGTACGACCAATCGATCCTCTCCGGCCTCTACCTACTCTCTGTCGTGCTGCTTTTGACCACCTCACTGCTGGTTCTTAACCACTCCGACGAGGGCCAATCGCAAGCCAAAAAAGAGTATTTCAAGCGTGCCACCGCGATTCTACTGCAAGCCCTGCCACTGGTATTGATCCTGTTTATTCTTGTGCCCCGCATACCCGGGCCACTCTGGGCGCTACCCAATAACAGTAGTTCCGGCACCACCGGCCTCAGCGACAAAATGAGCATTGGCGACATTACCCGTCTCGCCGACTCCGATGCCGTCGCCTTTCGGGTCAACTTTACAGGCGAGATACCCGCCGCTGATAAGCTCTATTGGCGCGGCCCCATTCTGTGGCAAACCGATGGCCGCAACTGGAGCACACTCAATAGAGCCGACCCCTTCAACGCGCTGACTGCCCCCCCTTTCACTCACCTCAGTGAAGCCATCGAGTACAGCGTCACCCTGCTGCCACACAAGCAGCGTTGGCTATTCGCCCTGGATCTGGTGGTTGAACAACCGGAGCAGAGCTTCTTACGCCGGGATTTTCAGCTGCTGCATAAAGATAAAATCAACGAACTCTATCGCTACACCGTGCGTTCGGTACTCGACTACAAAAATAGCCAACTACTGCCACAGGAGCGCAAAAAAGCACTTCAGCTCCCCGCCAACAGCAATCCGCAAACCCGTGCACTGGCGCAGCAGTGGCGACAACAGGCCAGCAGTGACCAGCAACTGGTCACGCTGGCACTCAACTATTTCCAATATCAACCCTTCTATTACTCCAGAACACCACCGGCACTACGGGGCGAGCCGATCGATCAATTCCTGTTCAGTGCAAAAAAAGGCTTTTGTGAACACTATGCCGCCGCCTTTGTCACGCTGATGCGTGGTGCCGGCGTGCCCGCTCGGGTGGTTACTGGCTACCAAGGGGGCGAGTACAGTGAGCTGGGTGACTACCTATTGGTGCGCCAGTCCGATGCCCATGCGTGGGCAGAAGTGTGGCTACAGGAGAGTGGCTGGGTCAGGGTTGACCCTACCCGGGTCATTCCACCCGATCGCATCGAAGCTTATGAGGATCTACAACGCTTTACCGATACCCGCAATGATAAACTGTTCAATCCGGACACCCGCTGGTTGCACTCGGCATGGTTACAGACCCAGCGTGGCTGGGATGCCGTCAACCACCAGTGGAGCCAGTGGGTGGTTGGCTTTGACCAGCAACAGCAGCAGCGGCTATTAGAGCGCCTAGGGCTGGGGAATCTTAATATTTTCGCACTGGTAGGGATTATGGTGCTACTCATTCTGGCACTACTGGCCACACTCTCACTCTACCTGTTATATCAGCGACAAAAACAGCGGGAACCGCTACAACAAGCCTATCAAACACTCTGCCAGCGGCTGGCCAAGCGTGGTGTCGATAACGCCCCCTGGCTCGGGCCAAAGCAGCGCTGCCAGCAAGCGATGCGCAAACTACCCAAACAGCGTCAGGAGATAAAATCACTTTTTAACCACTACATACAGCTGCGTTACACCAAAAACCAGACTGCCGATGCACAACGTGCCTTCATCCAAGCGGTGAAGCGTTTTCGCTGTTGATCTTCTATTCTCAGACAGCTTCCTAGGAGCTTGTCCGAGAATAGAAGATCTACTACGGAAAAGCCCTTTTGGCCCATTTTCGTTAAATATGAACAACTATTCGCCTTAAATGACGAAAAAATGGACTCAAAATAGCTTCCCCTCGCTACGCCCCCTATTCTCGGACAGGCTCCTAGGCTAAGCTTGAGGAAGAGATAAACCAACATCAATCACCCCGGGTGTCCCATGGAGAGAACGCTATCTTTTCTGGCTCGCGAATCGTTCGCCAGCCTGTTACAGCACTTACAAGAGAGTGGCTATCACACCGTCGGCCCACAGGTGCGTGAGGGGGCCATTGTTTTTGACACACTTGACTCCGTTGACCAGCTCCCCAAAGGGATTCACGACCAACAGGCAGCGGGCCGCTACCGCCTTGAGAGCAGTGATTCACCACGGCTATTTGCCTGGGCGAATGGCCCACAGGGGATTAAACCCTTTCTCTTTACCCCGCGGGAGACATTATGGCGCAGCCAGCGCGATGAGTCGGGCTCGCTCACCTTCACCGCTGTAGAGCCTGAGGTAAAGCCCACCGCTATTATCGGCGTGCGCCCTTGTGATATTGCCGCGCTCTATCTTCAGGATAAGCACTTTTTACAACAAGAGAGCCTCGACCCCTACTATCAAAAACGCCGTCAACAGCTACTGCTTATTGTGGTTAACTGCACCCACCCGGCCAAAACCTGCTTCTGCGCCAGCACCGGTGATGGACCACAGGCCGGTTACGGTTTTGATATTGCCCTCACCGAGCTGGATGATGGTTTTCTGCTGGAGGCGCACAATCAGCGGGGTCATCAACTGATTGAGAAGCTCCCGGTTCAACCGGCCACCGAACAGCAGCAACAACACGCAGCGCAAGCGCTCTCCGAGGCCGCCAGCCAACAGACACGCCAACTACCTAGCCAAAATTTAAACCATAAACTGTTTGCAAATCTGAAGCATTCGCAGTGGCAAGATATCGCTGAGCGCTGCCTTAGCTGTGGCAACTGCACTGCGGTTTGTCCCAGCTGTTTTTGCCATAGCGAGGGGGAGCTGGCGGCCTTAGATGGCCACTCTAGCGAGCACCATCGCGAGTGGGACTCTTGCTTCTCCCCTGGTCACAGCCACATCCACGGCATCACTATTCGTGCCGACACCCGCACCAAATATCGCCAGTGGCTAACCCACAAGCTGGGGAGTTGGCATACACAATATGGTCGCTCCGGCTGTGTGGGCTGTGGGCGCTGTATCAGCTGGTGCCCAACCGGCATCGATCTCACCCGTGAACTGGCCATTATTTGTGGTGACAACGATGAGTAACCCTTACCTGCCCATGGCGGCAGAAGTTATCGAGCGCATTCAGGAGTCCCCCGGGCTATTTACCCTGCGACTGCGGCTGACCGATACGGCACAACAAAACCGCTATACCTTTAAGCCCGGCCAGTTCAACATGCTCTATCTGCATGGCGTGGGTGAGGTGGCCATCTCCATCGTCTCTGACCCCCAAGAGCCGCATATTATCGATCACACTATTCGAGCGGTCGGGCGGGTTACCCGGGGCATCGAACAGCTCAATAGCGGTGACTACATCGGCCTGCGCGGCCCCTACGGTAATGGCTGGCCCATGGAGCAGGCTGAGCAGAAAGATCTGCTGATCATTACCGGTGGCCTCGGTTGTGCGCCAGTGGTTTCGGTTATCGAATATGTGGCGCGTCGTCGTGAGCGCTTCGGCCACCTGAATATTGTGCAGGGGGTTAAACACTCCAGTGATTTTATCTGGCGCGAACGCTACGACAAATGGCGCGAGCTGGCCGATACGCAGGTACTGTTGGCGGCTGATGCGGGCGAGCCCATCTGGCCATGGCATATTGGCCGCGTCACCGAGCTGTTTGAACAGCTGCGCTTTAATCCACAGCAGGTAGTGGTGATCATGTGCGGTCCTGAAGGGATGATGAGGGTAGTGGTGAAAAATATGCTAGGGCGCGGCGTGAGTGAGGAGGATATTTATCTCTCCATGGAGCGCAACATGCACTGCGGTATAGGCCACTGTGGTCACTGCCAGTACGGTGATCTGTTTGTCTGCCGTGATGGCCCTATTTTCTCATATACTCAGGTGAAATCACTCTTCAATGAGAAGGGGTTCTGATGATTAAGCCAAAAATAGCGATACACAAATTCAGCTCTTGTGACGGCTGCCAGCTCGCTTTTCTCAACATGGGCGAGCCACTACTGGCGCTCGCCAACCTAGTGGAGATCAGCCACTTCGCCGAAGCGGGGCCTCTTGATGAAAACACCCCTGTCGACATCGCCTTTGTGGAGGGTTCCATCACCACCCATCACGACCTTCAGCGTATCCAGAAAATACGCGCCAATAGTGCCTACCTGATCAGCATCGGTGCCTGCGCCACCGCCGGAGGAATTCAGGCTCTGCGCAACATGGCGGATAGTCAGCAATGGATTGCCGACATCTACGCCCAGCCAGAGTATATCGACAGCCTCGACAATTCAGAGCCCATAGCGAAACATGTCAAGGTAGACCTCGCACTGTGGGGTTGCCCGATCAATAGCCAGCAGATCATTACAGCGGTGCGCGACTTGCTGTTTCGGGTTACCCCCAAACCTGAGCGTGACAAACTCTGCCTAGAGTGCAAGCGCCAGCAGCACGTCTGTGTGATGATAAGCCGAGGCGAACCCTGCATGGGCAGTGTCACCCAAAATGGCTGCGGTGCGCTCTGCCCAAGCGTTGGTCGTGGCTGCTACGCCTGCTTTGGCCCGGCGGAAGATGCCAACGGCCCTGCACTGGCCAATCGCCTAGAGGGGTTTGGGTTACTGGATCAAGAGATCGCCCATAAATTCCTCTTCATCAACAGCGCAGCCGAGCCATTTTACAGCACCGGAAAGGGGCGTTTGAAATGAGCACTGAAAACAGTAAAACCATTCGTATCAACGTCCCGGTACTGGCTCGGGTTGAGGGTGAAGGGGCGCTGGAGATACTCATTAAAGGGGGTAGAATCACCCGCCTAAAACTGCGCATTTACGAACCACCTCGTTTTTTTGAAAAGCTGTTACAGGGGCGCAGCTATCAAGAGCTAATCGATACCGTTGCGAGAATCTGCGGCATCTGCCCGGTGGCGTACCAGATGAGCGCCATCCACGCCATCGAATCGATTTTTCACACCCCAACCACGCCATGGATTCGCCAATTACGCCGGGTATTCTATTGTGGTGAGTGGATTCAAAGCCATGCGTTGCATATACACATGCTGGCAGCCCCCGATTTTCTTGGTTGCAAGAGCATCATTGAGCTGGCACAAAAAGAGCCTGAAGCGGCGCAGCGTGGCTTGCGGCTACAGGCGTTGGGAAATAGCCTAATCACCCTGCTGGGTGGTCGCTCTGTACATCCGGTAGGGGCTAAGGTGGGCGGTTTTTATCACGCCCCCAGCCAGCAGCAAGTGGCTAAACTCATCCCACAACTGGAGCAGGGGTGGCGTGACAGTGAAGCACTGATTTTGTGGCTCGACACCCTGACACTACCCGATGACGAGCAAACCTTCACCTCGGTGGCCATGCGCCACCCCGAGGAGTATCCGCTCAATGAGGGGCGCATTGTCTCTGATGGGGGGCTGGATATTTCGATTGATGAATATCCTCAACACTTTAAGGAGCACCAGGTACCCCACTCCACCGCGCTGCACTCGCTGTTTGAGGGCAAGCCCTACCTGTTAGGGCCGCTGGCAAGGCTAAATATTAATCAGGATCGACTGAGTGATGAGGTGTTGGCACCGCTGGCCCACAGCCAATTTCACTTCCCCAGTCGCAACATGTACCACAGCATTGCAGCCCGCGCCGTAGAGATCCGCTTTGCCATCGGTGAAGCATTGAATATTCTGCAAAACTACCCACTACCTGAGCAGCCGTGTGTGGAGATCACCCCGCAGGCAGGCAGCGGCTTTGGTTGCAGTGAAGCACCTCGCGGCCTGTTGTGGCATCACTATACGGTTGACGAAAAAGGGGATATTCTCAAGGCGACCATCGTACCGCCCACCAGTCAAAATCAGGCGCGTATCGAGCAGGATATTGCCTGCTCATTGGAGAAGTACGGATTGGAGCGGAGTGAAGATGAGTTACGATTTCAGGCCGAGCGGGTGGTGCGCAACTACGACCCCTGTATCTCCTGTGCCACCCATTTTTTAACCCTGAAACTTGAGCGGGACCAACAACCCAGCTTAAAACCAGAGCTGCCACCGGAGAGTGGAGCCGAAATATTGCTGCTGGCCATCGGCTCGCCCTTCGGCAGTGACACCCTCGCATGGCAAGTTGCCCAACAACTGCCGAAACAGCCCAACCTTCAGATTGCCTACAGTAACAGCCCCCTAACCCAACTCACCCCACTACTGGAGAGTGCTAAGCAGGTGGTTCTGCTCGATGCCTTAATCAGCAAACACCCCTTCGGCCAACTGATCACCCTCCTCCCCGAGCAGCTGTTAAACCAAACCCACTACTCCAGCCACGCCCTCTCTGCTATGGAGTTGCTCGCGCTGTTCAATCAACTTAAAAAAGGAGATGAGCAGTGCCATTTAATCGGTATTAGTGTTGGTGATGGCAGCCACTCACCCAGTGACCAGCAGCTGGCCACCATTGGCCAGCGCCTGCAACAGATGCTGAGGTAGGGTGATTCTACGACGACGAGAGGCGGTACAGACTATAACCCAAGCTCGCCAGCACGATCAGATAGCCGACAACCTTGGCACCCGTGCGCAGTAGTACAAAGCCCCGGGGAGTCTCGATCCCCTGGAATATTTTAGCCTGAGTCTTCGGATAAAAATAGATCAGGTAGAGAGCGATCAACAGATTGACCGCAATCGCCATCCATTCAGAAAAAAGCATTAAGAGATCCGCCTGAAAAAATCATAAAATACGGGTGACCTTCACTACGATGGTACCCAGGTTATTACCGTATTTACTATTGAGGTCATTGGCGAAAGCAAACAACTCACCACTCTGCTTACATTGATAAGCGCTCACTTTTTTGGTGTGCTTTAAAATCCTGAAGAGGTTGTCATCATTACGATTCACCGCACCCACAACTTCAAACCACTCTGCCTCTGGCATACGACGGCCACCCTCTTTCAACTTGATGCCCCAACGCAACAGACGATTATCAATCGCATCATTGGCCTTCCAGCCACCCGCACTACTTGCAATGGTGCCATCAAACCAACGCTGTTTCATATCAACCGTAAACTGATATTTTTCTCCGGCGACTAGCAACACACGGCTTGGGTTATATTTCACATTGGCGTTGACACTAAACGAGCGGCTCTCACCCACACTCAGCGAGTGTGGTTTTATATTGATGACCCGTTTAGCCTCGTCAATGGAATCAAAAGCCCTAATATCATGCGCTGCAAACCAAACCCGAACACCCACCGCTTGGCGAGTATAGGGATTGTTCATGTTTTTTATCAGCGCATGGGATTGATACTCACGATCATCAACCATTCTATCCAGTACGCTGTGATGAATAATAGGTGAGTAGATTGAAGTGATCTCATTTACGCTCACCCGAGGTGCGCGATAATCATACATCAACTCTTTAACACCCGCGTTCTCTTGCTGTATATGGCTACGCCCAAGATGGCTCGGCTGAATAACCAAATCTTCATATTCAATCAGCTCATCTGGCCCCTCAAACAGGTCACTGTAGTTCACATCAAGCGGTGATAACGTGGCCAGCCCCACCTCTTTGGCGGACATGCGCTCCAGCAAAAACTGTAAGGTGATATCGGACAGACCATCGTAACGAAAGCTCCCGCCGACATCACTGTGGGCACCTGAAAACCACACCTCCTCAACCCGTGAATCTTGCAAATTATCACTATCGACCGACTGATTCATCAATGCCGGATAAAAAGCGATACGGCGATCATCCAGTGATAACAGATGCACCGCCTCCTCAATCAGCGGCGAGATAAAGCGATCCTCAAAAACCACATCAGAAGCGGGCTTGACCTTTTCATTAAATAGGTTGGGGTGTTTAATGGCCGCAACCGTATCAAACACCCCCATAAAACGAACCTTGGGAGTTTCAGTAATCCCCAAAGCGGGCAGCGTATCACTGAGGCGCGAAACAAAGCGCCGGGCAATCGCCGCACCACGACTAAAACCAAACACAAACAACTCATCTCCCACCTCATAATGGTTGTAGATGTCACTCACCGCCTGCTTGATGATGCTGCCCACATCCTCTTCGGGGGGTGCTAATGCTCTGTTACGCAGTTTATCCCACCAACTGCCATAGGTGCCCACCCCCGGATAATAGAAACAGTATTGATCCGGGAACACACGATTCCCCTTCAAGTCTCCCCCCAGTAGAAGATGTAGCTTCAGCACATTTGAAATGCTCGCATCTTCAGGATCACCCACACCAAACAGGCCACGACCCTGCTCCGCATCACTGGGTTCATTACCGGTTCCATCAAAACAGAAGATTAATTTTTTCATGCTTAGCTTCCTTGAAAACCCAAAGGGCTCATAAATTCACACACTACACCATCACCCCCGCTAGGCCAAGTGGGTGGAA
>JALSJH010000086.1 GCA_026989455.1 Chromatiales bacterium | reverse complement strand
TTTATCTGAGGATTAGAGTGCCTACTCATGTCGCAGGGTATATTCCAGGCCTTGCGAATAGCAGGCATAAAAAAGGCCGCGAATGTCGCGGCCTTTTCAACGCAGTCTCTGCTTTGGGGTTCAGGCGGTGTTACTTGCTGGAGAAGGTAAAGGCATCGGATAGATAGTTTTCTGGTTTGACCCCTTTCTTGGTCAGTAGCTCAAACCCTTCTTGAACCATAGCCGGGTTGCCACAGGCGTAGACTTCATAGCCAGCCAGGGAGTTAAAATCTTCCAGTACGGCAGTCTGTATGTGGCCTGTGCGGCCCTGCCAGTTTTCGCTGGGCTGGGAGGCGACCGGGATGTAGTTTAGGTTGCTGTGTTGCTCGGCCCACGCTTTGACCTGCTCATCCATATAAAAATCGCGTTCATGGCGACCGCCCCAGTAGAAGTAGATTGGGCGTTTAACTCCTTCGGAGAAGGCGTGCTCGAGAATCGATTTTATCGGTGCGAAGCCGGTGCCGGTTGCTAGCATGATGATGGGTCTCATGGACTCTTCACGCAGGGTGAATGTTCCGAGTGGGCCTTCAAAGCGTAGTAGGTCGCGTACTTTCATCTCGTTGAAGACGTACTCTGTGAAGTCGCCACCGGGGATGTATTTGATATGCAGCTCCAGAAACTTGTCGTCAAAAGGCGCATTGGCGATGGAGAAGGCGCGGCGACGATCATCTTTCATGATGATTTCGATGTATTGGCCGGAAAGGAACTGTAGGCGTTCGGTGGGTGGAATCAGCAGTTTAACTTTCATGACATCGTCAGAGAGTTTTTCCATCTCATGTACCCGCGTTGGCAGGTTTTTGATCTGAATATCTTTAGTCGCTGAAATCTCTTTCATCTCGATGGTGAGGTCGCTGGTGGCGGTTGAGACACAAAATAGGGCGCTTTTGTTGGCGATCTCCTCTTCCGAGAAGCGGGGTGTGAAGTCGCCATAATCGATCTCACCTTCAAGGACGGTTCCCCGACAAGCCCAGCAGCCGCCGCTGCGGCAGCCATAGGGGAAGCTGATGCCCGCTTTTAGTGCGGCATCCAGAATGCGCTCATTCTCTTCCACGGTGAAGCTGTGTCCACTTGGCTGTATTTTTACGGTAAAGCTCATTGGGCACCTTTACTTGTTGGGTCTATTTGGCGAACATTATCCTAGATTTTTAGTAGGAGATAAACCCTTGCAGGCGACAATTATTGGCTGTGGTGATATTGGCGAGCGAATTATTAAAATTTTGTTGGCGAAAAAGTGTCTGTTGAACCTGCTGGTGCGCTCGTCTGCCAGAGGAGAATATCTTGAAAAATATAGTGTGGATATTTGCCGAATCGACCTTGATCGAGATGATATGAGCCCGCTGAAAACAGCCTCAAAAAGAGTCATCTGGTTGGCACCGCCGCCACAATCTGGCTGTCGTGAGCCGCGTGTTCGACGTTGGTTGCAAAGCCTTAACCACAGTGCGCTACCCGAAAAAATTGTCTATATCAGTACCAGTGGAGTTTACGGTGACTGCGGCGGGGCGTGGGTGGATGAGTCGAGGCCGGTAAACCCGCTGGCAGACCGCTCTAAGCGGCGTTTTGATGCTGAACAGCAGATTGGGGCGTGGTGCCAACAGCACCTAGTGCCTTACGTTATTTTACGGGTGGCGGGTATTTATGGTGAGGGGCGATGGCCGTTGGCGCGAATAAAACGGGGTGATCCGGTTGTTGCGCCGCAAGAGGCGGCCTTTAGTAATCGAATTCATCAGGATGATCTGGCTCGGGCTTGTGTTGCGGCACTGTTGCGCGATGAAGCGCAGGGTATTATTAATGTGAGTGATGGCCAGCCGAGCACCATGAGCGACTATTTTCAGCAGATTGCTAGTGCCTTCTGCTTGCCTGAGTTGCGCGAAATAACCCTGTCAGAGGCTGCACAGCAGCTCTCCCCCGCGATGCTCTCCTACTTAACGGAGTCGCGGCGTATTGATAACCGAAAAATGGTTAAGATGCTCGA
>JALSJH010000085.1 GCA_026989455.1 Chromatiales bacterium | reverse complement strand
CTATTTATCGAAGATACCCAGCGCATCCCAGCGCTCATCAACCCGGGTTTTTATCGCTTGATCCATCTCAATCGGCACGCCCCACTCGCGGGTGGTCTCCCCTTGCCATTTATTGGTGGCATCAAAGCCCATTTTGGAGCCAAGCCCGGATACAGGTGAGGCAAAATCCAGGTAGTCGATGGGGGTGTTTTCGATGGTGGTGGTATCACGGGCCGGGTCCATGCGGGTGGTCATGGCCCAGATCACATCATTCCAGTCACGAACATTAATATCATCATCGGTGACAATCACAAATTTGGTATACATGAATTGGCGTAGGAATGACCAGACTCCCAGCATTACGCGCTTGGCGTGCCCCGGATACTGCTTGCGAATACTGACCACTGCCATGCGGTAGGAGCAGCCTTCGGGTGGCAGGTAGAAGTCTACAATTTCAGGAAACTGTTTTTGTAATATGGGCACAAATACTTCGTTGAGTGCCACGCCGAGAATCGCCGGTTCATCGGGTGGCCGACCGGTATAGGTGCTGTGGTAGATGGGTTGTTTGCGTTGGGTGATGCGCTCAATGGTGAAGACCGGGAACTCATCCACTTCATTGTAGTATCCGGTGTGATCACCAAAGGGGCCTTCCGGTGCCATTTCGCCGGGATAGAGAAAACCTTCCAGTACAATCTCAGCGCGGGCAGGTACTTGTAGGTCGTTACCGATGCAGGGGGTTACCTCTGTTTTACTGCCGCGCAGCAGACCGGCAAAGGCGTACTCTGAAAGGCTGTCAGGCACCGGTGTGACGGCACCAAGAATAGTGGCCGGGTCACAACCGAGCACCACCGAGATAGGAAAGGGTTCGCCGGGATTTTTGAGTTGCCAATCACGAAAATCCAGTGCTCCGCCACGGTGAGAGAGCCAGCGCATGATGACTTTATTTTTGCCGATAACCTGCTGACGGTAAATGCCAAGATTCTGGCGCTCTTTGTTGGGGCCGCGTGTCACCACAAGACCCCAAGTGATCAGGGGGCCTGCGTCACCGGGCCAGCAGGTCTGCACTGGCAACTTGCCAAGATCTACCGCATCACCCTCTATAATCTGCTCCTGGCAGGGTGCTTTACTCACTACCTTGGCGGACATGTTGAGCACCTGCTTAAAGATCGGCAGCTTGCTCCAGGCATCTTTGATACCTTTGGGTGGTTCAGGCTCTTTTAGATAGGCGAGTAGTTTTCCCACTTCACGCAACGCTTCAACCGAATCTTCACCCATACCCATGGCCACCCGTTTGGGTGTACCAAACAGATTGGCCAATACCGGCACTTCAGATCCTTTAGGATTTTCAAACAGCAGGGCAGGACCTTCGGCGCGCAGCGTGCGGTCGCAGATCTCTGTCATTTCAAGGTAGGGGTCAACTTCATCGGGGATGCGCTTTAGCTCCCCGAGTTTTTCCAGCTGAGTAATAAAGTCACGCAGGTCTCTGTATTTCATGGCGAGATACTAGTGCTCCATCAATGTGATAAATGCGAGTTCAGTCAGCTTGTCAACGTTCACGGCAAGGGCAGTGGTTGCTCCCTTGTCAAGAGGCGCAACACAGTCCGTGGGCGTTGACAAGCTGACCCGGAGGGCTTCCCTGTGGCGTTCCGCAGCCACGCTCCAGCGCTCAACAAGGGGGCAACCATTGCCCTCGCGCTGCGCCCTGCTGCGAAACACCGCAGGGAAGCTGAATTCGTAATTATCGCATTGATGGAGCATTAGCAGCCTTGTGGTGAGTGGTCTATCTGGAAGTAGGGTGAGTTACGCTACAAGCTGAGTTTCGATGCGGCGTAACAGGCCGGTGGCATTATCACGCTTGTTGGATTCTGAAATAGCAATTTGGCATTGCACAGCGACCACGTCGGCTTCATGACACGCCTGCTTCAACCGCTGTTGCAGTTTTTCTTGTAACAGGTCAGCGGCTTGCTGGTCTGTTTCAGGCAATACGACAATGAAACTGTTGTCACTGTTGCGCCCAACTAGGTCGGCCCAGCGCAGTTCGTCTTTTAAACACTGACTTACGGCTTGAAGTGCCTGATCGCGGGGTAGTTGGTCAAGGTTGTTGATCCGCACCACGCCGACTGAGAGCGGTTTTTCATAGCGCCGTGCCACTGAAAGCAGTGTGCCCAGTGCGATTGAGATGCTCAATTGTGAGGCCAGCCCGGTGAGTGGATCACTTAAACTCTCTGTTGGCGGGCGACGCTCTAGTAGAAAGGCGTGGCTTCCATTGTCCAGTTCGATGCAGGTTTTCTTCAGTGCACAACCGTCGCTGGTCTCTATCTCTACGGATGAGAGCCACTCCTGTAGTTGTGTGCGTTGCGCATCGGATAGATCATCCAGATGATTTAAATCTGAAGCCAATAGTGCCAGTAACGCTTTATTGGCCCAGTTAAACACCCCTTGCGAGTCGACCACTACCACGCCCTGTGGCAGCTTTTCCACGATCTGTTGGTTTATTGCAGAAAAAATGGACTCATTCATTGAATAGTTACCTCATACAGCAAAAAACATAAATCACCGGCCTATTGACCCGGGCATTTCATAAATTATGCACAATCTCGCTTCTCTATTGCCTGCATGGATGCAGGTACGGCGCGATAGCAGGAGGCGGTAGCCTTGATTCCACAGAAAATATTCCCGCCATCGTTCGTAATCACTGATACAGAACTTTTCGAAAATTTCCCTGTGAAACCAACACCCTACGCTATTTTTGTGCAAACTTATGAAATGCCCGGGTTGAAAGGCAGGTAATTTTCCCTTTGAAAATCAACCCATATGGACAATATAACGGTCAGACCGCTCGCAGCACAAATATTTTATTTATCTGAACCGCTTGTAGCAAAGTATTCAACCAGCGCTTCCGAATCACCAATCAACTCACCATTGATAAAGATTTGAGGCACACTCTCTTTACCGGTCATGGCGCGCAGGGTTCGCAGCCGTACATCGGTGCCCAAGGTAATCTCTTCATAAGCGTGGCCATGCGCTTCCAGCAGCGCTTTTGCTTTGGCACAAAATGGGCAGCCGGGTTTACTGAATAGGGCGACATCTTGTGGCTTAATGGCGTTGGGGTTGATGTATTCCAACAGGGTATCCGCATCGGAAACTTCAAAGGGGTCGCCCGGCACCTCTGGCTCTATGAACTGTTTTTCAATAACACCATCTTTTACCAGCATGGAGTAGCGCCAGGAGCGCTGGCCAAAACCAAGGTCAGACTTATCTACCAGCATACCCATTTTTTCAGTGAACTCACCGTTACCGTCTGGGATTAAGGTGATATTTTCCGCCTCTTGATGCTCTTTCCAGGCATCCATAACAAAAGCGTCATTGACGGAGATACAGACAATCTCATCCACGCCATTGGCTTTCAAGGTCTCTGCAAGCTCATTGAACCGTGGCAGGTGAGTTGCGGAGCAGGTGGGTGTGTAAGCGCCGGGCAGTGAAAACAGTGCCACGGTTTTACCGGCAAATAGCTGCTGACTGCTGAGATCAACGAACTCATTATTTTGGCGTGTTTTGAAGATAACGTGGGGTACTTTTTGACCTTCTTTATTAGCTAACATGTGTGGCTCCTGTGGGTTGTTAATTGACTACGAGAGTAAGCATAGTTGATGAATTAATATTGTTGAAATTGTTTATTTCTACTACATTAATAGGTAATAGCTATTAATGGGGCGAGTATGAATCTTCGTGAACTGGAGTATTTGGTGGCGTTGGATGAGGAGCGCCATTTTAATCGCGCCGCAGAACGCTGTTTTGTTAGTCAGCCGACCTTGAGCGGCCAGCTGAAGAAGCTGGAGCAATCGCTGGGTGTGCAGCTGGTGGAGCGCAGTACCCGCCAAGTTTTAATGACCGATGTGGGTTTGGCGGTAGCCGCTCAGGCTCGAAAGGTGTTGATGGCTGCCAAAGGGATTGGTGAAATTGCTGAGAGTTTTCATGATGTAATGGCGGGCGATCTGCAAATGGGTTTGATTCCAACTATTGCGCCCTATCTGTTACCACAGATTATGCCGGGTTTGGGGCAGCGGCTTCCGGGGTTAAAACTGTGGCTGCATGAGTATCAAACACCGCAGCTATTGACGATGCTTAAAGGGGGTGAGCTGGATTTGGTGATTCAGGCCTTACCTATTGGAGAGCACGACTTTTGTGAAGTGATGCTGTTTAGTGAGCCATTTTTGCTGGCGCTGCATCGTGATCACCCTCTGGCACAGCAACCCCGAATCACCCTAAACCAACTACAAGACCAAGAGCTGTTGCTACTGCAAGCGGGGCACTGTCTGCGCAAACATGCACTGGATATATGTTTGCAGGCGGGGGCGCGTGAGAGTAAGCGTTTCCATGCCACCAGTTTAGAGACTTTGCGCTATATGGTGGGGGAGGGTGTGGGAATGACGCTCATGCCGGAGATGGCTATTCCGCGGCATAAAGAGGGACAGGGAGCGATACGCTATCTGCCGTTTGTTGAGCCAGTGCCGATGCGGAGTATTGGTCTGTTATACCGAAAAGGGAGTTACCGGCAGCCACTTTTTGAGCGGTTGGCTGAGGTTATTCGTCAGAGTGCGGGCGAGACCAATGGAAGAGTGAGTGATGAGTGAGGTAAGCGAGGCGCAGCAGCGCCTGTTTCAGGTAGTGGCAACACAATTGGCCGACCAAGGTTACTGTATCATTGAAGATGCGCTACCGGATAAGTTGACCCTAGCACTTTATCAGCGGGTAACCACGCTGGCGGCAGGAGCGCTGAAACGTGCCGGCATTGGCCGTCAGCGTGATCATCAGCTGGATGATGAGTATCGCACGGATAAGATTCTCTGGCTCGATGCAGACGATGCGGCGGAGAGTGATTATTTGGTATGGATGGAGCAACTACGCCACGGTATTAATCAGCAGCTTTTTATGGGCCTCTTTGATTATGAGTCACACTTTGCCTATTACGCGCCAGGCACTTTTTACAAGCGCCACCTAGATGCCTTCAAAGGTGAGGCGAATCGTGTGGTGACCACGGTTTTTTATCTCAACCCCGAGTGGGATGAGCTGGATGGCGGTGAGATTGCACTTTATGCGAATGAGGGCAGCGAGCAGTCGTTTCAATCAGTCTATCCACATGCCGGTACATTAGTGGTGTTTCTGAGCGAGCAGCTCCCCCACGAGGTGAGGCGCGCACTGTGTGATCGATACAGTATTGCGGGTTGGTTTCGAATTAAATCGCTGGGCCAAAGGGTTGACCCGCAACACTAATAGCAGGGTGTGTGCGGGTGTATGAATCAGGCGTGACGCTGCTGCTGAATGGGTACAACCTTATCAGCTGCTCTCTGGTAGTAAGCGGTGAAGTCATCAAAAGCACGTAGCGCATCTTGCAGCTCTTGATCTGGGCGCAGCATGAAACTATTAATGCCGCAGCGCTCCATATAGGAGAGCTGATCGTGCATGACATCACCCACCGCCCGTAACTCACCACTGTAGTGGTAACGCTCGCGCAGCAGGCGGGCGTAGCTATAGCAGCGGCCATCGGCAAATTTCTCAAAATCCAGGGCAATGAGATCGAAGTGAGCCAACTCTTTGACTAGTTCAGAGAGTGCTTGCCCGCCACTGATTTTGACACCGACTGCGCCCTTATGTGCCAACAACTGCTCGCGCTCAGAGAGCCAACGCTCAAAGGGTACGATGATGTCACCCTCAACCAATGGTTGATCCATCTCCAGCAGTTGCCAGCTATCTTCAACGAGTGCACGATTTTTAATGATTTGCATAGAGCTTCTCCTTGAACGGTTGTTTGCCGATGCGACCATAGGTTTCGAGGAATGATTCACCCTCAAGGCGCTGTGAAACATAGACGGTTAAAATTTTCTCCAGTGCATCCGCGACCTCATCAATGGGTACAGCACGCCCCAGCACCTGGCCAAGTGCAGCCTCATTTTCGGCTGATCCGCCGAGGGTGATTTGGTACCACTGTGAGCCTTTTTTATCCACCCCCAACAGCCCAATATGCCCAACATGGTGGTGGCCACAGGCATTGATGCAGCCCGAGAGTTTAAGGCGCAGCTCGCCAAGGTCGTAGAGATAGTCCATTTTATCGAAACGGTCATTGATCTGCTTCGCAACACTCAGTGATTGCGCGCTGGCCAAGCTACAAAAATCTAGCCCTGGACAACAGATCATGTCGGTTAAAGTACCAATATTTGCTGTGGCGAGATCTTGCTGATCCAGTGCCTGCCATAATGCAAACAGGTCGGCCTGCCTCACATCGGCCAGAACCAGATTTTGGTCATGGGTGCTACGCAGCTCACCTTGGCTATAGGTGTCGGCCAGGTCGGCCAGCCGTTCCATCTGTTGTGCGGTGATGTCTCCGGGTGCGTTGCCGGGGGCTTTCAATGAGACAAAAACTGCACGGTAACCCGCTTGTTTGTGGGGCGCGGTGTTCTGTTTTACCCAGTGGCTGAAGGCTCGGTTACTCTGGCACTGCTCATCTAGGTTGAATGCAGCGGCATCGGCATCATACTGTTTGTTATCAAAAAAGGCTTTTACCCGCGCTACTTCAGCTTCGTTCAGGGTAAGGTCGGCGGAGGTGGATTGTTGGATGGCCAGCCACTCCGTCTCAACTTTGTCCCGGAAGGCCTCTAAGCCTAAGCTCTGCACAAGAATTTTAATGCGCGCCTTGTACATATTATCGCGGCGACCTTCCATATTGTAGACGCGCAAAATAGCCTCCAGATAGGAGAGCAGCTGTGGTTTAGGCAGAAATTTATTCAGCACTTTGGCCAAAATGGGTGTGCGACCCAAGCCACCACCCACCAGGATTTTAAAGCCAACTTCGCCCGCGTCATTGCGTACCAGTTGAATGCCAATGTCGTGGATTTGCGTCGCGGCACGGTCATGCTGGGCACCACTTACCGCAAATTTGAATTTTCGCGGTAGATAGGCAAACTCGGGGTGCAGGCTCGACCATTGGCGGATAATTTCGCAATAGGGGCGTGGATCTTCAATCTCATCAGGTGAAATGCCTGCCAAATGGTCGGCGGTGACATTTCTCATGCAGTTACCGCTGGTTTGAATGGCGTGCATCTGTACCGTGGCAAGCTCCGCAAGAATGTCGGGGACACTCTCTAGTGTCGGCCAATTAAACTGCATATTCTGACGGGTGGTGAAGTGGCCATAATCCTTGTCGTAGGTGCGGGCGATGTGGGCCAGCATACGTAGCTGTGGCGATGAGATTAGCCCGTAGGGGATGGCCACCCGCAACATCGGGGCGTGGATCTGTACATAAACGCCATTTTGCAGACGCAGAATGCGGTACTCATCTTCACCAATCTTTCCGGCTAGGTAGCGCTGGGTCTGATCGCGAAATTGATCTACCCGCTGGTCAATGATCTTCTGGTCGTACTGATCGTAAATATACATATTGCTCGCCTGTTATTTTCATTAGCGGGTAAATTATAAATAGAGCTGATTCTAGCAAGCCAATTTTTTAGGGTAAAACCAAGCTTTTATATGCCGCTATACAATTTATCTATGCGATCGAATAAAAAAATTAATGGCAACGACACCTGTAGCACAAGATTTTTTCTAGAATAACGTATAACCTGCCGCCAAGATGTTATTTATTCGGGGCAAATTGACTTATTAAGAGGTTAACGGTTTTGTTTTTTACCACAACCAGCGGAAAAGTGGATGAATAAGCGATTGCGGATACTCGTGGCGATCAGCCTGATGGGTATCACTGGGAGTGCTTACGCACTAGCGCCTCCGGTTATCGATACGGAGGCGATGGCGATGGGCGGTGCCGGTGTTTCCAGTGCGACCGATAACCTGGGTAATGTCAATCCGGCGCTGGTGGGTTCTGCAAGCCGCAGTGATGGCGAATTTTTCATGACACCGACACTCTATTATGCCGACTACAATGTTAATGATTTTTCTAACCGCTTAGATAGCTTCAAAAACGATCCAAACGCGCAATCACTGAGGTCTCTGGATGATAGCGGAATTTATTATAACTGGGGGGCTGCTTTTGGGGTGATACTGCACGGCCACTTGGCAACCTCTACCGTCTATCTTAACTCATACAGCCAAAGCTACTCTAAATTACGCTTGGTTGAGAGTGACTTGCCTCTTCCTTCTGGCGGCAGTGGATATGACTCAATTATTGAAACCGTGGGCATTTCTATTGTCGAGGCGGGTGTCAGTTACACTAGCTCAACCTCGTTTCGATTTGCGGGTCTGGGTGATGTGAAGTGGGGGGTTACCGGTAAAATGTTGACCGGTGTTGTACACCAGATTGAACAGCCGGTGGAAACCGCATCGGTCAATGGCTTTAGTACAGAAGGGATAACCTCTCAGGGTGTTACGTTTGATGTGGGGTTTTTGAAAGAGTGGGGCCGCGACTGGGCAGCGGGCATTGCACTGAAAAATATCTATCCGGTGAAGCTTTCACTGGCCGATGGTGACTCCTATCGCTATGGCCCCCACGCTAGGGTGGGGGTCACCCGAATCGGTTATCGACATCGAATAGCGGTTGATGTTGACCTGCTTAAAAGCAAGGCGCTTGGTATTTATGGCTCGACACAGATGGTCTCGTTGGGTGTCGACTATGACATTGGAGGCTACCTGAAGCTGCGAGCAGGCGTGAATTATGACCTTCAAGGCACACTCTATGAGACCTACTCCGGCGGTGTGAGTATCAATAGTCAATACTTTCAGATTACACTGGCGCTCATTGGTCATAGTGGCTCGATTAATGGGCTTGGAATACAAAGCACCATCGGGTTTTAATCGGCATAGCTTCAGGGTTTAGCAGTGAATTTTATAGTTAAAGTGGTCAACTCTGTTGATCGAGCCAGCGAGTGGAGTGGCCGGGCAATTGCCTGGCTGGTTTTGGCGTTAGTGCTTTTGGTCTGTTATGACGTGGCGATGCGCTATCTGCTACAGAGTGGCTCTATCGCCCTGCAGGAGTTGGAGTGGCATCTGTTTGCACTTATCTTTCTGCTGAGTGCGGCGTATACGCTAAAACATGATGAACATGTACGGGTCGACCTGCTCTATGGAAGTCGTTATTTCAGCGATAAACATCGGGCAATGGTCAATCTGAGTGGTAGCTTATTTCTGCTGATCCCCTTCTGTATTTTAATTATTTACGCCTCATGGCCGTTTGCAGCCAATGCTTATGCGATTAATGAGGTCTCATCTGATCCGGGCGGCCTCCCCTATCGCTTCCTGATTAAAGCGGCTATTCCGCTCGGTTTTCTCCTGTTGCTAATTCAGGGTATTGCGGAGATTGGTCGTAACATTCTCATCTTAAAACAACTTTCAGACGTTAAGGAATAGCCGTGGAGTTTTGGGCTCTTGTGATGCTTGGGGTGGTCATTCTATTACTGCTGTTCGGCTATCCTGTTGCATTTACCCTAGGTGCGGTGTCAGCGGCCTTTGGTCTGATTTGGCTGGGATTGGATTTTTTCTCACTCTTGCCCATGCGCATCTGGGGGATAATGACCAACTTCACACTGCTGGCGGTGCCGCTATTTGTCTTTATGGGGGTGATGCTGGAAAAATCGGGTATCGCGGAAGAGTTGCTGGAGACCATGGCGATGCTCTTTGGTCGTATTCGTGGTGGGCTTGCCATCTCGATTGTTTTGGTCGGTGCTCTGCTGGCCGCCACCACCGGCGTGGTGGGTGCCACGGTGGTGACCATGGCGGTGATTGCCTTACCCGCTATGCTTAAACACGGCTACAACCCGGCACTGGCCAGTGGCACCATTGCCGCTTCCGGCACCTTAGGGCAAATTATTCCACCCAGCATTGTTTTAATCCTGTTGGGCGATGTGATGGGGGTGCCGGTGGGCGAACTATTTATGGGCGCGGTGCTGCCGGGGCTGCTATTGGTCTCGATGTTTATCGCCTATATCGCTTATGTCGCCTGGCGCAGGCCGAATGATGCCCCTGCGATTGACCGAGCATCTCTTTCGGTAGCGGATGGCAAGGCACTCGCTCTAAAAGTATTCAAAAGCCTCATTCCACCACTGGCACTGGTCTTTGCTGTGTTGGGGTCGATTTTTTTCGGGATCGCAACACCCACGGAATCCGCAGCGGTGGGTGCTTTTGGTGCCATGTTGCTCGCGCTGATTCACCGCCGACTTAACCGTGAAAATTTGCAAAAAGCGGTGCAGCAAACTACCAAGCTGACCAGCATGGTATTCCTAATTCTCATTGGTGCAACAACCTTTGGCCTAGTTTTCAAGGGGATGGGTGGCGATGATTTGGTGCATGAGATCATGACCGGACTGCCGGGGGGGGTCTGGGGCTTTATTGTTGTCAGTATGGTGCTGTTATTTGTACTGGGGTTCTTTTTAGATTTTCTTGAAATCTGTTTTATTGCGGTGCCGATTTTGACGCCGATTGCACTCTATTACGGCATCGACCCGCTGTGGTTTGCCATTCTGATTGCGGTCAACCTTCAGACTTCGTTTTTAACCCCACCCTTTGGTTTTTCGTTATTTTATCTTAAAGCCGCCGCGCCTCCCACCATCAAAATGGCGCAAATATATCGTGGTGTCATTCCATTTGTGTTTATTCAAGTGATGGTGTTGGGCTTATTGATGGCCTTTCCGGCCATTACAACATGGTTGCCGGGGGTGATGGATTAGGGCTTATCATTTTTTACAGTTTGTGGTAAATTAATTAACCTGAGTTAAAAGCTCAAGAATTACACGTTTTATCTAAACTCGACAAAAGGTATATTACAATGAATGTTGATCAACACTTGAAAGTAGCTCAATGGCACATCGAACAAGCACGTATGCACGCAACTAAAGATGGCTATAGCTGTGGTTGCCCTGCCAACGAGCACGACCAGAAAGCGATTGATTCAGTAGAAGCCGGTCTGATCGTTGAAGAGACTGCTTGCGCTGTTAAGTAAGCTTTACCCGGATAACTCAAGATCTATCTGGGTTAGCCATTTGATACAAAAACCCGCTGTTTGGCGGGTTTTTTGCGTGCGTAGGATATAGCAATGAATGCACCGACCCCACTGGGTGATCCCCAACTCATGCTAAAGCTGGCCCGTTATCGCATGCCCTTTGGAAAATACCGCAACACGCGGCTCATCGATCTGCCAGAGCCATATGTGGTATGGTTTGCCAACCAAGGATTTCCCAAGGGAGAGTTGGGCGAGCTGCTTGGGATTGTCCATGAGATAAAAATAAACGGCCTCGAATATCTCTTTGAACCACTGAAAAAATAACTGCCGCACCGACATGAACCGCAAAATGGTAACCATTAATGTTTTTAGATGATTTTTTTATTGAAGATGCCTCCGGCATTCACTTTACTCGCCAGCAAGGCAGCACCTTTGCCAAGCAGGTGGCTGACGACTTTAATCCACTTCATGATGAAGATGCGAAACGCTTTTGTGTGCCGGGAGACCTGCTCTTCTCGCTGGTGCTGCATAAATACGGCATTAGTCAGCAGATGAGCTTCACCTTTTCCGGCATGGTGGATGAGAGTAAACACCTCTGTTTTCCAGAGCAGTCTGAGCAGGTTGTTATTAAAGATACCGCAGGAAAAGAGTACCTGACCATTCAGCGTTCAGGTGAGCTTAATAACGATAGCCAACTGATTGGCCGATTGATCAAGCGCTATGTTAAGTTTTCTGGTCAAGCATTCCCGCACATTTTAGTGCCACTGATGAAAGAGCAGGGTGTCATGATCAATCCGGCACGACCCATGGTGATCTATGAAAGTATGTCGATCAATATGCAGACGCTGAATATCAGCGATCCCGCACTGGTGCTGAACAAGACCACACTGACCGTAAAGGGTAAGCGGGGGCAGGTCATATTTAAATTTAACCTGCTGGAAAATGACAAAGTGGTCGGCAGTGGCACCAAGCATATGGTGTTGAGCGGTCTTCGTGACTATGATCAGGCCGCCATTGATCATCTGATAGAGAGATATAACAGCAAAAAATCAGCCGGCTAAGC
>JALSJH010000084.1 GCA_026989455.1 Chromatiales bacterium | reverse complement strand
GCATCAAAACTTTTGCTGGCGTATTCAAAACTCGCTTCGAGGCCGCTGATGGTGGCTGTTGTCATATTATCGAAGCCTATGGCAGGGGTGATGTTACCTGTTGGTTGCCATTCGTAAGGCGTTACCAGGTTTTTCAGCTCTTCACGATATAAACGAAAGTCGAGGGTGTAGGGGTATCCTCTTCTTTTTAATATGTAACCCAGGTCTAAGGTGGTTACCTCTTCCGCACCCACTGTTACACCAGGCTCTATGGCAAAAAGATAGGCGCTGTTCCCCCCGAATGTAAGTATTCTCTCTGCTTGCCTTTCAAATGCAAGGGGTGCTCGGTAGGCTTGCGATACGCCAAAGCGCAGCGTACTACTCTCTGTCACTTTATAGTTCGTGGTGAGCCGAGGAGATATCTTTTTATCCATGGAGTTATGCGCTTCGAGCATGGCACCAAAATGGATAAGCCAGTTGCGTGATGCTCGATATTCCAGCGTATTAAAGAGACGCTGGGTGTCAATTCTGATGACATCATCTGTTGCAAATCCAATGGTAGAGGCCAGTTTGTCTTCACGTGAACTGGCACCAATAACACCGCGTAATTTTTCGTTCACGGTGAATGTATACTCCACTTCGAAATCATAACGCTGGTTAGAGACATTATCCTCTTCGTTGAAAAAGAGCGCGCCATAGTATTTTTTGTAAAAAGATTTTTTGTCTATTTTTGAATAATAGAGCTGGAGTGTTAACTCATTATCAAAAGCATCTGTTTTAGACCACTCAATTTGATGAAAATAGCGTTTAGTATTGGTGGAAAACAAGATGCCGGCCTGCCGGTCCGTTCCCTCTTTATCAGTGGAACCGGCCTGATAGGTTAAGTGGTTTTGACTGTTAATTTGATAGTCGGCTCGATAGGTGAAAATTTGTGATGATAGAAAGTGGTCAGGTGCGTCATAGTAGTTACTTTGCTCATCTTTAAACGTGACCCTGTGGTCAAAGTTACCAAATGTTGCACCGTGTCTGAGTGTTATACGGTTAACGGCGTTATCACCACTGATGTAATTAAGGTGTTGTCCGACTGATTCACTGCTGTGACGGGTGATTATATTGATAACGCCCAGAAATGAATTTGAACCATATGTGGCCGCATTTGAGCCACGGGTTATTTCGATTCGCTCAATATTATCAATGACAAGTGGCAGTGATGACCAGTCGGGGCCTCCCACATCGGGTAGATAGACCGCACGCCCGTCAATGAGAATCTGCATACGGCGGGAAAATTGATCTGACATGCCGTGGTAAGCGACAACAGGTTCATCCCCAGCTTTGAAGCCAACGATCATTCCCGGCACCATCTGAAAGAGCTCCGCCAGTTCACGGGCACCGGAGTGCTTGATTCTGTTTCGGTCAATGATGGTCATGGCGGTGGGGGCTTCGGTGATGGGTTGCTTAAGTCGGGATGAGGTCAGCACGATGGGTATCTCTTCATCATAAAAGCCATCTTCATTTTCGAATGCAATGACGGGCGTGCTGAGGAGTGATATGGGCAGAGTGAGGAGGGAGTAGAGTCGGTAGTTCATTCTTGTAAAATTAAATCCTGAGACCTAAGCAAGCGTATAAACCACTGGTGTTATGTGTCAATAGAGGTCTTTACAGTCGGCATGTTGAATTAAAACTGTAGTGTTAATTAAGCGTTAAACGCCTATTTCTTTAATAGGCGTAATGTTCAATTAGAATAAGGCGTTACTCCTCATTTGTCCACCTTGGTTATACCCAGCAATACTGGTGCTTGGCAGAATGATTCAGCGGTGTTAATAGGCTTGCAGAGCACTCAGGCTAAATGGCCATGATTTTAATATGCTGCTCTTTTAGTTGCGTCAGCTGCCCCTCTATATCTCCCAGATTATCACGCTCTTTTTGAACAACGGCTGCCGGGGCTTTGTCGGTAAACCCTGGGTTGGCAAGCTTGCCTTGTGCACCTTTGATCTGCTTTTGCAGTTTTTCGATCTGTTTGTTGAGGCGCTTTAACTCGGCATCTTTATCGATTAAGCCCGCCATAGGTACCAGTAGTTTCATCTCGCCGACCAGTGAAGTGGCTGACTCGGGTGCTTGGTCCGTATCGCTTAACCAGGTGATGGACTCTGTTTTGGCCAGAATGGTGAGGAAATCCTGACTACTTTGTAGCCGGGTTTTATCCGCAGCGGAGCCATTTTGAATCAGCACCGGTAGCGGTTTACTGGGCGCAATATTCATTCCGGAACGAATTTTACGAATACCAATGATGAACGCCATCACCCACTGAATCTCCTCCTCGGCAGCGTCATCGATCAGGCTCTTGTCGGCTACCGGGTAACTTTGCAGCATGATGGTTTGGCCACTTACACCGGCCATGGGAGCCACACGTTGCCAGATCTCTTCAGTGATGAAGGGGATGATGGGGTGAGCTAGCCGTAATATATTTTCCAGCACCTGAATCAAGGTGTGTCGTGTCCCTCGTTTGGCGGCTTCCGAGCTGTCGCCATTTAAGATCGGTTTGGTGAGTTCCAGATACCAGTCACAATATTCGTTCCAGACAAATTCATAGATGTTTTGTGCCGCATGGTCGAAACGATACTCTTCAATATTGCGAGTTACATTGGCGATCACTTGATTGAGGCGCGATAGAATCCACTGGTCGGCTGATGAGCGTTGGCGATCACCTTGAATCTCGTGTCCCTCCAGATTCATCATCACAAAGCGTGATGCATTCCAGAGCTTGTTGCAAAAGTTGCGATACCCCTCAATGCGGTTCATATCAAAGTTGATGTCACGACCGGTTGAGGCTTGTGCCGCAAAGGTAAAGCGCATGGCATCGGTGCCAAAGGCCGGGATGCCGTCGGCAAACTCTTTGCGGGTTGCTTTCTCTATTTTGGCCGCCTCTTTGGGCTTCATCAGGCCGCTAGTGCGTTTACGCACCAGTGACTCCAAGTCGATACCGTCGATGATGTCGATGGGGTCGAGTACGTTGCCTTTGGATTTGGACATTTTTTGTCCCTGGCTATCGCGAACCAGTCCGTGGATATAGATCTCCTTGAAGGGGACTTCGCCGGTGAATTTCAGCCCCATCATGATCATTCTGGCCACCCAGAAAAAGATAATATCAAAGCCAGTGACTAACACCGAGGTAGGGTGGAAGGTCGCCAAGTCGGGGGTTTTGTTCGGCCAGCCGAGGGTTGAAAAGGTCCAGAGTGCCGAGGAGAACCAGGTGTCCAGTACATCTTCATCCTGTTTGAGCGCGATGTTGTCTGACAGCTGGTGCTTGTCACGCACCTCTTGTTCGCTGCGACCAACATAAATAGCGCCGCTGTCATCGTACCAGGCGGGAATCCGGTGCCCCCACCAGATCTGACGCGAAATGCACCAATCTTCGATGTTACGCATCCATTCGAAATAGGTGTTTTTCCAGTTATCGGGAACAAACTTTATATCACCATTCTCGACCGCTTCGATGGCGGGCTTGGCCAGTGCGTCGACCTTGACGTACCACTGGTCGGTAAGAAAAGGCTCAATAATGGTGCCCGAGCGATCTCCACGGGGAACCATCAGCTTGTGGTCGTCCGTTTTCTCCAGTAACCCCAGTGCTCCCAGCTCTTCCAATACCAGTTTGCGTGCCTCGAAACGATCCAGACCGTGGAAATCATCCGGGATCAGTTCGCCCAGCTCATCATCTTTTTCGATGATGGCGGCATCGATGGTGAAGATGTTGATCAATCCACCATTGGGTTGGTTGGCAATACAGTTTTCATTGCGATGATTGCTCCAGACACCGTAATCATTAAAGTCGTGGGCGGGCGTTATCTTTACACAGCCGGTGCCGAATTCAGGGTCAACATACTCGTCGGCGATGATCGGGATCAGACGATTACTGAGTGGCAGCTTGACCATCTGGCCAACCAAGTGCTGGTAGCGCTCATCCCCCGGATGAATGGCAACGGCGGCATCACCCAGCATGGTTTCAGGTCGTGTGGTGGCCACCACAAGATGGCCGGAGCCATCGGCAAGTGGATAGCGCATGTGCCACATGTAGCCGCTCTCCTCTTCATTGAGGACTTCTAGGTCAGAAACAGCGGTGTGCAGAACAGGATCCCAATTGACCAGTCGTTTTCCTCGGTAGATCAACCCTTCGCCATGCAGGCGGACGAACACCTCTTTTACTGCCTCAGACAAGCCATCATCCATGGTGAAGCGCTCACGGCTCCAATCAGGTGAGGTGCCCATACGGCGCAGCTGTTGGGTAATGGTGTTTCCTGACTTGTTTTTCCACTCCCAGATGCGCTCGATAAATTTATCGCGCCCCAGCTCGTGGCGAGTGACCCCTTCAGCGTTCAGTTGACGCTCTACCACCATCTGGGTGGCGATACCGGCATGGTCGGAGCCGGGCTGCCACAGGGTGTTGTCTCCCTTCATGCGGTGAAAGCGAATCAGGGTGTCCATAATGGTGTCCTGAAAGGCGTGTCCCATATGCAGGCTGCCGGTGACATTGGGTGGCGGAATCATGATGCAGTAGGGGTTTTCACCCCCCTGGGGCTTGAAGTAACCATTCTCTTCCCAGGTTTGATACCAGCGCTGTTCGATAGAGTGGGGTGTGTAAGTCTTTTCCATTACGTTTTAGATACCTGGTTTTTGCTGTTAATTGTGTGATGCTTCTATTGCGCTCTTAAGGAGACTCTAATTTAATCCTAAATTCATCCAGACTTAATTAGAGCTTCCTTAAGGAAACTCTGATCAAGTCATGAATGCTCTACGCTGGCTGAAATCGCCCTCATTTATCCCGAAAATTGCACCAATAAGAATGACTATTACTGCGCATTTCGGAATAAATGAGAGCAATTTCCGCTTAGCCTAAATTCATCCAGACTTAATTAGAGCTTCCTTGATAATCTCGGGCAGCTGTTCAGAGATCTGCTGTTGCAGTGTCAAGCTGATCTGCTGCTCTACCTCACTGAGGATGGTCGGTAAAATATCATTAATCTTTTGTGTTAGTAAATGGGTGATGCGTTCTGAAAGCTCTGCCTGGAGAGTGGCTGGAATTTCAACGCCTTCAAATAGACGACTCTCCAGCGCATCCTGATCAATCATTTCATTTAAGATCGGGATGGCGATCTCTTGTTGCTCCAGAATAAAAGTATCTACTGGCTCTTGCAGTGTCGGCAGATCTTCTGGTCTCTCACTCATTGATGTTGCCTACAGGGTTATATTGTGGCTATTTAGGGGATAACCACGGTCGCGATAGAAGCGGAAGCGTTCGCGTGCCAGTAGCTTCTGCGCCTCATCACAAGCAACGATTTCGACTACCCGCACAAAACGGCTAAAAAAAAGCGGCACCTCTTCGGCAAGGTTGATCAGTAGATCAAACGCTAAGGGCGGTTCACGGTCGTAGCCTATCATGACTTGAGCCTGATCCTCTTCGTTAAGTAGTTGGCAGTGAGGGACAAAACTCTCCTCTTTAAAGCGCCATAGTAGATCATCGATCAGCTGTGATTGCCTCTGATCTGTGGTGTGGATATAGGCGTGATGCCCCTTAAGATACGCTTTTTCAGCTAATCGACAGGTGAGCAGCGCCAAACCATCATCAGGTTGGTTATTTAATATGTAGAAATCGACTTGGGTCATAAAGGTTTCGGGGAGTACGGCGACTCCGGAGTTGCTCCTTATTGCGCGTCGCAGTGGTCAATCAGGTACTGCATGAGCAGGGGTACGGGTCGCCCGGTAGCTCCTTTTTTTGCACCACTAATCCAGGCGGTACCGGCAATATCAAGGTGAGCCCAGGGGTAATCTTCGGCAAAGCGGGATAAGAAACAGGCGGCGGTAATGGAGCCTGCTTCGCGGCCACCAATATTTTGCATGTCGGCAAATGGGCTCTTGAGTTGCTCCTGATACTCATCCCAAATCGGCAATTGCCATGCGCGATCACCGCACTTCTGGCCTGCATCCAGCAAAGCATCGGCCAGTGGTTGGTTATTGGCCATTAAGCCGGATGTTTTGCCCCCCAGTGCAATAATACAAGCACCGGTCAGGGTGGCAATGTCGATCACCGCTGCCGGGTTGAATTTGCGGGTATAGGTGAGGGCATCACAGAGAATCAGACGACCCTCGGCATCGGTGTTCAATATCTCAATGGTCAGCCCAGACATCGAGGTGACAATATCTCCGGGTTTATTGGCATCCCCATCGGGCATGTTCTCACTACTCGGAATCACCGCAACCAGATTGACGGGCAGTGTTAATTCAGCTGCCGCTTGAATAACACCAAATACGCTGGCGGCACCGCACATATCGTATTTCATCTCATCCATCTGTGCCCCGGGTTTTAGTGAGATACCGCCGGAGTCGAAGGTAAGCCCCTTACCCACCAAGGCGATGGGTGCATCATCCTGATGGCCACCGCTGTATTGCATCACAATCAGTTTGGCGGGTTGGCGGCTACCGCGAGAGACCGAAAGCAGCGACTCCATGCCGAGCTCCTGCATGGCCGCTTCATCTAAAATTTTACTCTTAATACGGCTAAATTTTTGCTCCAGCTGCTCCGCCTGTTCTGCCAGATAGCGGGGGGTGCAGATATTGCCCGGAAGATCGCCAAGCTCTTTTGCGAATGCAACACCGCGAGCCGTTGCCGCACCCTGGGCCACCGCAATTTTATCTCGGGTGGAGAGGTGGAGGTGCTTTAGTGCTATCGTGCTTTTTTCTTCACTTTTAAATCGATTAAGGCTATAGAGCGCGCTATAACTCACTTCAACCTGCTGACGAATGTTCCAGCTGCTCTCTTTATCGGCGACCGTAACGTCAGTGAGGAATGAGTAGACATCGCGGGCAGGGCTCTCCTTTAGCACGGCAATCGCGGCCTCGACACCGTCCATAAATTGCTTGGCGCTGGTCTGCTCTTTTTTGCCCATGCCAATCAGCAAAATTCGCTCAGCCTCGACACCGTGCAGGCCGGTGAGTAACAACGCTTTACCCGCCGCACCTTTGGCATCACCCCGTTCAATTAACTTTGCAATATAACCATTACACGCTTTATTGACGGCTTCGGCGCTGGCTGAGAGTTGATTATCTTCAAATAAGGCGATGATAATACAACCCGTTTTAACCGCATCGGGTTGGGCGATTTTGGCCTGAAATTTCATAACGATCCTTTTTGGCATCTCTCAGAATAGAGAACAGAGTGAAAGTTTTGTGATTTAATGGCTGCAAGATTATCATATTGTGGTTTTTTTAGAACCATCTCGATAGATTCATCGGCTCTATTGATGCTCACATCGGGATAAATGAGAATGATTTGTAACCATTTTAATCCAGCCCCACTCTGAACACCCTAACCGAGTCCTATTTTGATCATTAAACGTTATCTTTGGAAAGAGCTGCTATTCACCTTTGGTGCAGTATTTCTGGTGCTGGTCTTGATCATGGCGGGGCACACCTTTGTGCGTTATATGGGTTTTGTGGCTGAAGGGCGTGTCTCTGCGGATATGGTGTTGCAGCTGTTTGGTATCAAACTGGCTAAGGCGATGGGGCAGCTGCTACCTTTTGCTTGGTTTATTTCGGTGACGCTCACATTTGGCAGGCTCTATAAAGATAATGAGATGACCATCTTCTCTGCGGTTGGACTGCCCAGTATCAGTTTATTGCGTCTGGTGATGGGGCCCACCCTGCTCTGTGCGGCACTGGTGGCGTTGTTTACCTTTTATCTCGACCCGCTGAATCAGGAGTACTACTACAAACTGACGGATCAGGCCGCAACACAGTCGGAAATGAGCGCAGTCACGGCGGGGCGGTTTAACACCATTAAGGGGAGTGATCGGGTTTTCTACGTCGAGAGCATCTCAGACGATCGACAAGAGATGTACAATATTTTTATTCAGGGCGGAAGTGACGGTGCCCTGGATGTTTTTAGCGCCCCCCGTGCGCGTCAAATGGTCGACCGTGAAAGCGGTGACCGCTATTTGGTTTTGCAGGATGGTTACCGCTTTGAGCGTGATCCGGTGAGTGGTGATCTGTTGCGTTACGAATATGAAGAGGCTTCAATTCGCATTGAGCAACCTGAGGTGACCAGCTCATCCCGCAAGCGTCGCGCCTACCCAACCGAGCAGCTCTGGTTGTCTGATGACCCCAAAGACAGTGCAGAGCTGCACTGGCGACTAGCGATGCCCCTCTCGGTGCTGTTGCTCTCCCTGTTGGCTGTGCTGTTGAGCTATACCACGCCACGGGAGGGGCGATTTGGCAAACTATTTATCGCACTGCTGGCCTACATTATCTACAGCAATCTATTGGGGATGGGCAAGAGCTGGATTGCCGCAGGCAAGGTGGATCCGCTGATTGGCCTCTGGTGGATACACCTGCTTGCGGTGTTGCTGATTATAACGCTCTATATACGGCGTTATGGTGGCTATGAGCTGCTGCCACAGCGTTTTAGGCGACACAAATGAGGCTGCTTGATCGATACATTGCAAATGCCATTATCGGCGGCGTTGCCATTACACTTTTTGTGTTACTGGCACTGTTTGCTTTTATCGGTTTTGTTGATGAGTTGGATGCGGTTGGGCGTGGCAATTACGGCCTGTGGCAAGCGATACAATACCTCTTTTTAAGCCTGATTCCCGTCGCCTACCAGCTCTTTCCCATTGCCGCATTGGTGGGTTGTATTATGGGGTTGGGTGGTTTGGCGAGTCATGGCGAACTCATTGCGATGCGCGCTGCGGGTGTCTCACTCAATCGCCTGCTCTGGTCGGTTAGCAAAGTGGGGCTGCTGATGGTGTTTGTGGTGTTGTTGCTGGGTGAGGGGGTGGCACCCTATGCAGAGGAGTCGGCTCAAAAACTGCGCAGTGAGGCGATTACCGGAAAGATTTCACTACAGGGTGAGCAGGGAATGTGGGCAAAAGATGAACGGGAGTTCATCCGGGTGCGGGATATTATAATGGCCGATCAGCTGGCCAATATCACCCTCTATCAATTTTCGGAAAACAACCAGCTGCTGAGTGCCACGACCGCAGCACGAGCATTCTACAAAGAGGATCAATGGCAATTGCAGGATGTTGAAGTGGTCAGCTTTACCGGTGGGGCGGCGGTCAGCAGGCTCGCACAGCAGGCGTGGCAGACATCGCTCGATCCGGAGATGATCGAGGTGGTGCAGCTTGATCCAGACTCACAGTCGATGTGGGGGTTGTACCAGTATATAAACTATCTGCAGGAGAATGCGATCGCCTCAGGGCGTTACGAGATGGCCTTTTGGGGCAAGGTGGTTACGCCGCTTGTGACCCTGATCATGATGATGTTGGCGGTCCCCTTTGTGATGGGGTCATTGCGTACCATTAGTATTTCACAGCGCATATTTGTGGGTACGTTGGTTGGCTTGGGGTTTCAGCTGCTTAACCAAGCGAGTAACTACGTTGGGCTGGTGTTTGGGTTTAATGCCCCCTTGAGTGCGTTTCTACCGGCCATTATCATCTCTATTGTTGCTGGGTTTTTAATCCGCCGCCTGCGCTGATTGCTCTTTTTTCTTCTCTTTTTTAGGCACTAAAATAATTTGAGTTCCCGAGAGTCGGTCGTGCCATGAAAGCCCCTCTTTATCAAACAGAATCCACAGATAGCCAAGACCCAACGGCAGCCATGAGAGCAGTGAACCCACAAAACGGTACAGGGCTGTTTTCCAGTCAAGGCTATGACCACTCATGGTGACCACTTTAGCGCGCCAACTTTTCAGTCCTAGGGTCTGGCCGCCCCGATTCCAGCACCATGCGTAATAGAGATAGACGCTGAATAACAGGTAGCCCCTAAACAGCCAATCCCCCGAAGTTACCGCTTCACCACTGCGTGCCAGCAGCATGATGATACCCACCAGAAACAGTAAGCCAACCATGGCAAGTGAATCGTAGAGCAGCACCAGCATCAGGCGAGGTAGTTTAATACGTTGGGGTGTGGCGGCGGTTTTACTGTTCATGGTGGGCTTCTAATAATTATTTGATACTGGGCGCGTTAAGGGGCAGCGTATTATTAACGTAAAAGAGATAAAACTCCAAATTACGCAACACTTCACTCTGCAACGGAAAGGGTTTTGCTCGGGTGTAGCTCAGGCATTCATTGAAGCGTTCATGCAGCGTGGTCACGGTATCACTGGCTTTGTCATAGCGGGGCATGCGCAACGGAAGCCCCAGGGCAGGGGGGATCAGCTGTTCACTATAGCGTTGATTCGAAAAATCGATATGGCAATGGGCACAGGCCATATCCAGTTGGCCACGGCGGGAAAAAAAGAGCTGTTGTCCTTTATTAAACGCCTCCTCAGCGGCCGGATCATTGGGCATGATCACATTGGTAATATTTCTTCGTGAACTCTCCATCATATAAAGATGAATACTTTTCATCTCTGCCTGATCGTAGGCGTAAGCGGGTTCACCGTTCTCCTCACGGCACGCGTTGATCTCAGTTGCCAAGGTCTTAACCTGGCCGCTTAAGACATCGAAATAGGGGAAGTCGCTGGCAATACCCATACCATTGCTACGAAAACAGTAACGATAGCCGTGCCCATTGGAAAAAGTCTCGGAGAATAACTTTTTGCCCTGTTGGGTATATTGGCTGTAGGGAGGAAGCCCGGACGCTGTGATGGTGTTGCCCCGGTGATGGTACTCCTCAGCATAGCTGTTGAGTGAGAGTGCCGGTGATTTTTTTAGAAAATAGTTTTGTAGCTGCTGCTGGTGCTCTTTGGGGCTTGCAACAGCATTTAACGTCATGGATAAGCACCCTACAAACAGTATGCACATATAGAGTGGAGCATGATTACCCCGTTGAAATGACACGGCACTAATGTATTTCTGCAATCTGGTCATCTCGGTTTCCCTGGTTATCAACCCAGCTTATTTTAATCATATCACCTGGGGTGCCTCCCTTGAATCGAAATGTAAAATAAGGGTTTTCTGCAATCGCAACACCGAGTTGCGCCACCACTACCTGCTGTTTTTTATAAAAACAGCGCAACTCCTGGATAAAAATGGCCTCCGCTTTTGTCGCGAGCTGGCATTTTCCGGACTGCATCGGGTGTTTTACCAATAGCCTGACTTCGGTGAAGTCTCCCTTCTGTTTGGCGCGGATGGTGATACTCGATCTGCTCATCTCAAATACACTCCCCCTCGATAATTTTTATCTCTTTTTGTTGCGAATAGAGACCGTGATTAGTTTTAATGACCGCAGTGACCGCACCGCTTTTAGCCAGCTTAAGACGTGTCGCAATATAGGGTATGCCCAGCGGATCAAAATAAAAAGTGGCGGCTAAGGGGGGGCTGTTTTCGGCCACAAACAGACTAATGCTCTGCACATCGTTCAAGGAGGTGCGGATAGTCACCGGGATGCTCTCACCACTCTCGACACGTTTATCCAGCTTCATATCTATTTTATCGCTTGGCTGTGGTGTTTCATCGCCATAAAGCGCCGCTAGCGCCTCCTCAAGGGTACGAGCCGAAAATGCCTGCTTGGGCCACGCCGCCAATAGGTTATGGGGCAGTGCTGCCAGGGGAAGGAGTGCAACAAGGCGCTTAATAAACTGACGACGAGAAAACGACATGTTAAAGCGTGTAAATGAATTCACTGATTTCAATGATTTCACTCTCCGTTAAAATTCGATGCCGTCCATAGGGGGGCATAATGGTATTCGGGTTACTCAATGCCGGGTCACGAATAAAAGCCTGTAGCTGCTTGATATCGGGAAATTTTTGCGCGATCGCTTTAATTTCGGGGCCAATAGTGCCACTTATTTGCGCACCAGGAAGTGCATGACATGCGTGGCAATTACCCTTATTGCTGTCCAGTGCCAACTGCTGGCCAACACTCAGCTCCGCATGCGCCACTCCGATGCAGAGAGATAAGCATAAGCCCAGTAGTCGCTGTTTGTGATTGAGCATTGATGAGACCTTTTTTGTAGTCGAACAACGTTGTTTGAGATGAATGATTCTCTGCGTGAAATGCAGGTTTTACGAGACATTACCACGTATTTCTGCTCTATTTATTACTTCTGGCACTCCACAAAGGTATCGGTTTAAGCGCTGGGGGCTTTAAAGTTGCAGGTGGATCATTGACCTCTCAATGCCGAATGCTATACCAGAGCAGCCCTAACCC
The DNA here is from genome assembly GCA_026989455.1 of Chromatiales bacterium. Classification (GTDB taxonomy): domain Bacteria; phylum Pseudomonadota; class Gammaproteobacteria; order RBG-16-57-12; family RBG-16-57-12; genus JAFLJP01. The sequence goes on along the minus strand of JALSJH010000084.1, from coordinate 2,261 downwards.
TTCATGCAGCGCTTTGCGGCTATTGTGAAGCGCGTATGAGGCGGGGATGATCTGCATAAACCAGGCGTGGTCACTCTGTGTGGGTAGGGTCGGGGCGGGTATGACGTTAATACCTTCGCTCTCGAAGCTTTTGACTGCACGAGGCATGTGGCGGCTGGTGGTGACTAAAAAGATGCGCTCTATTGCCAAATTGTTGAGTATCTCTTTGGTATAACGTGCATTCTCGGCGGTGGTTTTACTGCTCCCTTCACGCACTACGTTTTGAATATTGAAGTCACTGCTCAGTGAGTCGGCCATCACTTGTGCCAGTGTTTTCCCTCCTTGATCAAAGACATCGCCACCGCTAACAATAATCGGCAGTTGGGTCTGGCGCTGAATATAGGCACCATAACGCAGCCGTACCAAGGTTTCTCGGCCTACAGTGTCATCACCGTATTCGGTGGCGTTGCGGTATCGATCAGCAGAGAGAATGACGATGGCAGAGGCATCATAATCGGCCAGTGCATCGGGTTTTAAAGTGGGGTAAATATCGAGTGATTGATTTAAAAAGTTAGCCACCAGCGGCGTGCTCAGCAGATAACCGAAAGTTAAGGTGCTCCACAAGAGAGTGCGCGCTGTTTTGGGGGCGCGTTTTAATAAAAACAGACCGAGGGCGAAACCGAACAGTAGCACCCCCGGTGGGAAAATGATGTTTTTAATAAAGTAGGTTATGAATAGTTCCATAGGAGATACTATTCATTAATCCAATCGCGAGGCTTTAGATAGTAGTCGTAGAGTTCGGCTTCGGCGGTGCCGGGTTCGGGGTGCCAGTTATAGCGCCATTTCACGAGGGGTGGGAGTGACATTAGAATCGATTCGGTGCGCCCCCCTGTTTGCAGACCAAAGAGGGTGCCTCGGTCGAAGACAAGGTTAAACTCCACATAACGCCCCCGGCGGTAGAGCTGGAAGTCACGCTCCCGCTCACCAAATGGGCTCTCTTTGCGGCGGGCGACAATCGGGCGATACGCTTCAATATAGTGATCACCGATGCTCTTCATAATATTGAAGCAGCGATCAAAGCCCCCTTCATTCAGGTCATCAAAAAAGAGGCCGCCAATACCGCGAGGCTCATTACGGTGTTTGAGGTGGAAGTACTCATCACACCAGGTTTTTAGCTGCGGGTAGAGTGCCTGACCAAAGGGGTCGCAGGCATCCTTGGCCTTTTGGTGCCACGCTCTGCAATCTTCCTTATTGCCGTAATAGGGGGTCAGATCAAAACCACCGCCAAACCACCAGATCGGTGCCTCGCCCTCTTTTCGGGCGATAAAAAAGCGCACGTTGGCGTGTGAAGTGGGCACGTAAGGGTTGTTGGGGTGGATGACCAGCGAGACACCCATCGCTTCAAAATCGCGCCCTGCCAGCTCAGGGCGGTGCGCGGTGGCCGAGGCGGGCAGTTGACCACCGGAGACATGTGAAAAATTGATGCCCGCCTGTTCAAATGTTTTGCCCTCGGTAAGCACCCGGGTGCGTCCACCACCACCGAGGCCCGTTTCACGGCTCCAGTTATCTTCAAAGAAGGTGGCCTGGCCATCTTCAGCCTCAATGCCCGCGCAGATGCGATCTTGCAGGTCGAGGAGGTAGCTTTTTACTTGATTAATATCGGGGGTGCTCATGTGGATCCTTACCGTTCTTTCGAGAGTACTTGATGGAAGCGATAGGGTACCTAAAATGGGCAGGGATTGCGAGGGAAGAGGGTGCGTTAAATGCCGCAACTGCGCGTTATATCACGCGCAGGAGAGTTTTGGTAATATTTTAACCCTTTGTTATTAAAGGGTATTTAAAGTTGGCACGGCTATTGTATTGTTTATATCGTCACTAGGTAATGTGCCCCTATGGCGCAAGCCAACACATTACCGAATGATAAGACTTATTGCGTTAGCAATGATTCTTCTCCTACTTATTTAAGGTCGTCTGCTACCCCCGTAGCACGCGGCCTTTTTTTTATCGGCGCTGCGTGGTTTGCACGCACTCCCCGCTTAAACTCCTCTTGGCCAGCATAAAATATTCATGACTTGATCAGAGCCTCCAGGAAAATCTACAAAGCGCTATCTCTCTTCAAGCGCGCATAACTATTTTTAAGCACATCAATGTTTGGGTGTCCGTCAGGAAAAGCCGCTTCAAGAATTGAAAGCGCGCGCTGGTACAACGGCTCAGCCTTGGGGTAGTCGCCTTGAGCTTGATACAGAGAAATTCTAGGGACACAAGGAAATTCTAGGGACACA
>JALSJH010000083.1 GCA_026989455.1 Chromatiales bacterium | reverse complement strand
GCTTTTGGGAGGGATTCCTTTGTCACTTGCAGTTGTTTATAGCCGCGCACAGGTGGGTGTGGATGCCCCCTTGGTGACGGTAGAGGCGCATCTCTCCAACGGCCTGCCAAGTCTCTCTATTGTGGGTCTGCCTGAAGCGGCGGTAAAAGAGAGTAAAGACCGCGTGCGTGGCGCATTGTTGAATAGTCAGTATGACTTTCCCGCACGGCGTATCACCATCAACCTTGCCCCGGCTGACCTGCCCAAGGAAGGGGCGCGCTTTGACCTCTCCATCGCCATTGGCATACTCGCCTCATCTGAGCAGATTCCTGCACAACAACTGGATCAATATGAGTTTATAGGAGAGCTGGCGCTCTCGGGCATCGTGCGCCCGGTCACCGGTTTGCTGGCCGCTGCGATTGCCGCTCGGGATGCGGGGCGCACGCTGGTGGTGCCAAAAGAGAACAGCGCCGAGGCGCTCTTGGTCAGCGGCTGCCGCGTTTTAGTGGTAGATCACTTGCTGGCCTTATGTGCCCACCTGTCAGGAGCAAAGCTGTTGGCGATTGCCGAGGGGACGGGGCTGATGGCAGAACCCGTCGAATCGTCACATGACCTGGCTGAGGTGCGTGGGCAATCACATGCCAAGCGAGCACTCGAAATTGCCGCCGCCGGTGGACACAGCTTGTTGATGGTCGGCCCTCCCGGGACGGGTAAAACGATGCTGGCATTGCGTTTGCCCGGCATATTGCCACTATTGAACGAACAAGAAGCGCTGGAGAGTGCCGCCATAAACTCGCTACGCAGCGCACATCTGGAGACAAAAAAGTGGGGGCAACGCCCTTTCCGATCACCCCATCACACCGCTTCCGCCGTGGCACTGGTGGGGGGTGGCAGCAACCCTCAGCCAGGTGAAATATCGCTGGCGCACCACGGTGTGCTGTTTTTGGATGAGCTGCCTGAATTTGACCGTAAGGTGTTGGAAGTGTTGCGCGAGCCACTGGAGTCTGGGTGTATCACCATCTCCCGTGCGGCGCGTCAGGCGGAGTACCCCGCCCGTTTTCAATTGATTACCGCGATGAACCCCTGCCCTTGCGGCTACCATGGCCATTATAATGGCCGTTGTCGTTGTACCAGTGAACAGGTTCAACGCTACCGCAGCAAAATATCGGGGCCACTGCTGGATCGTCTGGATATACATATCGAAGTCCCGGCATTGCCACCATCACAGCTACAAGGTGCCCAAAGTAGTGCTGTCTCAGAGAGCAGTGCAGAGGTGAGGGAGCGGGTGGTTACTGCGCGCCAGCGTATGCAGTTGCGTGGCGTAGTTAACAGTCGCATGAGTAATAAGGTGATTGAAAAGCATTGCCTCTTGAATGAAGCAGATCAGGCGCTGTTAGTTCGAGCCATTGACCGCTTGGGGCTATCTGCTCGGGCCTACTACCGCATTCTTAAGGTAGCCCGCACCATTGCTGACCTAGCTAAGTGTGAAGAGATTCAGACATCTCACTTGAGTGAAGCGATCTCCTATCGACGGCTGGATCGCGCACTGTAGGAGAGAGTTTTTTGTGGTCGATAAGTTATTGTCGGCGTAGAATGAAGAGATTAACTCAGATACTGCATAGCATGGGGGTGCAGGTGGTAACTGATTCAAACTATGATAACTATAAGTAGACATCGGAGAGGCATCGAAAGTAGACGCGGCAATTTATGAATTGTCCGGGTTGGGTAACAGTTATGGAAGCTCTGATTTAGTCTGGATGACCTGATTAGAGCCTCCTTATGAGGTGAGATGAGATGCGAGTTGTTTTTTTAGTGGTCATCGGCACGCTGTTGCTGGCCTGTGATAGCGTTGATCACGCTAACCACACGGCAGATATTCAAGCAGAAGCCCCCCCCAGGAATTTTACCCCTGAACTTCTGGAAGCCGGAAAGACGATTTACGAGAAACATTGCAAACGATGCCACGGCGTGGATGCGGTGGGTTCTAAAAATTGGCAAGTGCAGGGGCCGGATGGTAAATATCCAGCACCGCCGTTAAATGGCACTGGCCACACCTGGCATCATCCCAAAGCTGTTTTAATCGGTGTGATCAAAAATGGCAGCCCCGGTGGCATGGGAAACATGCCCGCAATGGGTGATAAAATCAGTGATGATGAAATAGAGGCATTGATTGCCTGGTTCCAATCGCTCTGGAGTGAACAGGCATACCAGATATGGTATCAATATGAGAGCGCTCACAACAAAGAGACTTAAGGCCCTGATCAAGCCCTTTTCCATCAAAAACCACCATTTAACCTATAGATTAGTAATGATAAGAGATTCATTAACCACTCTGGAGAGATGATTATGTACGGTTTTCATGCAACAAATGTTTCTGGGCAGTTTGATGAAGTGGTTGATAGTGTCACCAAGGCGCTGGCAGCAGAGGGTTTCGGCATTATCACCGAGATTGATTTTCAGGCGACAATGAAAAAGAAGCTTGATCATGACCGCCTTCCCTATCGCATCCTGGGAGCCTGTAATCCGTCACTAGCGAAGATGGCAATTGAGGCGGATGCTGATATTGGCCTGTTACTGCCCTGCAATGTCGTGGTGCGAACCGAGGAAGATGGCTCGATTACTGTCGCCTTTATGGATCCGTCAGCGGTGCTGGGGTTAGTGGACAAGCCCGGTGTTGAAGCGTTGGCGGCCGAGGTGCGAGAAAAACTGATTAACGTGCGAGATGCGATTGCCGGCTAAGCCCGGCAGCCCCCGGCTATCGATGATAAGCCGTTGTATATTTTAAAAGTTTAAATTGAGGAGTTTTCATGCCTGATTATCGTTCTAAAACCTCCACCCACGGTCGTAATATGGCGGGTGCCCGTTCATTGTGGCGTGCCACGGGTATGAAGGATGGTGATTTCGGCAAGCCGATTATTGCGGTGGCCAACTCCTTTACCCAGTTTGTGCCTGGCCATGTACACCTTAAAGATATGGGGCAGCTGGTCGCCCGCGAAATTGAGAAAGCAGGCGGAGTGGCAAAGGAGTTTAATACCATTGCCATCGATGACGGTATCGCCATGGGGCACAGTGGAATGCTCTATTCACTCCCCTCTCGCGATTTGATCGCTGACTCGGTCGAGTATATGTGTAACGCCCATTGTGCCGATGCGCTGGTCTGTATCTCCAACTGTGACAAAATCACCCCGGGTATGCTGATGGCGGCGATGCGCCTGAATATTCCGGCTATTTTTGTCTCGGGTGGCCCAATGGAGGCGGGCAAAGCGACGATCAAAGGTAAAGTGGTGGCGCTGGATTTGGTGGATGCCATGGTCTCTGCCGCTGATCCCAATGAGACAGATGAAGATGTTGCCATCATGGAGCGTTCAGCCTGTCCAACCTGCGGCTCTTGTTCCGGTATGTTTACTGCTAACTCGATGAACTGCCTGACGGAAGCGCTGGGACTCTCCTTGCCCGGTAACGGCTCACTGCTGGCGACCCATGCCGATCGTAAAGCGCTGTTTTTGCGTGCAGGGCGTGAAATTGTCAGCATGGCGAAGCGCTACTATGAACAGGATGACAGCTCAGTATTGCCCCGCGAAGTGGCCAGTTTTAAAGCGTTTGAGAATGCCATGAGTTTGGATATTGCCATGGGGGGTTCAACCAATACCATTCTGCATCTGCTGGCCGCCACTCAAGAAGCGGGCATTGAATTTACAGTGGCGGATATCGACCGTCTGTCACGCAAAGTACCACAGTTTTGCAAGGTGGCTCCCAGCACCCAAGAGTATCATATGGAGGATGTGCACCGCGCAGGCGGTGTATTTGGCATTCTAGGCGAGATTGACCGTGCAGGACTACTGCACACGGATATTCCCACGGTGCACAGTGCCACCCTGGGTGAGGCGCTGCAAAAGTGGGATGTGATGCGCAGTGATGATGAGAGCGTGAAAGAGTTCTATCGCGCCGCCCCCGGTGGCGTGCCCACCCAGCAAGCTTTTAGCCAGTCTGAGCGCTTTGAGAGTCTGGACGATGACCGCCAGTCAGGCTGTATTCGTGATCAGGCCCACGCTTTCAGCCAAGAGGGCGGTTTGGCAATACTGTTTGGCAATATCGCTGAGGAGGGGTGCATTGTTAAAACCGCCGGTGTTGATGAGAGCATCCATGTTTTTTCCGGCCCCGCTCGTATCTTTGAGAGCCAAGATGCCGCCGTCGAGGCGATTCTTGATGACCAAATCAACGAGGGCGATGTGTTGATTATTCGCTACGAAGGGCCGAAGGGTGGCCCAGGCATGCAAGAGATGCTCTACCCCACCTCATACCTCAAATCAAAAGGGCTGGGGAAAGCATGTGCCCTATTAACGGATGGCCGATTTTCTGGCGGTACTTCAGGGCTATCAATCGGCCATGTTTCACCAGAAGCGGCTGAGGGGGGAGCTATCGGACTGGTGGAAGAGGGTGATCGCATTAAAATAGACATCCCCAACCGGTCGATTCACCTGGACCTGAGTGATGATGAGCTGAACCATCGCCGCACCGAGATGGATGCAAAAGGCGAAAAAGCCTGGATGCCGGTTGACCGTGATCGCCAGGTCAGTGTGGCACTACAAGCCTATGCGGCAATGACCACCAGCGCCTCTCGTGGTGCGGTGCGTGACCTTTCTCAGCTGGAAAAAAGTTCAAAATAAAAGGTTTTTTTGGGCATTAAGGAGTCTCTGATTAAACCAGCATAAAGCATTCATGGCTTGATCAGAGCTTCCTTAATGAGCCACATTGCATGATCGCTTTTGACCCATTTATATTTGTTGGGTATATTGGGTTCACTTTATGGCTCGTACAAAGGGGCGGGCTGGGTTTGCAGAATAAATCAAAAAAATATTACTGAGGGTGGAGAGAATGAAAAAGCGTCATCTATTAGGCTTAATGGGGGCAGCTCTATTATCGTTATCGACAGTGGCAGGTGCAGCGGGCAATGCGGAAAATGGCGCAGAACTGGCAGCCGGTTGTTTTGGTTGTCACGGTGAAGATGGTCACAGTGTAGTGCCCAGTTTTCCCAAGCTGGCTGGACTGCAAGCTGATTATACCGCTAAACAGATTTTCGACTTTCAGAACGGTAAGCGAACCGACGAGACAATGGTAGGTATGTCTTACATGGTTGCCAGCAAACAAGATGCGCTGGATATTGGTGCCTACTTTGAAGCACAGAGCGCTATGAAAGGTGAAGCAACGGGTAGCAAAATCACCCAAAAAGGCGCTAAAATTTATGCCGACCTAGCCTGTGCAAGCTGTCATGGTAAAGGCGGCGAAGGAAAAGGTAACCTATTCCCTCGCATTGGTGGGCAGCATCTTGATTATCTGGCTAAAACACTACAGGACTTTCGTTCTGGCGAGCGCACTTCAGACCGTACCGGCATGATGGCTCCGATCGCTAAAAAACTAACCGATGAGCAGATTGAAGCACTGGCCGATTATATCACTGGCTTGTAATTCCGGCAGTTGAAGGATTGTCGTGCCGCCCTTTCATTTTGCGGTACGACTAAAAAGGGCACACCTTGCTTTGGCAGGTGTGCCCTTTTTGTTATGTGGCGGCCGTTGCGTGGTCAAAGGCTATTCAATAAGGCGATAGCTGAACTGCTGGAAATCTGGCCCTGTTTTCAACACTTCGAGCAGCTCTATTTTGACCTGGGCGTGGGCAGTTATACACTCGATAATATCGCCTCCCTGATACTTTTCGGGCAATATAAGCGTAGCTAGCGGGTTATCAAAACTCCCGCGGGGTAGAAGTAAACCACCACTATCTTTCTCACTGCTGGGGTGTGTAATGATCAGTGGTGCCGCATCCTTAGCGAGTAGGGATATACCCAGTACAGCGTCTGTGTTGTCATCATAAGTCTGTTTCCAACACGCTATGCCAACACTCCATGGTTTCTCTTTGTCATCGGCATTTCGAATCAATAACAGGCTCCCCTTCACCAACTTGTCTGTGTGCTTCTGCGGGCAGCTTAAACCATAGCCGCCAATGCCCACATCGATCTGATTAATTTCATTCAGCATGCGCTTTTGAGGCTCAACCTCCGCCTCTAACCAACGGTTGGCAAGATGTAGAGACCAGGTAGGACTGTGATTAGTTGAAAGCTGAACTTCATCCTCAATGAGCAGTTGATGGCAGTTATTCAGGCTAACCGCAACACTCATTTCCTGAAAGTTCCTGCGGCGTTCGTAGCTGCGGGGTGGCATTATCGTCCAGCCATTACGCAACCGATCCAACAACACCTGCTTGAGTTTGGTATGTTCGGGATTTTTATCTCCCTGGTCACCCTTTTCCGCCTGCAGTATGTCTTTGTCGAGGATTGAGTCAATATTGATTTTCAATAGACCCGCTGTCTCTTCGGGTTGTTGCTCTAACGGGAGGTATTCGGGTGGGCGGTCTGACTTGAGGCAGATAATCCACTCACCATCAGAGTGCCACTTATCATCACATGGCTCGACACGGCACTGATGAGCCCACTCACTGAGGATATGATAGCTGCTGAGAATCTCATTCTGCTTGAGGCGAAACGGATTGATAGCGGCAAACAGTAGTACCGCGATAAACGCCTCTTCGACCGTCTGCACTGCACCTGTTTTATCGTAAAGCGGCATGCTGGCAAGCTTTAGCTCCAATGCCTGACGATAAAGTAACTTTATTTTATCCCAAATATCATTACTAATGGGCTCGTAGTTAAGGTAGTGCTCCATTAAATAGCGTGACTCAAGTCGCAGCGTGTGACAAAAACTTTGCGAGAGCAGCTCTTGGTAGAGATCAGGATCACCGCCCGACATCAGCTCCTTGATAATAATGTCGTAGCCGTTGATGCTCTCCTGAATCAGGTGGCGCGTGAGCTTTACAGAGATACTATTGCGTGCTTTTTTTGCATCGCGCTCTGATGTGTTGAGTAGCGCATTGCTCTGCTTATAGAGCTTTATCATCAGCTGATAGCGATAGGGCGTGGAGAGTGCCACGTTATTGAGGTAGCGCAGACTTTTTATCATATTCTGCTTTATCTGCTGCGTTTTCATCGAATCAACATCATCTAGCCATGATAAATGCTCTTCAACTTTCTGTTTATCGATGGTCGCTTTTTGAACGGTATCACTCTTAACTGCACACATGAAGACTCCGTATTTTAACTGGTAGCGCTTATTTTTATGGTGGGGAGTGCACCTCTAAAAGTGCTCTCTGCTAGGCTAACGGCATACCGGTGACATTTGTAAAGTAATTTTAACATTTTGCTTGCGGGATATTGTTTTAATTAAGGCCGAATCCCCAATTCAAGGAGGCCTCTGTGACGATTGGAGTAGACTTAGGTTGGCATGGTCACGACTTATTGCACTCTGATTTGGTTACCTATTCGCCTCTTTAAGGAAGCTCTGATCAAGTCATGAATGTTTTATGCTGGCTGAAATCGCCCTCATTTATCCCGAAAATTGCACCCATAGAGCGACTATTACTGCGCATTTCGGAACAAATGAGAGCAATTTCCTCTCAGCCTAAATTCATCCAGACTTAATCAGAGATTCCTTAAGCAGAAATTCCATTAATGCTTTTTGTGCGTGAAGGCGATTTTCTGCTTCACTCCAAACCACACTTTGCGGGCCATCAATCACCCCGGCGCTCACCTCTTCGCCTCGGTGGGCGGGCAGGCAGTGCATGAAGAGTGCATCCGCTTTTGCCGCTTTCATTAATGACTCATTGACCTGGAAATTAGCAAAGCTGGCTTCGCGTGCCTTCTGCTCCTCCTCCTGCCCCATGCTGGCCCACACATCGGTCACAATCAGGTCGCTATCACACGCAGCGGCTTGTGGGTCGTTGCCTAAACTCACCGCATCACCGGCAGCGGCAACCAGGGCGGCATCGGGCTCGTAACCTAGCGGAGTTGCAATCTGCAGTTTAAAGTCAAATTGACGTGCGGCATTGATGTAGGAGTGGCACATATTGTTACCATCACCAATCCAAGTGACCGTACGCCCTTTAATCGAGCCACGCTGCTCAACGTAGGCCTGCATATCAGCCAGCAGCTGGCACGGGTGGTACATGTCGGTTAGCGCATTGATAACCGGGACTTGAGAGTAGGCCGCAAAACGTTCGATTTTTTCGTGCTCAAAGGTGCGGATCATGATGATATCGACCATGCTCGACAAGACCCGAGAAGAGTCCTCTATCGGTTCACCACGGCCTAACTGAGTGTCGCGGGGAGATAAAAAGATGGCATGGCCACCAAATTGCGCGCTGCCCGCTTCAAATGAGACACGGGTGCGAGTAGATGATTTTTCAAAGATCATCCCCAACACCTTGTTTTTCATGGGTTCATAGATTTCACCCCGGCGCTGCATCGCTTTTAACTCAATGGCGCGAGTCATTAAGCCGTTGAGCTCATCAGAGCTGAAGTCCATCAGAGTTAGAAAGTGACGAAGTGCCATCGATGCATCCTTGGGTCAGTTTTAACGTAAAAAGCTCTTCACCAGCGCACTAACGCCAGTGACGAGTTGCTCTATTTCGCGGTCACTCAATAGCAACACCGGTAACAAGCGTATGACATGGCCAGCGGTGACATTGATCAACAGCTTCTGCGCCAGTGCTTGTTGGATTAACTCAGTGCAGGGGCGATCAAGCTGAATACCAATCATCATGCCGTGATGGCGAATATCGACAACACCCGCCAGTGCCGCCAATTCAGCCTGAAGCCCATCAACAATCCGCTGGCTACCCTGCTTGGCACACTGTTTGGCATCGCTTTGCGTCATCACATCAATCACCGCCAGCGCCGCTCGGCAAACAAGCGGATTACCGCCAAAGGTGGAGCCGTGGTTGCCTGCACCCATAATGCCCGTTGCCTTACCATGGGTGAGGCAAGCACCAATCGGTACACCATTACCCAGCGCTTTAGCCAGTGTCATGACATCCGGTGTAATGTCACTGTGCTGAAATGCAAACCACTCGCCCGTCCGGCACATGCCCGTTTGCACTTCATCTAGCATCATCAGCCAGTCATTCTGGTCACAAATTGCCCGTAGTTTACTGAGAAAATCGCGACCGGGGATATTGACCCCCCCCTCTCCCTGTACGGGTTCAAAGAGTACCGCGACAATATTGGGATTATTGCGGGCAGCCGCCTCAATCGCATCAATATCGTCATAAGGAACCCGTACAAAACCCTCAAGTAAAGGGGTGAACCCATCCTGTACTTTAGGGTTGCCGGTCGCGGAGAGCGTCGCCAAGGTACGGCCATGGAAACTGCCTTCGGCAACAATAATGGCGGGGTTGCTGATCCCCTTTTTGTGGCCATAAAGGCGGGCGATTTTAATCGCCGCTTCATTAGCCTCGGCACCCGAGTTGCCAAAAAACACCTGCTGCATGCCCGCGAGGTGAGTTAATTTATCGGCCAACCGCTGTTGAGTCGGAATGCCATAAAGATTTGAGGTATGCACTAGGCGACTCGCCTGCTCGCTGATCGCTTCGGCAACCTGGGGGTTAGCGTGGCCAATACTGCACACAGCGATGCCACTGATCGCATCGAAGTATCTATCGCCTTCACTATCCCATAACCACGGCCCTTCTCCCCGCTCAAAACTGACCGGTAACCGCGTATAGGTTGGCATTATTGAGTTGTGCAAAACCCTTCCCCTAAGAAAAAAAGCAAGTAACGCTCTTCCTAAAATGACAAAAGGCAGCGCAAAAGCTGCCCATTCGTTGATCCTCAATCCACCATTTTATCTCGGATAGAGCAATAATGTAAATCCCCAAACTTCGTCTGACTCTCAGGTCACAATAGGCGCTCCTGACAAGTTGTTAATTTAGCAGTAAAACTAACCCGGGGGTTAACAAAGAGACCGTAACTGGTTATACGCTTACTTACTTGAACTCGGGAAGTGAGGTCGCGCATGAGTTACTCTGGCTCATTTTATAAAGCCAGCCTTGCAGTCATTGCGGGCAGAGTTGTTTTTAAATTCGCCATAAGCTAAAAAGTGAATAACATTGGTGATCACTTGGTCATTGCTCATGATAAATGAGTGGGTAGCAGGCAGGGCGATGAATCCACACATACCCTCTACCTGAGTGCTCGCCACCGAGACTTTTCCATCATCTGGATTTGGAAGAAAGGTGGAGAGGATCAGGTTGATTGACTGGGTGCCGGCGACCACCCCAAGCTCAAAATTAACCGGCCCCAACGCTTTGGGAATATCACCACTCTTTGTCCCCAACTGCCCGCCTGCGGGGCCATTTAATAGCTTATATCCCGGCATGTTTTTCAGCTTATCGACCACCTCACTGCCACCGTTTGGCGGGGCTAGCATGACGACTCTTTTGAGCTTGCCAAGAGGGTGGTTTTTGTAATATTGGCGCACTAAAATACCGCCCAATGAGTGAGTAACAAAGTTAATGGGGGCTGCGGCGTTTTCGTGACACTGACTTAAGCCATCGCCAACGGCAATTTCAGCCAGTACGGCAATCTCACCTTTTCGAGAGGGGTAGTCGATATTGGCCACATAATAACCTTCTGCTGTCAGCTTCTGCTCCAGTTCACTCATGGAGTTGGCGGTGCGGGCTAATCCATGCAGTAATACCACACACTCCGCCGAAAGTGAGGCCGCAGAGTAGAGCAGTAGTATGATAGTGAACAACTGTTTGAGCATATTGTTTCGATCTCTTTTTAGAGCGTAACATGGCACTATGAGGTCTTTAACTCGTGATAATTCATAAATTATGCACAATCTCGCTTGTCTATATAATACTACAGGGGATGTTCCCTCCATCGTCCGTAACCATTGATACGGATGTTTTTCGGAAATTCCCCTGTAAAACCAATATGCTACGCGATATTTGCGCAAACTTATTAAATATCCGGATTGAGGGTTCGTTATGGTTCTGTTGTGTGGTGATGTTGATCGTTTGGTGCTTGAGGCGCTGTTGGCTCGCTACCGCATGGTGGTGGAGTGGGTGGCGGAGGGCGCAGCTATTCCCGGTAGTTATTGGGGGAAGAGTGAAGCGGGTTTGATCGGTAATCGACTGCTGATCCGTAGCGATACACCGCTGCACTCTGCATTTCATGAGGCGTGCCATTATGTCTGTATGGATGCATCACGTCGTGATGGCTTGCATACCGATGCCGGGGGTGATTATGATGAGGAGAACGGGGTCAACTATCTACAGATTCTGCTCTCTGAACATATTCCTCAGTGTGGCCGCGCACGGATGTTTGCGGATATGGATGCGTGGGGTTACAGCTTTCGTCTCGGTTCGGCGCAAGCCTGGTTTGAGCAAGATGCGGAGGATACCCAACAGTGGATGCTTGATTATGGGTTGATTGATCAACAGCAACAACCCAGCTGGCGGTTGCGGGAATAGGGTCCAGCTAGGTAGTCAATTGTATCGGTGGTTTTTTGAGGTAAGAATAGAATGAAGCGTAAATTTTATGTAGTGATACTGGCTTTTTCAGCACTGGTTGTTTTTCTGGCGCTGGATAATTTAATGGTTGAGCATCCCGAGGTGAAATTGACTGAGCACGACCAGTTGATTATGTACTCTATTACCGGTTGCAGCTCGTGCGAAGAGAAGCGAGGCGAGTTGCGCCGTGCAAATATTCCATATGTTGAATATGTGGTGAGTCAACAGCAGTCGGCCAGTGATGAGTTTATTGGGAAGCTGAACCAAGCTGGTTTTTCTGTGGCGGCTACCGGCTTCCCGAGTTTTGATGTTAAAGGGGTACTTATTCCCAACAACCCACCGCTGTTTCAGATTATCAAGCACATGGAAAACCCATCAGCTCAGTAACCAGTAGTTGGCAATGCCGCCCATGTGGGTGAAGAGCCAAATTGGGATAATGATTCTGCCAATTTTCCGATGGCTCTGGTTAATCCGTTGCGCCAGGGGTGAACCCCCTTTTTGGTATCGTGCCCAGATCATCAGCGGGCCGCCTATTGAGGGTATCAGGGCGATGGAGCCATGCACTGTCAGCCAGGTGAGCATGAGTGGATCGGGTAGTGATGGCATCTCACCGGGGATCAGGTAACGAAGCAGGTAGCTGATAACAAACAGCCAAGAACCAAGCACCATAAAAATCATAATAGTGCGATGACGCGAGCTATTCGACTGGGTTGCGTCGTACCAAGCCAGCAGTAGAAAACCGATAGAGAGCACGCTCCATCCCAAGCCAAAATTCATGGAAAGTTCGGTAAAACTCACGGTATTTGTTGCCCTCTAATATGATGCTGTATCCGCCAACCCGGGTTTTATTATGACGGCGATCAATCGATATAAAAACGATTGATTGGTAAGGTTTTTAATCGCCGGTCAAAAACGGGTTATGTTTTCGTTCATGGCCAAAAGTTGAGCAGGGGCCATGGCCGGGAACAAAGGTTACCTGATCACCCAGTGGCAGCAATTTTTCGGTAATACTTTGAATCAGTTGCTCATGATCTCCCTTGGGGAAGTCGGTACGACCGATAGAACCTTGAAAAAGAACATCACCCACAAAGGCCAGTTGCGCTCGGGCATGATAGAAAACAACATGCCCTGGGGTGTGTCCGGGGCAGTGCAGCACCTCAAGTTGCTGCTCACCAATTGAGACGTTCTCGCCATCCACCAGCCAGTGGTCGGGTTGAAAGGCAATGGCCGCATCAAAGCCAAACATTTCCGCTTGTTGTGGTAGTGATTGCAGCCAAAACAGATCCTCTTTGTGAGGGCCGACAATGGGTATCGCCAGCTGTGTTGCCATTTGCTTAGCTCCACCCACATGATCCAGATGCCCATGGGTGAGGAGTATTTTTTCGAGTATCAGCCCGTGTTGATCAACAGCAGAGAGTAGCCGTTCAATATCACCACCCGGGTCAATCAGTGCCGCTTTTTTGCTCAACTCACACCAGACTAAAGAGCAGTTTTGTTGATATGAGGTGACCGGAATGATCTGGTATTGCATAGTGATCCTTTGGAGTTGCTTTGAATTGTAAGCCTAGTTATCGGATAGAGGTGCGCATGCTGAACAAGCGCTTGCTGTGCGTCACTTGCATTTCTATCTGAGAATTATTCAAGTTAGGATTGAAGTGCAATATGAACCTGCTGTGAATCATCGCTAATCCACAGCTCACCATCTTGTAGTGTGCATTGCAGCTGCATGGTTCGTTTCACCAATAAGCCAAGTTGGTCAACGGTAGTTTGTTCAAGGTGTTGGATGCTCAGGTTATCAAAGCGTTTTATTTTATCTTCAATTTGTTTCAGCCAGGGGGTTACCGAGCGAGGTTGATAGGTGTAGATAATCACCTGCCGGGAACGCTGACAAGCTTGGCGAATACGCTTCTCATCCGGCTGACCGATGTCGATCCAGAGCAGCGTTTCATCAATCTCACTCTTTATCCACAAGGCCGGTTCATCCTGCGATGATAGCCCCCGGCTAAACTGAAGGGCGGGATCGGCGCTAAGGATAAATGCGAGCAACCGAACCATCATTCGTGCCTCACTCTCCGAGGGGTGGCAGGCGATGGTGAGTGAGTGCTCAGCGTAGTAGTTGCGATCCATATCGGTAATATTGATAACGGCTTTATAGATGGTCGCACTGTTGGCCATGTGAAAAGTTCCTTATTTATGGAAGCTCTGATCAAGCCATGATTGTTTTATGCTGGCTAAAATCGCCCTAAATTCAACCAGACTTACTCAGAGACTCCTTAGTCTAATACCTTGCGACGCAAGGCTTTCTGTTTCCCATGCCGGGTTTTGCTGTCCATGCGTTTACGCTGTGAATTTTTACTGGGCTTGGTGACACGGCGGGGTTTTTTGACGATGGCGGTACTTTTTATCAACTCTGCCAGACGCTGTAACGCCTGTTCCCGGTTTTTCTCCTGACTCCGGCTACTCTGTGCCTTGATAACCACCACACCCTCTTTGCTGATGCGTTGGTCGGAGAGTGCCAGCAGACGTTGCTTGTAGTGTTCAGGCAGGGAGGAGGCGCGAATATCAAAACGCAGGTGAATCGCTGTAGAGACCTTGTTAACATTTTGCCCGCCACTGCCTTGGGCGCGAATGGCGCTCCACTCAATTTCATGCAGTGGAATGGCAACCGTGTTGGAGATAATTAACATGAGACCATCTTAACCCAGATAATCCATAAATTATGCACTTATCACTCGAGTTCTGCTGGTAAATGAATCGCCGTATGGCGGCTTAAGTGGCTACCTGGAAGAGCGTTATTTACCAGCAGTTATTCTGAGGGGCTGAGCTTTTCAAGCCAATGGAGGAGAGGCTGATGGTGAGGCAGTCGGTATCTTGTGCCTGTGAACCGATGGCGGTCGCCGTGAGCACAAAGGTGTTAATCCCAGCAGCGGCATTATTAACAACCGCCGCCGAGATCCTATAGTGCCCTTCATCAGAGAGTGGCGTGGCAGCATCATAACCCAGATCGGTCAGGTCGCCGGCGTAGACTCCTGCGGTGTACAAATTGCGCTCCTGCCCCTGGGCGACGTCCAGCAACATTTCACGGGCATCCACTCGTTGGTTTTTTAGCACCATCTGGGTATAGCTGGGCACCACAACCATGGCCAGAATTGCAAAGATGGCCACCACAATCATCAGCTCAATCAGACCAAATCCCTGGCTGTATCGGCTTGGTTTCACTCTTCGCTACCCCCTCGGCCAAAACCCTCTGGCAATACCCATATTTCTGAGACTTGGCGAATCATTTCATCTCCCTTCTCCGCCAGAGAGAAGCCAACCATCGCCCCTTTTTTGAGCACTCTTAGGGAGGAGAAGCGCGAGTGTGGTGTGTAGACCCGGGTAGCGGGACTCACCGCAAACTCCATATCGCCTATCACGATATAACCTGGGTGTAGGTCAT